>JARRLH010000148.1:0-16286 GCA_037387205.1 Desulfofustis sp.
ACCAGCGTGTCCATCGTCCAGCTGCTTCTCGCCGGTATTATCCCGGCAGCAATATGTGTCACGCTGGTTATGGATCCGTAAATGATCAAGGGAATCGACGGCGGAAAAATCGGCCCGACGATTGCCGATGAGCACGTTACCGCCGCCGCGAAATCGCTTTTGAACCCCCGTTCCTTCATTGCCTTGACCTCGATGCGGCCAAGTCCGCCGACGTCGGCCAGCGCAGCTCCGGACATACCTGAAAAAATCAGGCTCGAGAAAATGTTTACTTGGGCCAGCCCGCCGGGGGTGCGGCCCACCAGGGTGTCGGCGAAACGGAAGATGCGGCGCGTGATGCCGGCCTGATTCATGAGGTTTCCCACGAATATGAAGATAGGGACCGCCACGAGCGGAAAGCTGTCGAGCGCGTAAACCATCCGCTGCGAGATCAGCTCTATCGGAAAATCGGACAGGGCTATATACGTGAGCGCCGGAATGAGGATCGATAAGGTGACCGGAAACCCGCAGATGAACAGCAGGGCGAAGGAGAGGAGGATCAGAAATCCCATCAGCTAGACCTTGATTTGAAATTCGACATAATATGGCTGCACGTCTAGAGTTCTGTCAGTTCGTCAGGTGGACGCTCGGCCTCGAATTTGACGTAGAGGGGTCGATTGGTGAGGGCCTTCCAGAACTGGACGCCGCTTTCGAACGCGGTCATCATGCAGCCGAGGAACGTTGCCGAGAAAAATATGAAATAGGGGATACCGAGTGTCGGAGTCGCGTTGTTAAGATTGCTGATTGTTGCAATAAACGTCGAGTAGACGATGAACCCGAAGCTGACCGTACTGAGAAACGGGATGATGATCCGCAAAATCCTGATGACGGGAGCCGGCATCGCGAGCTGGATTTCTTCCATCCTGATATTTGCCCCGGAAGATATCACGTAGGGCAGGGCGATGAAAACCGTGCAGATCAGCATGAAACGGGCAAGTTCGGCCGCCCCGATGAAGGGTGTATGGGTAATTTCCCGCAGAAATATCTGCAGGCCGGGCAGTGAGATCACCAGAGCGAGAAGGGCGATACTCAGGATACGAAAGGCTTTCCGGACCGGTTCTGCGATCCGGTCTATCCTGTAGGTGGAAATGTCTTCAAACTCGCCGTTGCTTGCAGGCGCCTTCTCCTCGGTCATACCATCTCCCTCGTCCGACCTACATCATGAATGCTGTCGTACACGGGTTTCCGGCGGCATTGTCTACCGGTCACCCATGCACGATTACCAGATGCTGAGAAGAATATATCTCTACATGCCGACTTTGGCTATCTTCTCATAGAACGGAGGCCAGTCGGGGAAGTCGATCGTTACCTGCTTGAGTACTCCTTCACGGAACATATCGCTCTTCAGGCCGTCTTTCTCGGTAATGAAGGTCATGCCCTTTTCCGTCAGTACGCCGATCAGATCCTTCTCAGCCTTCTTGGCCATTGCCAGCGTTTCCTGGCCAAGCTCTGCGGCGCCTTTCAGGATTGCCTCGCGATCAGCTTCTGAAATCTTCTGCCATTCATTCTCATTGATGAATACCGGCAGTACATTCTGCATATGACCGGTCAGCATGACGTGGGACTGTACTTCATACAGCTTGTTGGCATTGATCATGGTGAGCGGATTTTCCTGACCGACGACCATACCCGTCATCAATGCGGTCGGCAGTTCACTTACTTCCACCGGCGTCGGGATTGCCCCCATGCCTTTGACCATGGTGGTCCAGAGCGGGATAGGAACGCCGCGGAACGGCTTGCCGGCGTGTCCTTCGGTTCATAAACCGGGAATTTGCAGGTCATCTGCCGGGCTCCCCGGAACAGGGTGCCGATGATCCGCATATTGCCTTCCTTGATCAACTGCTCGTTGAATTCCTTGAGCACCGGCGAGCCGGGGCTGGAGGCCAGCATTGCATGGTCGCCGTCACGGTAGACGAACGGTCCGTCAAATACGGCAATGTTTTCGACCAGGCGCGACAGTGACGAGAACTGATGGTGTCCCATAGACAGGGAGCCGCTTTTGACCCCGTCAATCAGTTCCTGCACGCCGCCCATCTGTGAGTTCGGAAATACGGTGACGGTGACCCTGCCTTCTGTCCATTCAGGAGCCCTCTTTGCAAATTCTTCACCGTACCAGTGCTGGATATCGCCTTCTGAGCCCACGTGCGCATAACGGAGTTTTACGTCAGCCGCCAGGGTCGTAGTTGTGATTGCCAATGCGAAAGTAACCAGGACTGCCAGTTTCAAAAAACTGCGTTTTAATTCTCCTCCCATGTCTCGATCCTCCATGTCTGGTTTGATTATCTGCCGGATCAATACTGACCCGACAACAACGTTATCCTTTCACTGCATACAGACCGACTTATAACGTAAATATCGTTTGGATTATGAACTCTTCGACGCAACCTCCTCAATGATTTCTGCCGCGCGTGCCGGGTTAAATACGCCGCAAATACAGCATTTCGCAAGTTTTCTGCCTGCTTTCTCACTGGTGATCTTACCCTTTGCCACTTTTTTTGACAGGGTATTGATGAGATCAAAAGACACGAGATGGTGACCGCACATCGTCGCAATCTCCAGAACCTCTGATTCGGGCAGTTTTTCAACTTTTCCCATAACCCCCAGAGACTGCACGATGGTGTGGGGCTTCAACTCGGCTTTGCTGCAGCACTCTTCCAGGTTGTCGACGAGGCCGCCGATGGTTACCGACAATCCGAGATCGGCTTCGCGCAGGGCTACCAGTACATTTGCCAGTTGCTCCTTGGTGCGATAGACCGCATGGACGAGTTCGTTATCCACCAGAATCTTCTTGACCGATTCGTCGCTTCCCAGTGAAAACCTGCTCCCTCCTTTGGAATCCCCGATGTTCACCGGGTCGTACTTGAGGAAAATATCGAGTGCTTTCGACAACTTCTCAAGCGATCCTTCAGAATTCAAACCGCTTGACGGCATAGCCAGGATCGTGTAGTCGCCGGCCAGTGACTCTTCATGACCCTGGCGGTGAAGTGTGTGTGTCAACGATAAATCTCCTTCTATGGAATTAAGGGCTTTCCAAGTCCTGTATTTATTTTGGCGTTGGGGCGGTAATAGATGCCGGCGCTCGACAGCAGCGATTCACCTTCCCATCTCCCGTCCTCGCCGGGGCGGCTGGCAACATCCACGCTTATTACGGTATCCATGGTCTCGGCGGTCTTCTTGATCGTCTGAATGACCTCTAGAAATTTCTCTTTGGAAACCGCTATCTCGATGATCGCCGACAGCACCTTCTCATTGAGAATTTCAGCGGGAAGTCTGCCCGTTTTCAAGTCGATCAATCCCGTTAACGGATTTTTTGGTTCAAAAGTTACGCATTCCAATTCCGCCAGGGCAATGGACATCTTCTCCAGTTCATGCAGCCGGGCGGATACCCCCGGCCTGCCCACTTCGATTGCAACACCGATTTCACCGGGCCTGAATCTGCCGGTGACATCATTGGTCTTGATTTCCTCTGTGCCTCTGCCGGCAAGACCGGTCTCTTTGTGTACGTTCAGCGGATCACTGTAGACGGCGCGCACCGAGCGCGGCCAGACAAGGTCCTGTTGAAAGATTGCATCCTCGGGACAGACAGCGACTCGTAGACAGACGCTGCATTCGACACATTCATTGAGGTCGATGTATGCCCTTTTATCCTGAAACAATATCGCATGGGCCGTGCAATAGGGGATGCACTGCCTGCAGCCGATGCATTTTTCCTGATCGATAAGCATGAGATTTCCCTATCTCATTGGTGAATTTTAATATGAATCCAGCACGTTACAGCCGAGTATTCAGCAGTAGCTTCACTTCAGGAGGTCGCTGTTGCTATCATACAGTTTCTTTGCAGTAGTACACTGGTATACCGGTATACTACAGGGTGTGGAGTATGTGTCAACACTATTCCGGTTTCCGCAACCAGGGACAGAGAGGTAGCGGTGCTGCCTCAGGTGAGCCCGGATCAGGAATGTGTTAACACGAAACAAATAATGGTAAAGATGACAGCTGCTTACGGAATATTCCAGCCGAGTGTGCCCCAGTTACTTGACGGATTATGGTAGTGCTTTTGTTTACGGTAATCGTGAGGCAGGCAGAGCGTTGGTTGAATCCTGAAAAAGCAGCGAGCAGTGAGGGCGGATTGGATGGGTCCATCTCTCGCTCAGGAGTCTACGACATATTCGTCGGCACGTGCTATTACGTCAGATTTCGCGTTGTCGACATGTTCCCGGGTGAGGACGGCCGCTTTCTCCGCGTCCCCCGACTCGAAGTAAGAGATCAGCATGCTGTGTTCATTCCAGGCCTTCTGCCAGGCACTGTCTTCCCTGACGCCCAATGAACGCAGTTGAAGCACCATGCTTTTTAGATTGGTTATGATCTGTATCAGATACGGATTTTTCGTTGTCAGGTAAATGATATCGTGAAACCTGGTATTTAACCTGAACAGCTCTTTTACCTTGATATCTCTTTCGAGGGTCTCGGAAAAAATGACTTCCAGTGCTGCTGCCTTCAACTGCTTCAAACTGAGAATATCTTCCTGGGAAATGTTTTCGCAGGCCAGCCGAGCGGCATACGGTTCGAGAATCCTTCTGATTCCGAATATCTGATTGATTGACTGGTGGGTAAGCGGTTTGAGGCGCATGCCGCCCTGCGGCAATCGTTCGAACAGACCTTCATGCTCCAGTCTTTGAAACGCCTCTCTCACCGGTGTACGGCTGGCATTGAGCTCTTTGGCGACACGCCACTCAACGAAACGATCATCGAGCGATACTTCACCATGCTGGATTTTTTCAAAAAAGTATTTAAAAATCTCTTTCTTACATAATGGCTACTTTGATTTGCGATGTATTCTATTGTTTTTCTATTACGCACTGAGGGTAGTTGACACCATCGATAGTTATGCGAAAACCAATTAGAATAAGGACCTTGTATACAGAAATGTTTAGTTCCGCAGATTATTGATCGATTTACCTTGTTCCTGTCGTGCCGAGATAAATCCACAACCTCGGGGGTCCCAATCGGGACAGAAATTGGTTATTGCCAGCCAGTGGGTGCGTAGCTGCAACGGTTGCAAGTCCCAACTGACCAAAGCCGAGCCGGCAGGTCAGTAGTAGAAAAAAATATGGCTACACAGACTTCTACGGGGTTCTGTCTACGATAGCCTGGGATTTCTGTTTATCAAGCGGAAATGTCATAATCTCTTTGAGCGAGCCAAAGTCTATTTTGCTGACATCAACCATGCGTACCTGACGACTATGTTGGGTGTGATAGTACATTACCTTATTTGACAGATCATGGGCCGACGTCCAGATTGTTGAGCTACGCATACCTTTTGTTTTCTCTTCCCCACTCCCTTCTGCTGCCCCCAGAGGTACATTGAAATTGTCTAAAATTCTGAAAATCTCATAAATTGTTTCGGGACCATCAGCAGTAAGTCTTGATGTCTGGGTGAATGCTACGGCTCTGATAAATCTTGACGGCGGAGTGAAATCACCAGGTAGTCCTATCATACCACTTCCGCCACCCAATGGGCCAAAATCCAGTTCTTCAATTTTTTTAGCTGGTATTGCTACTGGCGAAAGGTTCACATAATTGCGAAGATTGGTCATATGCCAGTCATATGTCGGTGCATTGGTAATAACTCCAAGCGGTGCGTCAAATACCTTTATTTTTCCCTTATCCCACTCGATTACGATTTGCTCTCCTGTTGGATCTGAAACCAGCAGATGAATGGGGGGCGGAAATCCGAGAGCCTCTTCAACAACATTAACAACTCGTATTTTGTCTATATTCTCCTTGACCTCGGGGACACTCGCATAGTTTGACAGGATGTACTGCATAACGTCAGTCGGTCCCATTGAGCTATCAGCCATGGAGGGATCATAGTCCAGGTATTCTGCGAAACCAGGATGATAAAATAGTCCAGCAACTAAGCCCTTTTCGTTCATAGCATCAGCATAAACTGGTTTTTCGAGAACATCGATTCCGCCCAACGAATTTCTGCCCCCTGGGTATTATTAATAGACGTGATAGAAGGTCGAATGTTCCCCACTCAAGAGTCCTACCATATACGATCGCTCCATTTTGAGCCTTCAGGGTTATTCCGGTACAACCTTTTGCAGCAGTATGAAACAGAACGACAAAGCATGATGCCAAGATTAAACTGATAAATGCGTTAACTCGATTGCCTATTTTCATGGCTCCCTCCTAATGAATCATCATAAAGACATTTGTAATCGGATAGATCAGAATTTTTATTTGAAATGGCATACTTCTTGTTCAGGATTCGCAAGAATACTGCTATGGATGGTTTCAATAGATGTCAATTGGCAAGTTACCGTTTGTACGGATCAAACCATTTATAGACTATTCCTGTAGACCTACCGGTTGGCTAATTCTGGGTAATGCTGATACGAAGCCTTTCCTCAATACCCATAAACCCGCAACCATAGGATATTAACTTCGCCGTCGCCTACTGGAACGATTTCAACTAATCTCCCCCGAGTGCCAGGTGAAAAGATGTGTTCACCACCCTGTTCCATGACACTGACATCCTTGGCGATCTGTCGCCCATCAAGCACTACATGGACTTTGGCATTTGACGCATCGCCGAACCTGTCGTCGACGATAAAAACAATATTGTCAATAAATCGCTCCTCGGGTAGCTGCAGCGTCAGCCGCTCGTGAGATTTAACCCGGCATTTATTTTCGCTCTGGGTGCTGAGGCATATGCCTGGAGCTTTGCCGATAAACTTGGTTACCTGGTCTGCTGCCATAGCTCTATTCGCCGCAACGCACAACGCTAAACTAATTATAATTAGCACAATACCAAGACGGGTAAAACTCCTCATAAACTCACCTCCTTTTTGAAATGTTTAAATGAAAAGGCCGGATCACCATGATTCAAGGCAACCCGGCTATCTAATAAGACCCGAAGCTTTCCGTCCCCGTCTCTCGACAGGTTTGGCTTTATCTTATGTTGTCACTTCTTCTTTTAAGTTTACGTTCGAGAAAAGCGTTAATCAACGCCACAATGTGTTAGGAGAGTCTTGCCTAGTAATGTCAGAAAAAGTCATATCAATAAATCAAAAAATTTATAGATAATCCTAAGTTTCAAAGTATGTTCGCAATGGATAGATTTTTCCTGCATCCCTTCAGAAACATCTCTATTTCGTAACTCAGTTCTGTCAGTCAGGAAAAATTATAACTGCGCAGGAATAGTCTACAAATTCCGAATGCGTAAATAATCTGAGCAGACAATAAGCAATCTCCATTCCAACCCCATGCCACATCGTTCCATTTACCCGTTAGGCAAGATAACTATAATATACTCAATCACTCCTTATCTCTAGCGCTTCATTTATAAAATTCTAAAGCGACTTCCTGTCGCACAATGAAGGAGGATAAGGCAAATGCAATTAAAATATGGGTTTCTTCTCTGCGCAATCTTCTTATTTCCAATACATTTGTTAAATGCGAAGCATGTTAATGGAGCATCTGATGTACTCCCTACATGCAACCCTATTTTCACAATAGGCGAGTTGAATAAATCCCCTAATGAATTTCTCGGGATGGACTTTAGGAAAGTTCATAAATTGGAACTTGATGCTGATGGAATAGTTGATCCAACTAAGATTCCCCGAAGATTGATACATCCTGATGGTGCCAATTCTCCTGATAGTTCGGATGCGGTTAAAGAAATTTCGATAAATTTTAAGATACTGGATGAGGAAAGTGGATTGTTTTTACGAATAGCAAGAGCTGGTGATTCAGATACTTTAGTCATTATTGATAATATCAATGAATATAGAGTAACGCCGGAGATGCTGGGAAGTGATGAAGGGAGAATATTCGGAGCATATGATTTACATCTAGGAACATTAAACAAAGGCAATCACAACATATTGTTAACAATGCCCGATGATGGTTTGGGGTCCGATGGAACCTATTCCTGGGATGCCATAATCTTATGCAAAGAATAGGCTCGAGGACATGCAAAATAGGATATACAAAATATAGGAAAGGTAGGTCATTTAGTAAAAGTGAAAAGTTGATTCTCTATAATGTACTTTTCAGAGAGTCAATATTGCCGCAAGATAAACGCCATTTTTCCTTATCATGGATATTGGAGGGACGAAATGACCGTTTCTATCAAAGGGGATTTCACAATGAGTAAGCTTATAGTTTGTTGTACTTTGCTGTCGCTAACATTAACCACTGTTTTATTCAGCACGGCATTTTGCTATGATCTTACCATTTTGACGGAAAATTCAGGTGAAAACAATTATCTCGACAGCAATGAACAAATAAAGGGTTTCAATACGGATATAGTACGAGAAATTATGCGACGGCTGAATTTGGATTTTACTATAAAAATAGTCCCATGGAAAAGAGGTTATCATGAAGTGCTACATAGGCCTAATGTAGTTTTGTTTTCAATGGTACGAACCTTTGAACGGGGAAAAGTTACTAAAGCGTTTAGGATTCACTAATCTCAGCAGCTTGTTTGGTAAAGATGCGAACGTGAGAAATTTGGAGATGCTGATGCTAGGGCGCATAGACCTATGGATTAGCACCGACCATATTGTTCTTAAAACCGCCGATGATACTGGTATCGATCCTAATGAAATTGAAGAAACTTTGACAGTTAAAAAGTCATATGTGTATTTGGCATTTTCAAAAGATACCGACGATAAAATTGTAAATGAATGGCAGTATACTCTTGAAGCAATGAAAAAAGACGGTACATATAAAAAAATATTATCTCAATATCCATCAGGCTTGAAACGAATAACTTATGATCCGCCGAACTATGCACAACCGGAATAAAAAAGCAATGAGTGTCAGAAGGTAATTCCTATCAACCATAACTCTCGTAGACAGCAATCCCCTGAAGACTCTTCCTGTATCTATGAAATTACCTACAACCGATACTCTCTGGCCCTCCCTGCCAACAGCTAATAGCACCGATAATAAAAAGGCAGAGCCATATCTGACTCTGCCACACTTCCCCCATGCTTATAGGAATCGGCTATTGCCCTAAGGTATAATTAGATACCCCTGTAACAAACATATCGCCGAGTGTACCTTTGTCAGGGGCGTAAGGCGTAAGGTACTGTGCTTCAAACTCTGCTGTACCTTTCATGCCCTCAAATCGTTCAGTACCGGAGATATAGTTACCCGTCCCTTTTCCCTCGCTCAGTCCATCGCCGTTCTCATCCTTTCCTGTGTAATCCCATTTGAGAACCTGAGTGGAGCCGTCGTCGTAGGTGTAGAGGGAGACGCCAGTGGCATCGGTGTGATCCTTGTACATAAAAGCTACGCACTCCATATGATAAAGTGCTTTCTCACCACCTTCGTCGGTTTTCACCCCACGCCGTTTTAAAATCAACAAGGTAGGGGCTCCCTCAATGGCTGAGGGCATCGCTTTTAACTCAGTAATGTAACCGAGAATGGTGAAGTTCGTTGTTTCCGCAAACGCTAATGTCGGGAAGAGTGCGACCAATAAGACAATCATCCATTTTCTCATGTCAATCCCTCCGGTAGTTGTACGACAGACGCCGCTTTTAAAGTGCAAATGAAGAGTGAGATAAATGGTAAAAATACATTATAGGCACCAATCCTAACAAATAAACGTAACGATGTGGCGGTTGGCGAAAATTCAGGTTAGTAGTGGCAATTCAAGGCTATTGAATAGGGGCAAGTAACGCTGGAGTGCAACTATTGATAACCCTATTCTATTAGTCTCCAGTTTGGAAATATCCGAAAATTAGAAGATTAGTTAGAGCAACATTAAGCTCATTTCCATTTCTTTAGTAAGCGTTAATAAGCGAGCTAATCAGTTATTTAACAATTCAAGGAGACCTGAGCTATCATCACCTATGGTCATAAGATTGGTAATCCGACTGTACGCACCACAGGCGCAACTAAAACCGTGACGGTGGTTTTGACTTGAGGGACCAGTTGCAAGCAATATTGCTTGCGTAAGCGCATTGGCGCTGCGTTCATTCGGAGTGAAAGCTGTACTATTTCTCTTATTATCCGACAGTCTGAAGATGGTTGTTCCTTCTTTGATGGTTTCAACTACCTTTATCTGATCGAGATTCTCTGGATCGATGGAAGTGGGGTCCTGATCCAATACTACGAAGTCGGCAAGTTTTCCAACCTCGATAGAACCTTTCGTATCCTCCTCGAAATGCTGCCATGCCGGCCAGATGGTCATCGCTTTGAGGGCCGTCATTACATCCACGCGTTGGGCCGGCCCAATAATGTCCCCGCTACGCGAACGACGCGTGACGGTAGCGTCCAGAACCCGCATTGAGTCTGGAAAGGCAACAGGCGCATCGTGATGCGTAGTGAACTTCATGCCTCTTTTTACACACCACCCGGTCGGAGAGATATTGTCAGCCAGAACCGGTCCAACTGTGTGGTCGCGGTGCCAGTCACCCCAATAGAATGTATGCATCGGAAAAAGAGCAGGTATTATGCCGAGGTTCTGCAATGAATCTACTTGGTCTTCTCTAAGAAACTGGCCGTGAATGAGCACTGGGCGTCGATCTCCTCTACCATGCTTATTGTTGGCTGCGCTAATGAAAGCTATCAATTGATCCGAAGCTGCCTCGCCATTGGCATGAGTCATAATATGGATATTGTTGGCAAAGGCCCAGTCGATAGCATTTCCTACCTGATCTGCAGTTGCAGCTGGATAACCGACATAGCCTGGTGGATAGTTGCCAACCGGATTGTAGTAAGGACGATCACGCCAGGCGGTAAAACCTTGGGGGGAACCGTCTATGGTCAACTTGGCCCCACCGACACGGAAACGGTTGGTGTAAGAAGCACTATATTCCCGCTTGATAAGATCACGGTCCACAAGCACATCTGGATAGCTCACCACATCAATCTTGAACCCGCCTTCTCCTGCCACAGCTTTCATGGTAGCCACGGCATTCGGCATCGAGCGTCCATCTTGGGCGGTGGTATAGCCGTATCGCGCCCACAGCTCTGTCCCGGCTTGCAGAAATACCTTTGAGCCATCTGCTCCCACTCGTGATAGGAGCTTAATTAAAAGCGGGAATGCCGCCGTTTCCTCCAAAACACCGTTTGGTTCTTTCCCATCATCCTCGCGTAGGATGACTCCTCCCGTTGGATTTGACGTTTGCGCTGTTATTTCGCCTATCTCAAGGGCCTTAGAGTTAACCGAAATTATATGGCCAGACTGATGCACGAGAACTATCGGTACATTCTCAGAAACCTCATCTAACTCTTGGCGCACGGGATGGCGCAATTCGGTGAGTTGTGCGTTATCATAACCAAAACCCACCACAAGTTTGATCCTCTCTACAATCCCAGAATTGGCTTCCATCCATTTACGTAGGGTATCCTGCAAGGATGAAATATCCTTAACGTTACCATCTGGAGGGGCGAGCAGATTGGCCGATAGCGCCTGTAATCCCCCACCCATCACATGGCCGTGAGCGTCGACGAAACCTGGAAGCATCGTGCTGCCGCCAAGATCGATCAAGGTGGTCTCCTCTCCTTTAAAGTCAAGGGCTTTATCATTGGTGCCGACGGCCAGAATCTTACCGTCTTGGACCGCCACGGCCTCGGCAAACGGTAGCGCGTCGTTGATAGTGATTATGTTCCCGCCGTGATAAATAACATCAGCAAATTGACTCCCTAAGGTTGGAATCGATGTTCCAAGCACCAGCATCATGCAAACCAAAGAATACATCATTATCCTAAGCATACTTATCTTCCCTCAATTTTGATCTCAAAGGTATTGTGGATCGGATCATTGACTGAGCAATCAGCCTCGTTTAAAGCTGCGAATTAAACACTAAGAAATGTGGATGACCTTTGCTAATCTTTCTTGATCAATAAAATGGTCAAGAGGAGGTTCATCCTGTATATCCTCAGTTTGATTGGGCAGAACGCCCAGACTTGGGGAATCTAAGCTAAGCAGGCTAAAATAGTATTATGGGCGTACAGCTCTCACAAAACCATCTTGCTTGATTGATTCTACAAACTTGAACTCTGGGCCACATAAAAGATCATCTTCCCAATGACCCAAGGATGGCTCATGGTTTTTAGAAACCATCCAAAACTCACCTTTATAATTCATCATACAGGTACCGTCGTTTTTCCAATAGTGTATGTAGAACAGGTCAAATAATTCCGATTTGGTTGGCAATCGCCAATCATCATAACCATCAAGATTCAACTCAGCCACATAGCGATCTGCTTCATCCAACGAGGAAAATGGTCCCTCCTTTCTGAACTGCCACATCCTATTTGTCGTGACCTCTTGGCAAACCATTTCACCCTCCGCAAGAAATAGTCGACCATTTCTATTGTCGTTTGAGCTTATGGTATTTGGATTAGATGCGCACCCGCACAGTATCAATGTACATTTAAGAAAAAGATAGGGGGCCAAGTTGCGTTTCATATCCCACCTCACTATGATTAAGTGGAGAAACTCACCTTGTTAACTGCTTGAAAATTAGAAGAATCATTGATTTCAATTTATTGCTGATCTGACAGATACGTCCCTGAACATCGTAACTGTCAGATCAAAGTAGTGCTTGAATTGTTTTACTGATTTGCTGGAGCTCTTTCTATTTCCATTTCCCCGCTGTGCCAGTCATAACCAGCCGTTCCTGGACCACATCCCGTAACTGCTCCTATTGTGAAAGTTAAGAGAAGTGCAACGAATAGCCCCAACACAATTGACGTAATGGATTTTATCTGTTTGACCATAGTATCACCCTCCTTCATTTGTGCGACAGGACGTCGCTTTAAGATACAGCCATGAGGCGTGAGGTGAAGGTCAGAGTGAAACTATAGCCATGTCTCCTAACAAATAAACGGAACGCTGTGGTGGTATGATGCGGTTGAGAGTTTCTATGGCAGCCTGAAATCTCAGACTGACGTTAGATTTATGGGTTCTTCCTGTGTACCTCTTCCTGTATCACCAGGTTTTAGTTTATGCAGTCAGAAGTTTATTTTTCGCCGGTGCCCCCTGAATTATCCTGCACCCTTGTTTTTCCAACAGGACCTTCAACGTCGATACTAGTTCAACATTGGATGATACCGTTTTTCCATTGATCAGATTTGAATCTTCAAAACCAACCCTGATCATGTCTGCCCCACAGCCTGCTGCTCTGATGTGGTCATTGAAATTTTCCGAGCCGATGATAATAACACCCCAGTTCGATTGCGATGGCAGCTGAGAAATGAGATATCTCAGCAAACCCTCAGAGAACATCATTCCCCATTTGACATTGAAAATGAATGAAAAATTGTAAGGGGGAGTCAGCCTTCCTTGATCTATTAAGGATCGTGCAAAAGCCAGATGGCCGGTGTCGAAAATCTCCAGTGAAGGCTTGACCGAGAAGGGTGCCATTTGATCAATCCAAAAATCGACCGCAGGAGGAGTGTTTCTATAAACTTGATCACCAAAATTGAGACTTCCCAAATTCAGGGACCCCATCGCTGCACCGGGCACGGTTGTAGGCAATCCCCGTTCTTCAATGGTAAAATCGGACAAGCCACCGGTACTGGCTTCAATCAGCATCTCAGTATTCTGTATGATCCCCACAAATGTTTCTTCAAGAAGCGTCATGTCAGTCGTCAAATTACCTGCCTCATCTCTGGCGTGCAAGTGAATGACTGAAGCTCCCGCTACATAGCATTCGATGGCGGTGGTTATTAGTTCATCAAGGGTGGTCGGGTTGTTATGTGCTTTACCAAACGGGCCGGTAGGGGCCAGTGACAGGATGATATCGCTCATCTGTTTACCTTAATTAGTCGTTGCCTGATCAATTTCAAGATTCCACAAAAGGGAAATGTGTATCGATCAGCAATCTTGGCTGATGGGGAAGTCAGGAATCAATTCGATTGTATCAGACGAGATCTTCTTTGAGAAGTTTAGCTTTAGATTGCCAAATTGAAGGTCTCTAACTCTCAAACTGTCTAATTTTGTAGCTTCTTCCCGATATGTCCGACAGAGTCAAGTTGAACATACCATCCCATTTCCTGTTTTTCAGCAGGCCTTTTAACGTTTCATGAGATGAGAGAGGCGGAGCCTTATAACGACGGTTGAGCGCCTGATATTCGCGGGTTGGGTACCGCCAGACAAAGCTTCGTCGTGGAGCTGCCTCTCTCTGTGATCTGAAGTTTACAGGTGCATTCACCAGGAAGAACGAGGATTCTCCATACCGAGACAGCGCCTCTGCCCATCTCATGAAGACGATATAGTGATTGTGTGACGTACCTCCTTCGTTGTGTTCTATTTTTATGCACCGGCAGGAATGCGACGGGCAATGTCCCACATAAAGGCGACCAGTTCACGCGCAATAGCGACCACCACTACCTGAGTTGCTTTTCCGCGTGCTTTAAGCCTTCTATATCGAGTGCATAACCGTAGTTGCGCCTTCCAGGCGATCTGCACAATATCTTTTGGAAGGCCTTCATGGCGCTTGCGTTGTAATTGGGCGACTCTGGCCTGATAACGATATGACCACGCACTCTCCACGCATATTCTTCTGGCATGAGAATTACCGGTCTTGGTAGTGGTGCCCCTTCTGATCCGACCACCACTGGAGTGTTCCGAGGGCACAAGTCCGAGGTACGCCATCAACTTCTTGGGGTTGTGAAAACGGTTGAAATCTCCGATCTCTGCTACCATGTTCACCGCGGTAAGAAGTGATACTCCCCGCAGCGCCTGAAGGGCTTTCACGGTAGAAGCCCAGCGCCATTCATCAGCGGCTTTTGCTATCTGTTCGTCGAGCCTGGCGATCCTTTCACTGCATTCGTTTACCGCCTCGATGTATTCTTGAAACGCAACCTGCTGGGCAGGATGGTTCATTTTCAGTTGGGCCAGCCAATTAAAGTGGGATTTAATCCATTTCGTTTTGCCCGTATAAATACAGTCATGTCGCAACAGGAAACTGTGTAAACGCTGTTTCGCTTTTCGTTCCGCAATTCTCGCATCATTTCGCGCCCTGGTTACATCACGTATCGCTTCATCTTCTGCATCAGGCACATAAATGGGGCTGAGTTCTCCTGCTCTGAGCAGCCGAGCAAGAGCGAGTGCATCGCGGCTGTCATTTTTAATCCGGACTCCGCTCTTCTTTGGAATCATAGATGGTGCCGCGACGATGCAGTCAAACCCGTTGCCGGTGAGATGACGATAGAGTCCAAAACCACAGGGTCCAGCTTCGTAGACAAAATGCAGTTCAGCACCAGTAGAGACAAGCGTTCTGATTAGCTTGTCGATGGCCTCTGGTGTGTTGTTGATCGTCCCATAAAGTCTCACTTCTCCATCAGGACCATCATCAGCGAGCGCGATAGAAATTGATTTTTGATGAACATCCATGCCGACAAATTTAGTGTGCAGATTCTTCCCCATGACTTTCCTCCTTGTTGTAGAATTAATGTCACGTGCGGTGACAATCAATCTTAACAGGGGGTGGGGATGATTCATTATCTGTCGGACATTATGTCTGTTAAGGTGCGAGCGGACGAAAATGGCTCCTGCCTTACCTTATCCGGACCAAGGATAACCTGACGGCACTATTGCTGTGCGGTGGGTTCACAGGAATAGTTTCTCAACTTAACGATTCCTTTGCGGTCAACCTTACTACTGGATTCATCAAGATTTGTCTGATACGATTTATGCTTATGAGGACTTTGCCTAATATTGAAGGAGCTTGGAACACTTTGGTTGTTGATCCAGCCGAGTTCACTTTCAAACGGCAACTAGGCGATTTTGATTAGGGACCGTTCGCTCTCTCAATTGCACCTATCTCACAACAAAACCATTCCCTTGGTGTATCTGCTAAGAACATTAGCTTTCCGTCTCTGCCTTACGGCAAGTTTAGATTTTTCTTGTTTGTAATTGGAGTTTAGAGTTTCAGTGCCAGCACTTCGCACAAAAAAGCGAGAAATTGGCGAAAAAAACAGGAAAAACGTTAAAAACTATTGACATAACAACGAATCGGCGACAGCCGCGCTTTCTCAGCAGAGTATGCTGAGAAAGCGCGGTCTCTGGAAGATAAGACCAATCACATCTTCCGGAGGCCGCTATGGGCAACAAGGGATACTCCACTATCCCCAAAACCCTGCTTGACAGTATCACATTTCTTGCCAGGGCTTTACCGATTCGTTCCGTTCCGACCTTTATCGAGTTGCTGGTCGGAGCCATGATTACTCCAGCCGGTTTTGTCACCGAAGCCTGGTTGGCAATCAACCCGCTGCGC
>JARRLH010000149.1:0-9321 GCA_037387205.1 Desulfofustis sp.
GAGCAGGGTGGCGAAATCATTTCCCTGCATTAGCGCTGTGCCAGATTGATCAACGATCTGGAAGTGCATGGTCAAATGAGGGGGCAGAGTCCGGGGCCAGTCCGCTCGGTGGATATTGATTTTGTAGCGGCTGAGAATCGCCGTCGACAGCTTCTGCAGGTAATTGCCTTGATACATGTCAAGGGAGTCAAGCAGCAGGGCGACAGTATCGTTGACTGGAATGAGCCGCTTCCTGAGACGTTTCGGCAGCCCTTTTATCAGGTAGGTGGTTTTTTCCACGATCAGCCCAGGTACCAGCCAGTCGAACAGTTCCGGTGGGGTGCGGTCGACGAGATGCTCGGGCACCAAGGCGGTAACCCCGTCATCAGGGGTGCCGGGTTCGAAGCGATAGCGCAGGGCTATCTGCTCATGCGGGGCGGGCAAATGCGGTGGAAAGTCAAGCAGATCCTTATCTTCCGGCAGACGCAGCAGAATATCTTTTTCGGTCATGCATAAATGGCTGTCGCCGTGGTGCTTGACATGGCTCTTCAGGGTAGAGCGGTCGAAGACATTCTCAGGCAGCCGCCTGGCATAAAAGTCAAATATCGCCTCGTCATCGATAACAATGTCTTTTCTGCGCAGTTTATGTTCGCTTTCCTGCCATTTTTTGATTGTTGCCAAATTCTTCGAAAAAAAGCCGAAACGGCCCGATAACTGGTGGTCAACCAGCGCCTCCCTTATGAAAACCTGGCGTGCGGAGGGAATATTTTTTTCGTTGCGTTTCGGGTAATTGACTATCCGGGAGGCGGCCAGAATCAGACCGCGCAGAGCCACGGTTTCATCGGCCATCACCCGTCCAGATTTTTTATGGTAACGAACATTGGACCATGAGTAACTGCACAGTTTCGTACAGCTTTTTTCAAGCCAGTCAACCTCTATGTTGGCGGCCGACAGGGCAAATAGCCGGGAGGTCTCTATGAAGGAGCCGCCGATGATCCACTCGCCGCTTTTGGCATGGAGATAACTGCCCGGAAAAATATTGAATTCACGATTGGAGAGACCCTGATAGAGGCTTCCTTTCTTTTTTCTTCCACACTGCCTGAATAAACCGGCCAATAAGGAACGGTGGATATTTTCATAGGAGCCTGGTTCCCTGTTGAAGCGGAACTTTCTGCGTCTGCTGACAATCCTGTGGAGTTGCTCGTGCAAGTCGAGCCATTCTCTCATGCGCTGGAATGAGAGATAGTTGTGCAGGCAGAATTTTTTCAGAGCCGACCAGGAAAATCCACGATTATCCTTATGATAGCCGTTCCAGATGTTGAGAAGTGCCATGAAATCAGAATTTGGGTCGGCAAACCGGCGGTGGGCTTCGTCGGCCTGGTGCTCACTCTCCGCCGGGCGCATCCGCGGATCCTGGATGGCCAGGGCGGCCGCAATGACGATAATTTCGGCCAGGCAGTCAAACTTGTTTGCTTCTATGATGATGCGTGAGATAACCGGGTCGATGGGCATCGAAGACATGATTCCGCCGTAGGAAGTGAGCCGGTGTTCCGAGTCCAGAGCCCCGAGTTCTTTGAGCGTTCGAAACCCTTCGGAAATTGCCCCCCGGCGGGGTGGGTCGAGAAAGGGAAAGAGGCGCGGGTCGCCAAGATTCAGGGTCACCATCTGGAGAATTACTTCGGCGAGGTTGGAGCGTTGAATCTCGGGGATGGTAAACGGTTCTCTGCCGTCAAAATCATCCTCGCTGAAAAGCCTCACACAAGTACCCGGCCCGACTCTGCCGCTTCGGCCGGAGCGCTGATTGCAGCTGGCCTGCGATATTTTGGCGATGGGCAGCCTCATGGTCCTCGAGCGGGCGTGGTAGGTGCCTATCCTGGCCAGCCCCGTATCGACTACATAGCGTATACCCGGAACGGTTACAGAGGTTTCGGCGACATTTGTGGCGACCACTATCTTGGGCTTCTTGTGGGGCTTGAAGATCAACCTTTGATCTTTGGCCTGCAACCTGCCGAAGAGCGGCAGTATCGAATGGGTCTTAACCCTGCCTTTGAGAATCTCGGTGCAGGACCTGATATCTTTTTCGGTGGGCAGAAACAGCAGGATATCGCCAGGGGGCCTGGTGGCGCAGATTTCCGCGGTAACATCGATACAGTGCTCCAGGTAGGAGATTTCATTTTCGTCGCCCGGCGGGGGAGAATAGGTGATCTCGACCGGGTATGTCCGACCCTCGATGGTAACCACGGGTGCCCGGTGAAAGTGACTGGAAAAGGCCTCGGTGTCAATGGTCGCCGAAGTTATAATGAGTTTGAGATCTTTTCTTTTGGCGACAAGCGTATGGAAGTACCCCAGCAGAAAATCAATATTGAGATTTCGCTCGTGGGCCTCGTCGACAATCACAACCCGATATTTTCTGAGCAACGGATCGTTTTTGAGCTCTGCCAGGAGCACCCCGTCGGTCATGAACTTGATTCTGGTGGCAGTTGTGGTTCTGTCCCGAAACCTGATCTTGCTGCCCACCAGTTTTCGATATTCTCCAAGCTCTTCCGCGACCCGCTCGGAAACACTGGTGGCCGCAATCCTGCGGGGCTGGGTACAGCCTATCCAGCCTTTCGAGTCATGGAACAGTTCAAGGCACAATTTAGGCAATTGGGTGGTCTTACCGGATCCGGTTTCACCGGCTACGATGACTATCTGATGGGCAGAAATCAATTCTCTCAGTTGCTCGAGACAGTCGGTGATCGACAGCGACGGAGGGTAAAAAAAGTGCATGAAAAAGTTGTCTGACTACAATGTTTTGTGGTAACTCTCAGACAGATGAGAAATCGTTTATACCATAGAAATTACATTTCTGATATTGCAAGTAAAGGGGTTTATCATGGACGTTCGCAAGGCGGTCATTCCAGTTGCCGGTCTCGGCACCCGATTTTTACCGGCTACCAAGGCCATACCCAAAGAGATGCTCACCATTGTCGACCGACCGACAATTCAATATATCGTCGAGGAGGTTGTCGCCTCTGGAATCGAACAGATCATTTTCGTCACCAGTGAGGGCAAATCGGCGATCGAGAACCATTTCGACTACAACTACGAACTGGATCATGTCCTCAAGGAAAAGAACAAGATCTTGCTCGGCAAGGAACTGGACATGATTTCAAATCTCATCGATATTGTTTCGGTGCGTCAGAAAAAACCGCTCGGACTCGGTCATGCTATCTGGACCGCACGGCACATTGTCGGCCAGGAACCTTTCATGGTCTGCCTTGGTGATGACCTGGTCTACAGCGATGTTCCCTGCGCCTGGCAAATGCTCGAACTCTATCGCGAGGTGGGTGAGTCGATTGTCGCGGTGCAACGTGTTCCACCAGAGCAGACGTATCAATACGGAATCGTTGAAGGCCTTGACAACGACAGAGAGCGGACCCACCAGGTGAAGAGGATGGTGGAGAAACCTGCACCCGGCACCACCGACAGCGATCTGGCCATCATTGGCCGCTACATCCTCATGCCTGAAATTTTCGACATGCTCAGCAGCACCACCCCCGGTCACGGTGGCGAGATACAACTCACCGATGCCCTGCTGGCCCTGTCCAAGAAAAGAAAGATGTATGCCTATGAATTCGAAGGAACCAGGTTCGATGCCGGTGACAAGTTTGGCTATCTCCAGGCAATTATCGCCTATGCACTTCGTCATGATGAACTCGGAGAGCCTTTCAAGGCTCATCTCAAGGACGTTGCCGCTGCACTATGATGCTGCTTGAGGTTGCCGTAACCGCACCGGTGAGGCAAACCTATACCTATTCGGCGGACGGGCAGAATCTTCTCCACAACGAGGCCGACTTCATAGGAAGAAGGGTTCTTGTTCCATTCGGCCGCCGTTCTTTGACCGGTTATGTTCTGGGCAGAAGCGAGGCTGCAGGGGGAGACTTCAAGATCAAGCCAATTGTGGAGATCATTGGTGAAGCGCCCTATTTCCTGGCGGAACAGGTAACATTTTTCAAATGGGTCGCCGATTATTACCATTATCCCCTTGGCCTGGTGATAAAGACCGCCTTGCCGGGAGGGTTGACTGCAGCACCTCAAAAAATAATCAGCCTGACAGAAAAAGGGCGCGACAGTGACCCGGCCGGTCTTTTAAATGGAGAGGGGGATACGTCGTGGGTTGCCAGATTGTCTGAGTCTGGTGTTCTGAGCAGCGCTGCAAGCAGGAACGTATTGTCAGACAAGCAGCAACGAGCAGATCTGGAGAGGCTTGTCAGCATGGGAATAGCTGCCCTGCACAACACTGTCGAGAGGGACCGGGTGCAGGCCAAGAAGGAAATCTGCTTCGCCCTGCAGGAAGAATTAACACGCTGCGTCGAAGAATGTGAAGATTCTGAACAGTTAGCGAAGTTGTGCAGAGCTGCCGCAGGGAGAAGTTTCACCGAGGCAGAAATCAAGACAGTACAACTGCTTGGCCGGATGCAGGGGGACCGCTCGGGGGAAATGGTGCCGCGCAGAGAATTGGGGGCGAGCTATCCCTACGGGACAAAAGTGCTTAACAAACTGGCGGATGAAGGCCTGGTAATAAAAGTACACAGGCGAGTATACAGGAGTCCGTTAGGCGACCTTCTGCCCCACTATCCCAGACCGGAAACACTGAGTGACGAGCAAAAGGGTGTCATAGACACCGTTCGTAAATCAATAGAGCAGCACACGTATGAGCCCTTTCTTCTCCATGGAGTGACCGGAAGCGGAAAAACCGAGGTCTACCTGGTGGCTGCCGAGGAGGCCCTGGCCAGAGGCAGAAGCGTACTCGTGCTGGTGCCTGAGATTGCCCTGGCTACCCAGATTGAGGCTCATTTTATTTCCCGGTTCAAGGGGTGTGTGGCCCTGCTGCATTCAGGACTCAGTCCCGGGGAACGATTCGATGAGTGGTGTCGTATCCTCAACCAGGAGGCGACCATAGTTATTGGTGCCCGCTCTGCGGTATTCGCGCCATTAGAAAAAATCGGCCTGATCATTGTCGACGAAGAACATGACTCCAGCTTCAAACAAGAAGATGGTCTGCGCTACAACGGCAGGGACCTTGCCCTGGTCCGGGCCCAAGCGTCAGGCTGCGCAATAATTCTCGGTTCCGCTACCCCTTCGATTGTCAGTCATTATCATAGTCGCACTTCGAAGTACAAGCTCCTGCAGATGACGAAACGTATCGGCGAGAGAGAACTTCCGGAGTCTCAGCTGGTTGATCTGAAAACGCTTCCCGGCAAAAAGGGGGGTGGATTGTTTCACCCTGAGCTGCAACGGGGGTTGCGGGAAACTTTTGCGCAATCGAGCCAAGCTATTCTTTTGCTCAATCGCAGAGGTTTCTCAACTTCAGTCATTTGCAGGGACTGCGGTTCAGTGGTGGAGTGCAGTCATTGCCAGGAAAGTCTCAACCGGCACCAGCAGAAAAACCTTCTGCTCTGCCACTATTGCGGTTTCAGCCTGGCCGGTGCTGTGGTCTGTCAGGGGTGCGGGTCGAGCGCTATGCATCCCATCGGCTTTGGTACCGAGAGAGTGGTGGACGAGGCCAGGAAATTACTTCCGGAAGCCGCTATCGCGAGGCTCGATTCGGACGTTGCCGCTGACCGCAGGAGGTCAATGCAAATCCTCAAGTCCATGCGGGAAAAGAAAATCGATATCCTGGTGGGAACCCAGATCATCGCCAAGGGGCTCCATTTTCCTGGTGTGAGTCTGGTCGGTATTGTCTTGGCAGACAGCGGCCTGGGCTTTCCCGATTTCAGGGCGGCTGAGAAAACGTATCAACTGATTACCCAAGTCACGGGACGGGCTGGGCGCGGTGAAATCAAGGGCAAGGTGATCATTCAGACCCTCCAGCCCGACCATTACGCGGTCTCGCTGGCGGCCGGCAACGACTACGAGGGCTTGGTGAAGCGGGAACTGGGCATCAGAGAGGAGGTAGGGTTTCCCCCCTATTGCAGGCTGGTTTTCATCATCCTGGAAGATCAGCAGGAAGCGGTCGCCAGATCAGCATCTCGCCGCCTGGCTGAACTGGCCAGAAACTGGTGCCAGGCCCATGACCACGGCCAGGCATTGTCCATACACGGCCCAGCCCCGGCTCCGCTGGAAAGACTGCGGGACCGGTACCGTTGGCAGATTATGCTTAAAGCGACCAAGCTTCAGCCGCTCCACGGTCTGGTGGACTGGATTTCCACCACCTTCCAAGCGCCAGCCAAGACCAGGATGACAGTCGATATCGACCCCGAAAACATGCTCTAGCCTGACGATTCTGAGATAAGAAAAGGAACTCATTTCCCCCCTGCGTGGACGACTGGGAGCAGCGCAGATCGGTGAAAAATCAGAGGGTGCGGCAAGACAATTTTCAGCTGATGAGATGCAGGCAGGACTTCAGGGAATTGAAATCAGGCTGCTGATAGATTTCTTTTCGTACTTTGGAGCTGCCTGGAAAGCCTTTGAAATATTTTCCCAGGTGATTCTTGATCGAGCCGAGACAGCGGTCGGGCTCATTAAAATGGTTGTCGGTGAGCGCCAGATGTTGGCGCACGACCCCGGCGACCGCGCTCAGACTCCCGGGCCTGCCGTCTTCTGAAAATATCCAGGGGTTGCCTATCGCCGCTCTGCCAATCAGGACTCCGTCACAGCCATGTTGCCGGAGCCGTGACCTGGCGTCGGTGTAATTCCGCACATCCCCATTTCCGAGCACCGGAATGGTCACGCCTTTCCGGACCATTTCGATGATCTGCCAATCAGCTTCGCCTGAGAACCCCTGTTTCCAGGTTCTGCCGTGCACGGCAACCGCCGCCGCCCCGTTAGCCTCAGCCATTCGGGAGAACTCAGGCGCGCAGATATTGTTGTTGTCCGGTCCCGAGCGGAGTTTTACCGTAACCGGGCAGGTGCTGTTGTCTACCACCGCCCTGACAATTTTCTCAGCCAGGCCGATATCGGTCATAAGCGCTGCCCCGGCGCCTCTTTTGGTGACTTTTTTGACCGGGCAGCCCATGTTGATGTCGATCAGATCGGGCTCATGAGAAGCAAGGATGGCTGCTGCCTCGCCCATAATCGAGGGATCAGCGCCAAAGAGCTGGAATGAAACCGGTCGTTCTTCGCTGCAACTGACCAGCATCGACACAGTCTTGGGCTGTCCGTAGGCCAGGCCGTGGGAACTGATCATTTCGGAGACGCAGAGGCCCGCCCCGAACCGCCGGCAGAGGATGCGAAACGGCAGATCGCCGTAACCGGCCAGGGGAGCAAGAACCAGGGGACTGCTCAAGGTGACGGAACCGATGGACAGCATAACATGCGGGTGATGGCTGGAGAACAGAAATGACCTTGTCCTGGGCCTCGTTGGCGTTATCTCTAGTTTCGGCAGCGTCAGCCGTGATCGTGTAACTCTGCTGCCAGTCCTGAGACGGCATCTCGATTAGCACGCTCTCAGTGGTAAGGTCCTTGAAAATGTAGCGCACCTTGAGAGTGAGTCTTACATCGGAAGCCGTATTGGTTCCATCAAAGGCGAGACTGGGAATATCCACGGAAATGATTTCACCGGCCAGAATGAAATCGGCTCCTTCCTTGCTCTTGGTGATCTTTAATGACCTCGATTTCTGGAACCATTTGAGCAGTTCCTGGTAGATCTTGGCATCAAGCTGCAGGTCGCTGGTTCTGTTCTTCCAGGTCGTTACGTAAATGGATTTGTCCGGGCCCGAATACACATAGGGATTACGATACCCGCACCCAGAGAGAAAAACAGCAACAGCAATACTGAGCAAACTCCAGCGAATAAAAAGTTTCAAACCGTAACTCCTTATTTGTATTTTACACTATCCACCAATCTGCCTTTCCCAGTGCACCCTAGTATCAAACGACAATATTAACAAGTTTCTTCTTAACGACAATAACCTTTTTAACCCTCTTCTCATCGACAAAGCGAAGCACCTTCTCGTCGGACAGAGCCAGTTCCTGCAGGTGCTGATCCTGCACATCTGCGTTGACCTCAATTCTGGAGCGTACCTTGCCGTTCACCTGCAAAACGATGGTAAGCAGTTCTTCTTTGGCCTTCTCATCGTCATAGGTCGGCCAGACCTGCTCTTCGGGTGTGTCTGCAAAGCCCATCATCTGCCATAGTTCTGAACTGAAATGGGGAACCATGGGATAAAGCAGCAGCAGCATGGTACGAATCGACCCGCTGACGGTGTCGGCTGCTGCGCCAGGCCTGGTTGCTGATCCGAGACTGGAACTGAGCGTGTTGAAAAGTTCCATGACCGCACTGATGGCCGTATTGAAGTGAAAATCGTCCTCTATGTCGTAGGTTACCTTTTTTATCGTCTGATGGAGCTTACGCTGCAGGGCGGCATCCTCCGAGGGGGATGGTTCAGGGTCAACAACATCAGGATTGCTGAATTCTTTTACCAGGCGATACACGCGATTCAGAAATCTGCTGGCCCCCTCAACGCCCTGGGCATTCCATTCCAGATCTCGTTCGGGTGGAGCCGCAAAGAGACTGAAAAGCCTCACGGTCTCGGCCCCGGATTGGCGGATCAATTGATCCGGATCGACGACATTTCCCTTCGACTTGGACATTTTTGCCCCATCTTTTATGACCATCCCCTGGGTCAGGAGATTGGTGAACGGTTCAGCGATGGAGAGATAGCCAAGATCACGGAGCACCTTGGTGAAAAATCGGGAATAGAGGAGGTGTAGAATGGCATGCTCAACCCCCCCTATGTATTGATCAACCGGCAGCCAGTAAGCAGATTTATCTCGATCAAGAGGCGCATCGTCACTGTCGGGACAAGCGAACCTGGCGAAATACCAGGACGATTCGACGAAGGTATCCATGGTATCGGTTTCCCTGCGGGCCTCTTTACTGCAGGCTGGACAGACAGTACTGACAAAATCTGGGCGCTGGCTCAACGGCCGGCATTCATCACTGCTGGTGTCTGGGTCTTCGGGGAGCAGCACCGGCAGCTGTTCTAGGGGAACGGGCACCACCCCACAGTCCTGACAGTGAACCATCGGTATCGGTGCGCCCCAGTAACGCTGCCGGGAAATACCCCAGTCACGCAGACGGTAGGTAGTGAGAGGGGCCCCGAATCCCTGCTTCCCGGCAAAGTCGATTATCTTGGACTGGGCGTCGATGGAATCAAGGCCGGAAAACTGCCCCGAGTTGACCAGCGTTCCGGGAATGGTCGAAGCCTCCTGCATCATCTCGGGATCAAGCGTTGTTCCCTCGGGAATGACCACTGGTTTTATAGCAAGATCATATGTCCGGGCAAATTCAAAGTCTCTCTGATCATGAGCAGGAACCGCCATAACTGCACCGGTGCCATATTCCATCAGGACGAA
>JARRLH010000150.1:0-9660 GCA_037387205.1 Desulfofustis sp.
GACTCAGCCGGAGTCACCTCCACCGAAGCCGACCTTTACTCTGGAACCCGCTGGTCAATCCGAGGATAAGGATGACAACATTGAGACGCAGCCCCATCCGCGGCGCGACGTCAGAAAGGATTGGCTGGATTTCATTGCCTTTTTAAAGGGTGAAAAAGAGTGGATGGCGCAGAGTCTTCAGCAGACAGTGTCGATCAAAGAGGAAAACAAGGAGCTGCTGCTCGAATTCGATGATCCCAGCGATTGTTTCGTTCTGCGCTCGAAGGAAAACAGACAGATTTTGACCGAGTACGTGCTCGATTTCTTTCAGCAGGACCTCAGCATCCGGATCATCAGTCCCGACAACAGCAACGGCCGCGGCGTGCAGAATTCCGAGGAGCCTAAGCGGCGGCGCCAGCAACTCGCCAATCACCAGGTGGTGCGCATGGCTGAGGAAATTTTCAATGGCCGGGTCGGCGATATTCGCATATCCGAACCCAACAAATAACACACACTTCAACAAACAGACCCCAGGAACACCCCATGGATTTTACTTCGATCATGCAGCAGGCTCGTGAGATGCAGGAGAAAATGAACCGTGTCCAGGAAGAGCTTGCCTCCAAAACCGTGACTGGCAGTGCCGGCGGCGGCATGGTGACGGTTCAGGCCACCGGAAAAGGAGAAATCATTTCCATTTCAATCGAGGACGAGGTAATCGATGCAGCCGAAAAAGAACTGCTGCAGGATCTGGTCAGCGGCGCGGTCAACGACGCCCTGCGCAAGGCCCGGGACCTGGCCAAAGCAGAAATGGCCGGCCTGGCCGGCGGAGTCCAGATTCCCGGCCTCACCAATATGTTTTAATCGGCATGGGTGAAATTCAGGTTATCCCCCCGGCCCTCGAACGTTTGGTCCGAAGCTTCTCGTCACTGCCAGGAATCGGCGCTAAAACCGCCACCAGACTGGCCCTGACCATCCTTCGCAAACCAGCTTCGGAGGCCCGTGAAATGGCAGCGGCCCTCAGCGAACTGCACGGCTCCATCAGACTCTGCTCCCAATGCATGGCCTTTTCCGAAACAGAACCCTGCAGCGTCTGTGGCGACCCTCGCCGGGACAGCTCGCTGGTCTGCGTGGTTGAACAGCCTGCTGATCTGCTGGCCATCGAAAAAACAGATCACTACCGGGGCCATTACCACATCCTCCACGGTGTTCTCTCCCCCGTCGACGGCATCGGGCCAGCGGAGTTGAAGGTCAAGGAACTCATCGCCAGGCTGGACGCTGGCAGCATACAGGAAGTGCTGATTGCCACCTCCTCAACAGTTCCCGGCGAGGCCACCGCATCCTATCTGATCGATGCGCTGGGCCGATTTTCCGTTCGGCTGACCAGGCTGGCCTGCGGCATCCCCATGGGCATGGACATCAAATACGCGGATCAGCACACCCTGGCCAGGGCCATCGAAAGCCGTTCAGAGGCACTTTGATTCCCACAAACTGTAACGATCACTGCAATTAATCTTGACTATTACCCCCAATACTGTTAAGTGATGCAGGTTCTGTACTTGATGGATTGTCAGATCGTAACTATTGTTGTCGGCATTCCTGTGATAAACGAATTATCTGTCTTTTGACTGGCTCGATTCAGGTAATTTCAGGCGCGTAGCTCAGTGGGAGAGCGCTACCTTGACGTGGTAGATGTCGGCGGTTCGATCCCGCCCGCGCCTACCAGATACAAAGGCTAAAGGAAGAACGGGGTTGCGGACCGTTTGCTCTTTAGCCTTTGTTTTTCTATATAAAACAGCGAAGAAATGGCAGAAATCGCAATCAAAATAGATGACCAGGAAGAGCGCTTCCCCGAAGCCGTTACCGTGGCCGAGGCGCTCAAATCCTTGATGTCCGGCAAACAGCGCAAACAGACCATCGCTGTGTACGCCAATAACAAGGCTGTCGATCTGCATAGCAAACTGGCCGAGGACACCGTTATCGTGCCGATCAAAAAAGACAGCCCTGAAGGCCTTGAAATCCTGCGCCATTCAACCTCCCATATCATGGCCCAGGCGGTCAGGGAATTGTTTGGCAACGACGTCAAGATCGCCATCGGCCCAGCCATCGAAAATGGCTTTTATTACGATTTTCTGCGCGACGCCCCGTTCAGCCCCGAAGACTTCGAGTTGATCGAGAAAAAAATGGCCCAAATAGCCGGCCAGGCCTTGCCCTTCTCGCACCGGGATATCCCCCGGGTGAAGGCGATCGAGATGTTTCGTGAGCAGGGGGAAAAATACAAGGTCGAACTGCTCGAAGAAATCGAGGATGACACGGTGTCGATCTATCAGCAGGGCGGCTTCGTCGACCTCTGCCGCGGCCCCCATATTCCAGATACTTCCTGGGTCAGAGACTTCAAACTGCTGCGAGTTGCCGGCGCGTACTGGCGCGGTGACGAGAATAACGACGTACTGCAGCGCATCTACGGCACGCCCCGGTCTGATTCTCTGGCAGCCCAAGGGTTCGCTGCTCAGGAGACTGATCGAGGACTACTGGAAGGACGAGCATTACCGGCACGACTACGAACTGCTTTACACGCCGCATATCGCCCGCCAGGACCTGTGGAATACTTCCGGCCATCTCGATTTCTATTCCGAAAACATGTATGCCTCGATGGAAATCGACGAGGTCAAATACCAGCTCAAGCCAATGAACTGCCCGTTTCACATCGGCGTTTACAAGAGCAACAAGAGAAGTTACCGGGAATTCCCGATCCGCTGGGCCGAACTTGGCACCGTATATCGCTATGAACGGGCCGGCGCCCTGCACGGGTTATTGAGAGTGCGTGGCTTCACCCAGGATGACGCCCATATTTTCTGTCGGGAAGATCAGCTCGAAGAAGAAATTTTCAACATTCTCGATCTCAACCTATTGATTTTAAAGCGGTTCGGGTTCGAGGATTACGATGTCTACCTGAGCACCAGGCCGGAAAAATCGGTGGGCTCTGAGGAAATCTGGGAAAAATCCACGGCCGCCCTGAAGCAGGCCCTGGAGAAGAAAGGCCTCGGGTTCGAGCTCGATCCCGGCGAAGGAGTGTTCTACGGCCCCAAAATCGACATCAAGATCAAGGACCAGCTCGGCCGCTCCTGGCAGTGCTCCACCATCCAGGTGGATTTCAACCTGCCTGACAGGTTCGACATGACCTACACGGGAGCCGATAATCGTGATCATCAGCCCATTATGATCCATCGTGCCCTGATGGGCTCCCTTGAGCGGTTTGTCGGGGTCCTGATCGAACACTATGCCGGCGCCTTCCCCATCTGGTTCGCACCGGTCCAGGCTCGGATTCTGAACATCACCGACGATCAGGCTGCCTACAGCGAAAAGGTTTACAAACAGTTGAGAAAAGCCGGGGTCAGAGTGGAAAAAGATTTGCGCAACGAAAAATTGAATTATAAAATCCGAGAAGCGCAAATGGCAAAAATTCCCTACATGCTGATAGTCGGCGAGAAGGAAAAGTCCGACACCACCGTCACGGTGCGCTTGAGAGACGGCAAGAACCTGCCGCCCATGAGCATCGATGAATTCGCAGCAAAGATCGAAGAGGAAAGTCGCCAGGGAAGAGGTATTTGAATTACCGACTGGGAGGAGCCGATGGTCACGCCGGATGAGGCCGGCGTAAAACGGTCGGCACAGATGTCCGTAAATTAGAGGAGGCCCGATATTAAAAGAAGAGGAAAACCCACCCCGGGACAGCGAGAGGAGAAAGTAGTCATTAATGATGCCATCCGGCATGATCAGGTCAGACTGATTGGTGCGGATGGAGCGCAACTTGGAATCATGAGTGCTGATGAAGCCCGGGAGCGGGCCTACGACGATGGTCTGGATCTGGTCGAGGTTTCGGCGACAGCCAAACCGCCGGTATGCCGGATCATGAATTACGACAAGTACCGCTACGAACAGAAGAAAAAGCTTCAGGAAGCCAAGAAGAAGCAGACAACGATCGAGACCAAGGAGGTCAAGTTCCGTCCCAAGACCGAAGAACATGACCTGAATTTCAAGATCAAACATATTCGGAAATTTCTTGGCCAGAAAAATAAAGTGAAGATTACCATGCGTTTCCGGGGACGTGAAATTGTCTATTCCCAGACAATCGGCCTGGAAGCGATGAACAGGATCGCCGAAACCCTCGAAGAGGATGCGACGATTCTACAGCCGCCGACCATGGAAGGACGTCAGATGGTCATGTTCGTCGGCCCCAAAATACAAAAACAATAGGTGTTTCCCACCGGAGACACGCACGGACCGCCCCCCACCCCACGGTCCGGCAGCGAGTCACGGTTTTATTTTGCTAGTAAAGGAGTAGGTATCATGCCCAAGATGAAGACAAACAGAGGCGCTGCCAAACGTTTTAAGACCACCGGTACCGGTAAAATTAAACGCAACAAGGCCTACAGCAGCCATATTCTGACCAAGAAATCGACCAAAAGAAAACGCAATCTCAGGCAGTCGGGCCTGGTGGACAGTACCAACGCCAAGGCGATCAAGAAGATTCTGCCTTACATGTAGTATCGTCCTTCAGTGTGAGAAGATCTGAGATTCCGATTATGCAGTGTTAAAAGGAGTTAGCAATGCCACGAGTAACAAGGGGCTTTAAAGCCCGCAGAAGAAGAAACCGGGTTCTGAAACTGGCCAAAGGCTACCGCGGCGGCCGTCACAAGCTATACCGTACCGCCACCGAAGCGGTCGATCGAGCGCTGGTCTATGCCTATCGGGACAGACGCACCAAGAAAAGAGATTTCAGACGGCTGTGGATTACCCGCATCAGCGCTGCTGCCAAAATAAACGGCACCAGTTACAGTAAACTCATGGGTGGTCTGAACAAGGCCGGCGTTGAGCTTGATCGCAAGGTTCTGGCCAACATGGCAATCCTCGATCCCAACGCTTTTTCAGAAGTGGTCAAAATCGCAGCCGAAGCACACGCGTAGCCGCGACCCTTCTGTTCTGCTTTCGATGCCGGTTGCGATTTGCACAAATCGTAACCGGCATATTGTTTTATTGACCTCTACCTTCATGACATCATGGAACAAGAGCTAGAAAAACTACGCAGCGAGGCCGCCGCCGAGCTCGTGCAGATCCAGAGTTCCGGGGAGCTCGAAGATTTCCGGATCAAATACCTGGGGCGCAACGGCCAGCTCAGTGGGCTGATGAAACTGCTCGGCAAGGCCGCCAAAGAAGATCGGCCGCGGCTGGGCAAACTGGCCAATTCGGTGCGCGGCGACCTGGAAAAATTTTTCACCGAGAAAAGCGCGGCCCTGGCCCGGCAGCGCGATAATGCCGAAAAACCTGACCTCAGTCTGCCCGGCCGGCGCAGAGTGAAGGGCAGTCTGCATCCGGTCAGCCAATGCATGGAAGAGATCTGTGAAATATTCGCCTCCATGGGATTTTCCATAGCCGAAGGACCGGACATCGAACTCGATCACTATAACTTCGAGGCCCTCAACATCCCCGAGCACCACCCCGCCCGCGACATGCACGATACTTTCTACATCGGTGACTCGGTCCTGCTCAGGACCCACACCTCGCCGATGCAGGCCAGGATAATGGAAAAGCAGAAGCCGCCGATCCGGGTCATCGCGCCGGGCAAGGTGTACCGCTGCGACTCTGATATCACCCACACGCCGATGTTCCAACAGGTTGAGGGGTTTCTGGTCGACCGCAATATCTCTTTCGCCGATCTCAAAGGTGTGCTCACCGTCTCCCTGCAGAAAATTTTCGAAAAAGACCTGGCAATCCGCTTTCGACCCAGCTTTTTCCCGTTCACCGAGCCGAGTGCCGAGGTTGACATCGCCTGCGTCATCTGCGGCGGCGATGGCTGCCGGGTCTGTAAAAAAACGGGCTGGATCGAGATCCTCGGCGCCGGCATGATCGATCCCGAGGTGTTCAAAATGGTGGACTACGATCCGGAGGCATTCAGCGGTTTCGCATTTGGCCTCGGTGTTGAACGCATCGCCATGCTCAAGTACGGCATTGACGACATCAGGCTCTACTACGAAAACGATCTTCGTTTTCTCTCTCAGTTCTAAACCTCTTAAGAGTTTATTATGAAGTTTACACGTGGCTGGTTACAGAATTACGTCGATCTCGGTGAGTTGACCACGGAACAGCTTGCTGATGATTTGACCATGGTCGGTCTCGAAGTTGACAGCGTCACCGATCTGTACGAGAAACTCAGTGAGCTCAAGACCGGCAGGGTGCTTACCGTCGAACCGCACCCCAATGCCGACACGCTGACCCTCTGCCAGGTTTCACTCGGCCGGCAGACCCTGCAGATCGTCTGCGGTGCTCCCAATGTGCGGGAAGGACTCGGCGTGGTTGTTGCCCTGCCGGGCACCACCCTGCCAGGTGATTTCAAAATTAAAAAATCCAAGGTCAGGGGCATCGAATCGCAGGGAATGCTCTGTTCGGAAAGAGAGCTGGGGCTCAGTGAGGATCACCGGGGCATCATGGAACTGCCCGCAGAGATCGAACCAGGTTTGCCGTTTATTGAGGCAACAGGTCTGAGGGACACTCAGATCGAAGTCGACCTGACCCCAAACCGCCCCGATTGCGCCTCGGTGATCGGGGTGGCCAGGGAAACGGCGGGCATCCTTCGCCAAAAGATTACGGTGCCCTATAAAAATACTCAACTGGCCTCAACCAGCAGTTCTTTTACGGTAGAGGTTGAAAACCCGGAACTATGTCCCCGTTACGCGGCCCGTCTGATCAAAGACATCAGCATTGGAACAAGCCCGTGGTGGCTGAGAAAACGGCTTCTGTCGGTTGGCCTGAGACCGATCAACAACGTGGTCGATATCACCAACTTCGTGATGCTCGAATACGGACAGCCGCTGCATGCCTTCGATTTTGACACCCTGACAGACAGGAAGATCGTGGTGCGGACGCCGCGCCCCGCTGAAAAGACCTTCACCACCCTCGACAACGTGGAGCGCAGTCTGGACGGGGATATGCTCCTGATTTGCGACGGCAAAGAGCCGGTGGCAATCGGTGGGGTTATGGGCGGACTGTATAGCGAGGTGACGGAGAAAACCGTCAACGTGCTTCTCGAAAGCGCCTGCTTCAACGATGTGTCGATCAGGAAGACGGCCAGAAAACTGAACCTCTCCACCGATGCGTCCTACCGCTTTGAGCGAGGTGTCGACCCTGGGGGGACCATCGATGCGATGGAACGGGCCGTGGCTCTGATGGGTGAGATTGCCGGCGGCACCGCCGAAGAGGGGGGCATCGACGTCAAGGTTGCCCGTCAGCCTGTCGTTCTGCCCCTGCGGTCCTCAAAATCAGCGGCCCTGCTGGGGGTAGACCTGAGTGCGGATAAACTTGCCGAACTGCTCAATTCCATCGAAATTCCCAGCTCAAAGGAAGATGACAACACCCTCAGGGTTCAGATACCCAGCTTCCGGGTCGACCTTGAGAGGGAAGCTGATCTCATCGAGGAGATTGCCAGACTGTATGGTTACAACAACATACCGATCACCCTGCCGGGCGTGGACTTGAGCTTCCCGGAGCAGGACGAAGAGCGACTCAAAAGAAACCAGGCGAGCAGAGTCATGACCGAGGCCGGGTTCAGCGAGGCCATCAATTACAGCTTCGTGTCGAGCGGTTACGATGACGCCCTGCTACTCGATGGCTCCGATCCCCGGCGCAGCCATGTGCCTCTTCTCAATCCACTGACCGAGGAGCAGGATGTGATGCGCACCAGCCTGCTTCCCGGTCTGCTCGAAAATGTCAGGAGGAATCTGAACTATCAACAAACTTCTTGTTATCTCTTTGAAATCGGTAAGGTTTTTCTGCCTTCCGGCGACCTGCCGCTGCCCGAGGAACCGCTGCGTATCGCCGGTGTAATGACGGGAAACCGCAACGGACCGCATCCACCGCTTTATTTCAAAGCCGAGGAGACCGATATCAGTGATGCCAGGGGTGCGGTCGAAACCCTGCTTTCTGAAATGCGTTTGAACGGCCATGATGCTAACCAGCAAATTCAGTTCAGTTCCGGTGCTGAAGTCACAACCGAGCCTTTCTGCGAAGAGGGCTTCGGTATCAACCTGGTGACAGAAAACGGTGTGATCGGCACGCTTGGCAAACTGAAAAACGAGATCCTGCTTAACCTGGGCATCAAGCGCGACGTCTACTATTTCGATCTTGATTTTTCCACGCTTGCCTCCATCTCACCCGTGGCCAAGACCTTCTCTGCATTGCCTGTCTACCCGTCGGTGAAACGCGACATTGCCCTGGTGGTGCCGACCTCGATCCCCGCCGGAGACCTGGTTCAAACTGTTTTGGGCAGCGGCGAAAAACTTGTTGAACATTGCGGGCTGTTTGACGTATATCAAGGTGACAAAATCGAGGCTGGAAGGAAAAGTGTGGCGCTGAGCATCACCTATCGTTCGGCCACCAGAACCCTTACCGAGAAGAACGTCGAAAAGGCCCACTCCAAGGTGGTGAAACGTCTCACCGATACCTACGGCGGGTCTCTTCGTGAGGAATAGCGCATGAAAAAGAATAATGTAACCCGCAAGGAGCTGGCCGAGGCTGTATCAGAAAAGCTCGGCTATCCACTGAGCACCTGCTCCGACATCGTCGACAGTTTTTTTGACTCGCTGAAATCGTCAATGCTTGACGGAACCTCGGTTAAGCTAGTACACTTCGGTACATTCTCCATCCGTGACAAAAATCCGAGAAAAGGGCGGAACCCCAGGACTGGAGAAACCATCACCATTCAACAACGGCAGATCGTCAGTTTCAGACCGAGTAAAAAATTGCGGGCAAAAATCAACGGTTCGTAAAGACCACCGGTCGTCTGCCGGAGCGAGATACCCGTCGAGATGCCCAGCCAGCTTCCGGACAAACTCTACTTCAAGATCGGCGAAGTCAGTAAACTGGCGGACGTCGCACCCCACGTTCTAAGATACTGGGAAAGTGAGTTCGCCACGATCAAGCCGAAGCGGGCTGGCTCCAAGCAGCGCCTATATCGGCGCAAGGATGTGGAACTGATCCTGACGATCAAAAACCTGCTGCATCAGCAGGGCTACACTATTGCCGGGGCTAAAAAACTGATAAGTGAAGCAGATGATCTGGGAGCGATAAAGAGAGAAGAAGACAAATCAAAGATACACTCGCACCGGCTTGGCGCCATCAAAGAAGAACTGCTGGAAATCAGGAATCTGCTCGGCGGGGATAAATAGCATCGAGTCACGATACAAGTTTCCCTGGTGATTGACACCGCCCATCGTGCGTGGTAGAAAGACCTTCTACGAAATATCGGGATGTAGCGCAGTCTGGTAGCGCACCTGAATGGGGTTCAGGGGGCCGGAGGTTCAAATCCTCTCATCCCGACCAGATAAAACAGGCACTTACAGTGTAACCCGTAAGTGCCTGTTTGCATTTGTGGGACGCAATGGGGACCAATCCCAGTTAATGGAGCCAAACCAGAGATAACAAGGGTGTGCTCAGGGAAAGAGACTGCTCCTGACACCCATTCCGCACCAGAGGTCAGTTATTTGCTTGAAGCCCGTAAACCTGCCTCGGGGCGAGGAACTTCGGGAATCTGTCTATGAGGGCACGACGAACCAAGTAGCAGAAATGACATTCGTCAATGTAACCGTTGTCGGGTTCAACACTGTATTCTTCTGCGAGAGCAGCCGGGCC
>JARRLH010000151.1:0-7200 GCA_037387205.1 Desulfofustis sp.
GGGCGGGCACGCCCGCCCGCGGCGCACCCCCTGATCGATCGGCAACGGAGAATCGATTATGAAATTCGAACTCAGTGAAGAACAGAGCCTGATTCGTGATACGGTAAGAGAATTCGCCGAATCTGAAATCGGCCCAAGCGCTGCTCAGCGCGATGAAGAGGAACGCTTCGACCGAGCCCTGATGTTCGACAGCCTGGCCGAACTGGGCCTCACCGGCATTGTCTTTCCGGAAGAGTATGGCGGCGCCGGTGCTGCCTATCTGAGCTACGCCATCGCCGGTGAAGAACTTTCCCGGGTCTGCGCCTCGACCGGGGTGACGCTGTCCGCCCACCTCTCCCTGTGCGCCAACCCAATCTACCTGTTCGGCTCGGAAAGCCAAAAGCAGCAGTACCTGGCACCGCTCGCCGCCGGAGAAAAGATGGGAGCCTTCGGCCTCACCGAACCCTCCGCCGGTTCCGATGCCGGCAGCACCAAAACCACCGCGCTTAAAAACGGCGACGGCTGGCTGCTGAACGGATCCAAGATCTTTATCACCAATGGCGGGGAAGCTGAAACTTACGTCGTGCTGGCCCGCACCGACAAGGACGCCAAAAAACATCACGGCATCAGCGCCTTCATCATCGAGAAAGGAACCGAGGGATTCACCTTCGGTAAAAAGGAGCAGAAGCTGGGAATCAGATCATCGCCGACCATGGAGATCATCTTTGACAACTGTCTGCTTCCTGCTGAAAATCTGCTCGGCGAGGAGGGCGAGGGGTTCAAGGTAGCCATGAAGACCCTGGACGGGGGCCGCATCGGCATCGCCTCCCAGGCTGTTGGTATCGCCCAGGGGGCGCTCGAGCAGGCGGTAAATTACGCCAAGGAAAGAAAACAATTCGACAAACCGATCGCCGCCTTTCAGGGGATATCCTTTCAGCTGGCCGATATGGCCACCCAGATCGAAGCCTCGAGGCTGATGGTCTACAATGCGGCCTACCGGGCCAGTGCCGGGCTCTCCTATTCCCAGGCATCGGCCATGGCCAAGCTGATGGCCAGCGAGACGGCGATGAAGGTAACCACCCAGGCGGTCCAGATTCTCGGCGGCTACGGCTACAGCCGTGAATTCCCGGTTGAACGCATGATGCGGGATGCTAAAATCACTGAAATCTATGAAGGAACGAGTGAAATTCAGCGGCTGGTCATCGGCACCGCCCTCACCCGCTGAGTCGCAGTAACAACAACCGATAGAGGAAGAGTATGAAGATTCTCGTGTGTATCAAACAGGTTCCGGACATGGAATCGAAGTTCAAGGTCGATGCGGCGGGCACCTGGTATGACAATGCTGATCTGGCCTGGCGTATGAACGAATATGACGAGTATGCAGTGGAACAGGCGGTGCAGCTCAAAGAGCAGGCTGGTGAAGGCGATATCACCGTCCTGAGCATCGGCCCCGACAAGGTCAAAGAGGCGATGAAAAAAGCCCTGGCCATGGGCTGCGACCGGGGTGTCCACGTCAGCGACGAGGCGGTCTCCTCCAAGGAGCCGTACCAGATTGCGTCCATTATTGCCGCCTTTGCCGGCGCTAAAGGCTTCGACCTCATTTTCACCGGCATGCAGTCCCAGGACCGGGGCAGCGGCCAGGTGGGCGTGCTGGTTGCCGAACTGCTGGGCCTGCCCAGCGTGACAACCGTCGTTGACTTCAGCATGGAAGGCGGCAGCGTCACCGCCAAAAGAGAGCTTGAAGGCGGTATCAGGGCAGTGGTCAAAGTCGCCACCCCGGCACTTTTTACCTGTCAGCTGGGGCTCAACACCCCCCGCTACCCGACCCTGCCCAACATTATGAAGGCCAAAAAGAAGGAACTTCTCACCATTCCCGTAGCCGATCTTCTCGATGTCGACCCAAGGCAGCAGACGGCGGCGCTGTTCTTTCCGGAGAAAAAGGGCGGCGGCCTTGTTCTCGAAGGCGAGGTCGGCGACCTGGCCGATCAGCTGGTCCAGATACTCAAAGAAAAAACCACGGTTCTTTCCTGATCACGAGGTGGAAAATGAAAGCATTACTGGTAGCGGAATATAGAGACGGACAATTGCTGGGCTCCTACCAGGAGCTCATCGGCTTCGCCGGCCAGCTCGGGGCGGACTGCTCCATGTTTATGGTGGGCAGCAGCTCTGCCCTGCCGGCCTTTGACGGCACGCTCTACCTGGCCGATGCCGCTCAGGTCGGCGACTATAACCCGGACGTCCACAAACAACTGCTGCTCGGCGTTATCGAACAGGAGCAGCCCGATTACATCGTCTTCTCGCACTCATCCTACGGCTGGGACCTTGCTCCCCGGGTGGCCTGCAGCCTCAAAGCCTCGCAGATCTCCGAAGTGGTCGAAATAAAGGACGGCGCCATGGTGGTCCCGGTCTGCAACGCCAAACTGCGCAGGCAGGTGACACCCAACACCCAGGTGACCGTGGTCACCCTGCAGGCCGGCGCCTTCGGCCTGGCCGAACCGCCCAGCGGCAGTCCCGAGGTCAAAGAAGTGTCCACCGATGCGTCGGGCCCGATCACTTTTGTCGGCTACGAGGAGGCCGAGGCCGGCGGCGTCGATCTGAGCAAATCAGAGGTCATCGTCAGCGCCGGCAGAGGTGTCGGCAAACCTGAAAACGTCAGCATCATCGAGGAGCTGGCCGGCGCCCTGGGCGGGGATTACGGCGCCAGCCGGCCGGTGGTCGACTCGGAATGGGTGGAGCATAACCGCCAGGTCGGCACCACCGGTCAGACCGTTGCGCCGAAGCTCTATGTGGCCTGCGGTATTTCGGGGGCGATTCAGCATCTGGCCGGAATGAAAAAATCGGAGTTCATCGTCGCCGTGAACACCGACAAGGATGCGCCGATCGGTGAAGTGGCCGACGTCCTGGTCGTGGCCGATCTGAAGCAGTTCATACCGGCATTGACGGAAAAAATCAAAAGCGGCTGAGCAATTAGTGGGGCTCAGCGCCTGCGTTATTGACCATGGCAGCCGATTTTACTTTGGAAACCCGCGCTTATTGGCTAATCTGATCATCTAAGCCTCAGCTATCAACTATGAAGGAAAAGCAGACCAACGAGAGCTTTACAATGATGACCACAGATACCAAAGAAGTTGCGACTCAGATCAAGAACAAGGAGCTGGTCAAGGAACGCAGGCGCCAGATCGTCGATGCCGCCGTGCCGCTGTTCATCGAACGCGGCTACCACAAGACCACCACCAGGGCCCTGGCCCAGGCCACCGGCTTGTCGATCGGTTCGATGTACGAATACATCACCACCAAGGACGATGTGCTTTACCTGGTCTGCATGGCTATCCATGCCGAGGTCGAGCAGGGCGTCAAGGAGGCGCTGGGCAGGCCGCTGGACGTGGAGGCGGCGCTCGCCGAAGTGATTCGCGAATACTTTCTGGTCTGCGACCGGATGAGTGATCACCTGCTGCTGATGTACCAGGTGACCCATTTTCTGCCGGCCAAGTGGCAGCAGAAAGTGCTGGAGGCGGAACTGCGGATCACCGATGTTTTTATCCAGGCGCTTGTCGAACTGAAGGACCGGGGCCCTCTGGCCGGCCTCGACAACGACACCATAAACCTGATGGGCCACAACATATCGGTGCTGGGCCACACCTGGGCCTTCAGGAGATGGTATTTTGGAAAGCATTTTACCATTGAGCAGTATATCGAACAGCAGACAGACTTCATCATGAGGTTCCTGGCTGACAAGAAAGATTAATCCGGCCCCTTCCTTTGCATTCACCTCTTTCGGGAAGTCCGGCGCTGATTGATCCTGTGTGCAGCTGTCCCGAATCTCTTCAGTCTTTTGATCGTTGTCGCAGTCGCTGGCAAGAAAACGAGGAAAAACACATGAATGCACCCATCACCACCTATACCCCCAGCCATAATATCCGGATCATCACCGCCACCTCCCTGTTCGACGGCCACGACGCCTCCACCAATATCATGCGCAGGATCCTGCAGGACAGCGGGGTTGAAGTGATCCACCTGGCCCACAACCGTTCGGTTCAGGAACTGGTGGACACGGCCATCGAGGAAGACGCCCAGGGCATCGCCATGTCAAGCTATCAGGGCGGCCACATGGAATCTTTCAAATACATGATCGATTTGCTCAAGCAGAGGGGAGCATCCCACATCAAGGTGTTCGGCGGCGGAGGCGGGGTGATTGTCGCCGATGAAATCGCCGAGCTCGAGGCCTATGGAGTGACCAAGATCTATTCACCCGAGGACGGGGCTACCATGGGGCTGCAGGGGATGGCCAATCACATGATTGAGCAGATGGATTTCTCCACCATCGACCATCATGATCTCGATCCTGCCTCACTGCATGTCAAAAACAGGAACGTACTGGCTGGATTCATTACCGCCATGCAGCAGGCCAAGGCGACCGATCAGCAGCGCCTGCAACAGCTCACCGCCGCCATCGGTCCGCTGGCCGCCGCCCATAATCCCCCGGTGGTCGGCATCACCGGCACGGGCGGCGCCGGCAAGTCCTCCCTGACCGACGAGATCATCGTCCGTTTTCTCCACGACATCAAAGATATCGATATCTGCGTGATCTGCTGTGATCCGTCCCGGCGCAAGACCGGCGGCGCTCTGCTCGGCGACCGCATACGGATGAATTCGATCTCCAATTCCGAGCGGGTCTACCTGCGCAGCCTAGCCACCAGAGATTCAGCCAACGAGGTCTCCGAAGCGCTCCCCGAAGCGATCATGGTCGCCAAGGCGGCAGGGTTCGACCTGATCATCGCCGAAACGGCGGGAATCGGCCAGGGCGACTCAAAAATTACCGATCTGGCCGATATCTCAATCTACGTCATGACCAGTGACTACGGGGCCCCCTCGCAACTGGAAAAAATCGATATGCTCGACTACGCCGACCTGATCGTGGTCAACAAGTTCGAGAAAAAGGGCAGCGACGATGCCATCCGCGATATCCGCAAGCAGGTGCAGCGCAACCGCAAGGCCTGGGACTCGAAGCCGGAAACCTTCCCGGTCTATGGAACCATCGCTTCAAAGTTCAATGACGACGGGGTTTCCGCTCTTTACCACGGCATTGTCGAGCTCCTGCGGGAGAAGTCCGAGTTCGGATTCAGCCCCACTCTGGCCAAGCCGGAAGGCAAGGTCTCTTCTTCGAAAACCATCGTCATCCCGGCCGAGAGAATCAGGTATTTGGCGGAGATTTCAGACACGATCAGAAATTATCACGCCAGTTCGGCAGCGCAGGGCGAAAAGATCGCTCAACGCCACCATCTCCTGAAATGTGGTGACATGCTCGCCGCCTTGGATGATGACAGGGCGGCGCCAAGCGCCGCCCTGCTGGCCGAGCAGGCGGAACTGCTCTCTGCGGCCATCGACAATGGCACCGAGGCTCTGCTGCAGGACTGGGAAGCGATCAAGAAAGCCTATTGCGGGGATGAACTGGTCTATCAGGTCAGGGGCAGGGAAGTACGGGTGCCGCTCTACACGACATCGCTCTGCCACTCGCGGATACCAAAGATCTCGCTGCCCAAGTTCAAGGATCCGGGCGATCTCTACGGCTGGCTCAGGAAGGAACACCTGCCGGGCTATTTCCCCTACACGGGCGGGGTGTTCCCGCTCAAGAGAACGGCGGAGGATCCCACCCGGATGTTCGCCGGGGAGGGGGGACCGGCCCAGACCAACCGGCGTTTCAAGCTGCTCTCCGCCAATTACGAGGCCAAACGGCTGTCAACCGCCTTTGATTCGGTCACGCTCTATGGCTGGGATCCCGCAGAACGCCCCGATATTTATGGAAAGATAGGTACCTCAGGGGTAAGCATCTGCACCCTGGACGACATCAAGCTGCTCTATGACGGTTTCGATCTCTGCGCGCCGACCACCTCCGTGTCGATGACCATCAACGGCCCGGCGCCGATCATCCTGGCCATGTTCATGAATGCGGCCATCGATCAGCAACTGGACAAATACGAGCGCGACAACGGCCGCACCCCTGACCCGCAGAAAGCCAAAGACATCAGGGAGCTGGTCCTGGCCAATGTACGAGGCACCGTGCAGGCGGATATCCTCAAGGAGGATCAGGGCCAGAACACCTGCATCTTCTCGATCGACTTCGCCCTGAAAATGATGGGCGACATCCAGGAGTATTTCATCGCCAACGAGGTCAAAAACTTCTATTCGGTATCGGTCTCCGGCTATCACATTGCCGAAGCGGGCGCCAATCCGATCACCCAGTTGGCCCTCACCCTGTCGAACGGCTTCACCTACGTTGAATACTACCTGGCCCGCGGTATGGACATAAACCAGATCGCCCCCAACCTGTCCTTCTTTTTCTCCAACGGCATGGACCCGGAATACACGGTGATCGGCCGGGTGGCGCGAAGAATATGGGCAGTGGCAATGAGGGAGAAGTACGGGGCATCGACCTCTTCGCAGCGGCTCAAGTACCACATTCAGACCTCGGGCCGCAGCCTGCACAGCCAGGAAATCCAGTTCAACGACATCAGGACCACCCTGCAGGCGCTGTGCGCCATTTACGACAACTGCAACAGTCTGCACACCAACGCCTATGATGAGGCGATCACCACCCCGAGCCAGGAATCGGTGCGGAGGGCTCTGGCCATTCAGCTGATCATCAATCGCGAATGGGGGCTGGCCAAGAACGAGAATATGAACCAGGGCAGTTTTATCGTCGAGGAACTCACCGATCTGGTGGAAGAGGCAGTACTCACTGAATTCGACCGGATCGCCGAACGGGGCGGTGTACTGGGGGCCATGGAGACCGGTTATCAGAGAAGCCGCATCCAGGAAGAATCGATGTACTACGAGCACCTCAAACACTCCGGTGAATACCCGATCATCGGGGTGAACACCTTCAGGAACCCGAATGCCGACTTCGCTGCGGAAAACGCTACCCTGGAGCTGGTCCGGGCCTCCGACGAGGACAAGCGGGAGCAGCTCGAGCGGCTGGCCGATTTTCAGAGGCGCCACCGGGATGCAGCCGGACCGGCCCTCGAGAGCCTGAAGCAGGCGGCACTGGACGGCGGCAATATATTCGAAGAACTCATGGAGACGGTGAAGACCTGCAGCCTGGGCCAGATAACCGGTGCCCTCTACGAAGTGGGCGGCCAGTACCGCAGGAATATGTAAGCAGCACGGGGGACACAATACCCAAGGTGTCCCTAGCCATTGGGACACCTTGGGTATTGTGTCCCC
>JARRLH010000152.1:0-12956 GCA_037387205.1 Desulfofustis sp.
TACACCACCGCCTCGCCGTCGCCATACACGGCCCAGCCCTTAGTTTCAGCGTCATCGATGATACCGGTCGACTCGTCGAGCCCAAGCAGTCGTGCACTTGGAGCGAGGGACTGGAGACGGGCGGCCCATGTCGGACCGGTCCTCTGGTGGTGAGGGATGACAAGGACAGGCCCGATTAGGCCAAGACCAGGCCGCACCGTAGAGGTACCTGGATCATAAAAGAGATCGCCCAGCACCATGGCCCCGGCACTGCTGCCGGCGATGACCGCTCCGGAAGCATAGGCCCGGATGGCGGCCTGCCAGCTTCTTGTCCCCTGAAGCGACTCGGCGAGATGGGCGGGAAACCCACCGAGCAGATAGATCAGATCGGCAGTGCCGAGAAGTTCGGACTCGCAGTCATCATCGGCCGAAGCACGGTCGATGATCGCCCGGCAGAACACCTCAGTCGCGCCGATACTCCTGAACCACTGCACCCCCCGAGTGCCGGCCCTGTCCTGGTTATGGTCCGGCGCCGCCGCCGCAGGAATTATGTGGACCGAGGCGCCGGCGCCGCCGGCAAGCTCGAGCGCCCGGCGATCCAGAGCCGCCATGCGGCCGCCGAATTCGGCTCCGCCGGCGAGGACGAGGTGGCCCAGGCTAGGCACCGCTGATGTGGCTGTGGCCATGACCCTGGCCATTACCTAAGGCCAGCCTGGTGACGCAACACTGGTCAATAGACAAGATTTTTATCACTGCAGCCTCCACTGCGCTCCTTGAGGTTGATAACTGTGAAAGACATTATAAGGCGATTTTCGCTGCTGTCTGTACCTGCAGCGATGCTCAAGTATAAATCGATAAAAAGAACGCTTCGGCCGGGACTGGATCACTCCAGCCGGCGCGGATCAGACAACTTTTTTATCAGAAGATTGGCGATCGTTTGTGTGGACCGAGCCAAACCGTACGCCATGCTTGCGTCTATGATCTGCCCCCTGGTCATTGCCCCCACCGCGAACAGTTCTATACCCGCATTGCCCCCGTGTTCTGGATCTGTATGCACCACCCGGTGGGTGTCGGGATCGATTAGGATTGATCCGCTCGCGGAGGCAGCTGTATAGGCGTGGTCAGCAGGTTCCATTCGTTCAGTTTGGACGAGACCTCTTTGTAATAAATTGCGGGTCAGCTCCGAGCTGTCCGTTTCGATCGACCGGGGCTGTCCCCGGGCATCAACACAGAAGGAAAAGGTAGCCACGCGGCAGTGTCCATCGGTCCCGCCGGAGTAAAACTCAAACTCCCCGGTCGGTTCGTTAACCTCAAAGCGATAATCTCTCCCCAGTTTTTTAATCTCAACCACTCCCGCCTCCATGAGGGCCAATAGTTTTTCTGCATTGCTGACCGGCTGAGTCGCCGCATGCACAAAGAAGAGAGTGTTGAACTGCTGGTCCAATAGCCGCCTTTCAGTCGCACTCAGGGACCGGTAGAGTTCCCTCACTACAGGAAAAATCTGGACGAGGACCGTTTGCCAGACAAGTTCGCCCTCAGGACCGTCGCCCTTCACTGCCCGGTCGATGTCCTGCTCAAGGACACGCGCCGGCGCGCCGCTGGGTTCCACCACCTGCCGCCAATTGATCTGTACACCATAGGCTGCCGATAATTCCCGGTCAACTAGCTGGAAAAGTTCTATGAGAGTGAGCTGGTTGGGCCTCTCGTCCATGAGCCGCCGCAAACGTTCGCAGGTAAGATAGCGATTTCGCCGCTGGCCGATTCGCCCCCTGACCCGTGGCAGGAGTCCCTGCCGGGAGAAGAGGGTAAGCCTTCTTGGCTTGTCCGGTTTCTCATAGCTCAGCCGGCCGGAATCAAGGCGCTGGAAACGCCCTTCCGCTGACAAAGTGAGCGCTGTTTCAATGGCACTCAGGCTCGATCCGATGACCCCCACCTCGGCGCCGGGCGGAATGACATCACGCAGCTTCGCTGCCGGCCATGGAGAACTCAGGTAATTATCAATCCGGCTTGATTCAAACCAGTGCCCGGTGGCCAGCAGTGCACCCTGAAACGGACCCGCCCTTTTTCTGTCCCCCTGATCACCGACAGCTATCAAATAGATGTTTGTATCCTCCCCCCAGAGATCGACCACTTCGCACCTGCTCCAGATCTTGACTTCGACACCCATGTCTTCCGCCTTTTTCACAGCATCATCAAACTGGCTTTTGAGATACTCGCCCATTACCTCGCGCGGATAATGAGCACAGTGCTCATCCACCCCGCCGGAGACGGAAAAAGCAGATTCCTGCTGGTCGAATCGAGGGGAGACCGCCTCTCTGTTTCTTCTCACCCATTGCTGAAAATCATCCGGTCTGGCAATTCTTACCGTCATATCTCCGGCGCACATATTGGTGATGTGAAAGGGAAGCACGTAGGCGCCATTATGCGGCAGCCCAGGCCCGACGACAGGATGTTTTTCAAAAATATCGATCCCCAGGCCAAAAGCAGATTTTCGGCCCGCATCTCCCATGCGATCCAGTGCATCAACGAGTTGACAGAGCAGAGAGGTGCCGGTCAATCCCCCGCCGATTATGGCAAACCGGTAATTCATGGGACAATCTGAATGGTCCGAATCTGGCCCATCGCCTGCCGTCTCAAAGGTTCTCACCATTTTATCTGGATGCTGGTTTAGTTTTCCGATGCAAACTACTTTAGCATAAAAAGCGCAACCTTTTGCAGTCTTTTGGCCAGCGCTGATTATAGTAGCCCAAAAGAGGTGTTACCCATGTTCGACTATCCGTACCTAATTGAACTGCTTACCCCCAGGAAATCGCCCCCCGGGCAGCCAGATCGACTGCTGCACAGATTCGGGGAGCGATTCACCCGTGTCATGCAGGCGGGATGTGGGATTTCGATCCCCGACAATCCCATGGGCAATCTGCGCCTGGGAGCGCTGGAAGCAATAGAACTGCTGAATTTGTCGTTTGATCCCGAACGGGTGGTAATCAATCTCAATACCTTTCACAGCAAAGAGGATCTTGATGAAATTCTCGGCGGGGCGCTGCGGTCAGGGATCCGCTTTCTGCTTGTTGTTCGAGGTGACGGCGGTCCGTCCCTGCCGAAGCTCGACCCGGCAACCATAGGGGGGACATTCAACGTGGCCTCAAGTGCAGATCTGATTGGCTACATCAACCGGACGTATCCAGGCAGATTTATCACCGGGGCGGCATTCAACCACTACAACCCCCTCAAGGTCGAATTGAACAGAATGGCTAAGAAAATAGCCGCCGGGGCCCAATTTGTTGTCACCCAACCGGTAATCGGCAGAGAGTCAAGGCTTGACCAGCTTAAGGCTTTAGATATTCCACTTGTCGTTGAGGCCTGGATGTCGGACAATATCAAGCTGTTCAGCCAGAGCGTTGGCGACGACACCCTGGAGGTTTCAGACTACGACCCGGGCGCCAACCTGCAATTGCTGCACGAAAGTTTTCCCGAAAGTTGCGTCTACCTCTCCATGCTCAATTTCAAAGAGAATTTTGCAGAGATTCTGCCGGCACTCGCCGCAGGGTCGTGAAAACAGGAAATATCGAGGCTGCCATGATACGTTTCCCACTTTGCCCAAGACTATTATCAATTGCGTTTCTGTCACTTGTTTTTACGCTCATAGCATTATCTGGAGCGGCTGGAGGCAAGGGCGACGAGCAAAAATTACTGGCCGATTTCAACAAGGGTAGTCAGATTGCCCTGATGCGGCATGCGCTGGCGCCCGGGACCGGAGATCCAGAACATTTCACCCTGGGTGATTGCACGACCCAGCGAAATTTGTCCCAGGCCGGCCGGGATCAAGCGGTAAGAATCGGCAACAGATTGAAGCAGGCCGGTATCACCGCTGCCGATGTCTACACCAGTGAGTGGTGCCGCTGTCGGGAAACGGCGGAACTCCTTGGACTCGGCACCCCCGTGCCGCTGCCGCCGCTCAATTCATTTTTTAGGAATTATGAGAGCAAAGGTCCTCAGACCGAAGCGCTCCAGACCTGGCTCGCCGGCCAGCAGCTTGCCAGACCGCTGATACTTGTAACCCACCAGGTGAACATTACCGCGTTCAGTACGGTTTATCCCGCCTCCGGCGAGGTTGTCCTGATGCGCAGAAATGTGGATGGCCGCTTTGAAGTAACTGGATCGATTCGCACCGATTAAATAGTCACAATCTAATCGCCTTGCTCCATCTTCACCGGAGCGCCTTCAACTGATATGAGGCAAAGAGCAGCCATCGAGTTTTCCCTCTGCTGGAATAGCAGGCAGGCAACTCACAATGACCGCTATTATATGGAGAAGGTCGATTTCTGGAGGGATATTCTCCCTGGCTCCATGGGGGATGTATTGCCGGAAACTGATCCCGGGGACAGCCACACTGAAATTTTTACCCCCGGATGTCTGGTCCCCGCATACGTCGACAAGAAACTGGTCACCTGCAGTAGATCCGCAATTACCCCCGGACAGGGTAGAAATGGCCTCGTTCTCGAACCTGGCAGGTACTATCCCAAGGGCTATTTCTGGAAACCCCTGGGCTCCTTCCCCGTCGATCAGACCCCTGTCAGGCTGACCCACATTGACGACAGTTCCCTGGTTATCGACACCAATCATCCACTTTCCTGCTACCCTCTCGAAGTCAGGGCACTGGTGCACCAGAGATCATCGATAGCCGCCCAACGGGGCGGCGCTTTAAACGATATAGCGGAACATATCACTGCTGGGGGACCGGGAATGCAGGCTTCACACGACGAAGTCAGATACTCTCTCAGCGCTAGAGCACCCCTGCGAAGAGAGGACGAGACCGATGAATCGCTCTACTACCGCACCCCGCGCCTGGTGCATCACCTCGACGCTGCCGCCCGCCGTCATGTCAGGTCGCTTTATGGGCGATTATGCACCCCCCGGACGAGAATACTTGATCTGATGAGCAGTTGGGAGTCACATATTCCGGACTCCCTGCATTCCTGCCATGTGGAAGGCCTCGGTTTGAACGAGCAGGAGCTGCTGGCCAATAAGCGCTTAGCGGGCTACCTGGTTCACGATCTCAATAAAGATCCCCGTATTCCCCTGGCGGACAGCAGTTTCGACGCCATCGTCTGCACGGTCTCAATAGAATATCTCTGCCGGCCATTGGAGGTGCTCTCAGAAATTGCCCACGCAAGTGGGCAGATCTTCACCCGTTTGAAAGGCAGGGAGTAGTGATGAACTATCTGCTGGACCAGGGAAGCTTTGGCAACATCCAGACAGAATCGATTCGCGGCTACCCCCGACCCGCGGAAGACAAATACTCGGACCGGATGAGTAAATCTGATTCGCTCTACTTCATCTGGGCCGCATGCCTGAAGTGATCGGCCGTTGGCGGGCATGAACCTCTGCCGCCTGATCTCGAAGCTTGGTGTGATACCCTGAAACAGTGTCCCGACTACTGCAGCAATTTCATCAGCTTCTCGGCTGATGACTTATCCAGCAAGTTGTTCCACGGAGCGTTTTCCTCGGCCATCATGGCCTTGGCGTTGCGAAACGGGTGCCCGATGGCGCCAAACAGTTTTGCAAAGCTTTCAAGTTCAGCATCCGAGAAAGCTCCGGCGCTGTTGATATCCAATACCGCATCGGACGTGTTGCCGAGCTCGGCATAGGACAGCCCCCTTATCAGATGGGCGATCCCCCTGTTGTTATTGCGGCTCAGAGAGGCTGTGAGATCGCTGATGGCTTTCTGATGACGTCCTTGGGCGGCACGGGCAATGCCGCGATAATAATAGGCCCTTTCGTTGTCCCGCTGGACCTCGAGCACATTGCTGAAATCCGTTTCGGCAGCCTTGAAATGGCCCAGCGCGAGCAAAGCCGCGCCTCTGCTCAGCCAGATGTCAAGAAGCCCTGAAGCAAACAGAAGTTTGGCATTCCTTATCTGCTTCAGAGCTGGTGTTTTTGTCGATTTCATAAGGTTATTGTCCGCTATGTCAGGCAGCAGTTGTCAGGTCTGCAGGTTGACTACCCTGGTTTCTGCCCGCTATTCAGAAATGGTCTCGGTAGCCGCATCATCCCGTCTCTGAACCGTGCAGATGCCGAGATAACCGTCCACGGTTACCCGGTCGCCGGTGGAGATATAGTCCGTGGCTCCCACTACCCCAGTGATGCAGGGAATACCATATTCCCGTGCAATGATTGCACCGTGAATGAGCATGCCTCCGCGGCGCTCGATGATGGCGGCGGCCAACGGCGCAAAAAATGTCATGGTCGGATCAATCGCATCAATGACCAACACCTCACCCTTCAGGAATCCGGACAGATCGCTCATCTTCTCCACAACCCGTGCCCGGCCGCCGGCAATCCCCCTGCTTGCGGGCTGACCCTGCAGCTGCCTTGCCCGGACACGCGGGTGTTCAGCACCCTTGGGTAGTTCTGCCTCAGCCGCCTGCACAGCATGTTCGGCAACTGTCTCCCCCTCAAGCAGCAAGGCGAGGGTGAGGGCCGAAGTGCCCGGAGGCAGACTACTGCCATTTTCGTGCAGCCGTGTCCTGGCATGGTCGCAAGCTCGTTCGAGTTCCTGCCCGATCCTGCCGATGTGAATATTGTCATCGTCGCGGATGCGGTAGCTTTCCCGTGCCATGCTCAGCAGTTCGGCGGGGTCTAAATCGATGTTCTGCTCCGCCCTCTCGAGAAACACCTGCTCGAGCCGTTCACGCTCAGGCTGGGAGGTTGTCCGCGAATCACGGGGAAGGAGCGAATACTGCACTATCATGGAGGAAATAATTCTATCCACCGCCTGCGGATCACCTACCCCGACAAAATCAATGGAGAAATGCGACCTCAGGCGGCTGATTTTTGACTGGAATTGCTCTCCGCCCACACCTTTAAGCACTCCGTCTTTGAGGCTCTGGAACAGAGCGTCATCGGCAGCTGCGAGTTCTGCACATCCCTTCAACAAATCGTTTCGCTCGGTGCTCAGCATCTTTTGACCGGTGAGCAAGGTAACAAATTCGAACGGGTCATCCGGTTCAAGCAGATCGTTATAGACTTCGCCAAACAATCTGACTCCATGGGCAAAGGGGATGAAATCGCTCCAGTAAACCGCCGTCCACCGCTCATTTAAGTCGCTGCGCCTGCGCAGTTCCAGCGCCAGGTCGGCATCTCCCATTTCAGCAAAATTGACTGCCGCCAGCCGGGCTGCATCTTCATCCATCTCCGGCAGTAATTTCCGGGTTATCTGCTCCCGCAGGTGCAGAAGATTATCATAGCTTCGGGTCAGGCTCAGGTACCAGGAACGCTTATCGCCCTGTGATGCTTTATTGCCCGCGGTGATTGGGCGCGCCTGAAGAAGACACCATTGCTCATCCACCAGCGTCCATTCGATATCCTGGGGCGTCCCGTAGTGGTCCTCCACTCGCAGCCCCAACCGGACTATCCCATCGACCGAGGATTTATCCAATGGCGGTTGCACACTCCTGTCCCTGTCCAGACGACCAGAGAGTATTCCGCCCGAGGGTGAGCGCATGAACCAGATGTCCCGTGCTTCTGGTGCCTGGTGGGCTTCGACTTGCAGGCTTTCGCGGTTGATCAGCCAGCGATCCGGGGCAACGGCCCCGTCCACCAGCCCCTGGTTGAGACCATGCACCGCCTCAATGACCATCTGCTGTTCGTCAAGCGGGTTTTGGGTGAACAACAGACCTGAGACCCGGCCTTCTGCAAACGGCTGCACCACCACAGCCATTCGGCTTGTAAGCACCTCAAGCCCGAGTTCCTGCCGGTAGAGTATGGCACGGTCTGACCACAGCGAGGCCCAGACTTTTTTAATTTTTCTGATAATCTCTTCGGGTCCAGAAACATTAATGTGTGATTCATGCAAGCCGGCAAAAGAGCCGCCCGCCCCATCTTCTTCCGGGGCGGACGATCTGATCACCAGGGGCTGCTCCCCAAATTTATCCCGAATTGCCTCAAGTATGCTTTCTTTAAATTCACCACTGATTTTTCCTTTCAGAAAGAGAAGTTGGATCCGCAGACTAGCATCCCATATTTCCTCCCAGCGCATCTCTTTTATGTCTTTTCGATAGAGCTCCAGGCCGATTTTCTCTCTCAGGTGATTGGCATCGACAAACAGGTCGTAAGCCGCCGTGCTGATGCACAGAGGGGGTGGCACCGGCAGGCCGGCGGCTGCCATCTGGAACAGGGCCATGGCCTTGCCGCCGATGACCAGCGCGTCCGGATGCTCCAGATTGTCAATCGAATAGATCCACTTCATCACTGATATGCAACTCCATGACATTCTGGAAACGTGACACCAGCAGGTAATGCTGAACCTCGATTTTGATAAATGTCGTCGTGGGTGAGCTGAGAAATTTTTGCAGATAGGGGTGCCGTTCGAGATAGATACGTTCGTAGACCGGCCGCTCGTCTTCTGCTATGGTCTTTGCCACACCCAGAATGGTAAGGGCCGCCGCCGCATGAAAATCCTCCTCCTTGTTGGAGCGATTGTCCACCAGGAGGGAAACTCTGGAATCCATACTTATATTCTGGTGCTTGCGAGTCGATTTGCCGGTGGCCACCACGATCTCGCCAAGGTCGTCGGTGTGGGCGAAGGCCATCAGACTTGAATAGGGCTGACCATTTCGCTGCGTTGAGAGGACCGCCAAGGGCTGCTCCGACAGAAGGGTGGCGATCTGCTCACGCATCACCTGCTCTGTGTTATCCATACCTTCTCCCCGACAATCTCGCCGTGCTTAATGGTGATCTTACCTGGCCGTCGCTCCGACCGGGTTCACCAGGCTGCGGCCTGCCATTGCACCAGACATCAACGCCCATTGCAATCCCGGCAGGCTGGAATGTTCTCCGCAGATCCGAATTCCCGGCGAGAAGGGCTCCGGATAGGTGTAAGGATTTGAAGTGGGCGGCGCCTGGTTCGGGAGCGCCTGATCGATGATGAAGGTTTTAATGTGCTCCCACTCTTGAACCGCTGAGCCAAACCATTCTGCACACTGCTTTCGCACCAGATCCTCCAGGTGGTCACTGTGTACATTGTGGTCCCCAAGAACGACCGCGGCAACAAGCGTTTTTCCCGGCGGCGCGTAGCCTGGCGCCACCAGGCTTGGAAAGGCGATGTTGTTCACCGGGCCTTTATCTCCGCCGTTGAGCACAAGAAACGGCTGTGGAATCGGCGGCTGCCACTGAGCAGAAAAATAGAGGCAGGCTTCCCCCACTGATTTTACCGGCACGTCAAGTTGCATAAGCTTCGCACATGCAGGCTGGGACCCGGCAACCACTATCTGTTCTGCCTCTAAAACGGTACCGTCAGCCAGAGTGACCGCCCCTTTCCGCACACTGCTCACCTCCTGGTTGTAGCGAATGCTGCCTTCCGGCAATGATGAGGCTAGCTGCCGGGCAACGGCCCCCATGCCCTCAGCAGGCAATGCTGCATCACCGGTGGAAAACAGCCGGGTCACATACTTCAGCACCCGACTCGAGCCCGTCATGCTTGCATCGAGGCACGCTCCGGCGAAAAAAGGCGTGAAAAAACTTTTTATGAAACGTTCGCTGAATCCCCACTTCCTGAGAAAATTGATGGTTGGCTCCTCAGGATCCTCAAAAATTTTTTCCATGGGATGCCTGACCAGAGAACCGACTAGCTTCAGCAGCTTCATTCGGTCTCCCAATGAGCCGATGGGGGAGGCGATGGTACTGTAAATGCTGCCTGGATGATGGCGGGGATCGGCCACAACATGAAAGCGCTCCTGGTAACGTATGGCCACACCGGCGGGAAAGCGGCAAAGCTGTAAGCTTTCCAGATCCAGGTAAGCAGAAATACCGGGATAGCCGGTCTGCAGGACCTGAAAGCCGTGGTCCAATTGGAACCCAGCAATCCGGTCAGTTTTTATTCTTCCCCCAGGGCCGCCCGTTTTTTCCAGGACGGTGAATCCAACCCCATGTTCATGAAGCACCCGTGCGCAGGAGAGCCCCGCCATGCCTGCTCCGATTATCACTACCTCGCTGGGTGGGTGTTGCCGCATAGTTTGACCAGACGTTTCTCTATGGATGTCTGTTAATGGTAACAGAATTGTTTCCTAATCACAGCAGCGGAAAAAAACTCACCGATCATGCCCCGGTTTGACATGATCGGTGAGCAAGGCGACGGCCCCAGATGGGTAGGTGCCGATCGCGTTTACGTCCTGAGAAGTCTTGCAATTACCAGTTCGGTCCCAACACCAGGCTGGAGTCGAGGCACCGTTTTTTCTCATTTTCCGACACCTGCTCCGGATTCTTTAAATCCGTGGCATAGCAGACATATTCGCCGCCCTTATCATCACGTACCCACACCATTTTCTGGTATTCTTCTGAGATCAATCTTCCTCGCATACTCATAACGTACCACCTTGTATTTTTTTGATTCTCTTTTTTTACCTCTTTTCCGACAATCAATGTAAAGACCAGCTGCAGTATCGTAATATTCGACTGTCGTTGTTATTAAAATTTTAGGCGTGTCTCACTAAAAAACAATAGGAGTAAAACAACAGATTAATAATAGTTTTTACTATTTTTTATCTCATGAACTTTATCCATCTACTACTCGCTGTCGACCATAATGGGATATAGTTTCAATATGTTGTACATTATCAATCGCGAGCGGCAGAAAAGCTTTGCACCTATTGCGGCGGGTCTGGAAATCTACCTGAGCTCTTGTTTTGCTGGCCAATTCCATGGACTGGGCTTTCCAGTTCACTGCTCAGTGCCTATGGTGTCAATCAAACTTTCACATCAGGGTGGAATTTTAAATTGGTTTAAAGAGGCGCACCATGTACAGGCTGATTTACAAAAGCAGGAGCATATTGGTCGAGGTCACCGAGGAAACGCTCAAAGAAATCCTGGAGGCCAGCACCGACCTCAATCGGAAATTTGAGATAACCGGAGCACTCATTGCCACCCGAACACACTTTCTGCAGGTCCTGGAAGGAAACTTCAAGGACCTGAACCGTACCTTCTTTCGTATCGCGTCCGACCCACGGCACGAAGAACTTGAACTTGTCTCCTTCGGTCCGGTGGCACACAGACTCTTTGAGGGATGGGTAATGAAAGGCTTCGGCATATTGGATGTCGATCCTGGCCTGGACACCTCTCTGAAGAATAAATTCGGCGTCGAGGAGGGTGGCGTCAGACTACCCACCCAGGAATGGGCGGCCCTCTCACTGATGCACGACGTCGGGGTAATAGTTCAATAAGCGCGATGAGCGGAATGCCCTCTGGCTGCATTATGGTTCGCCTGGTCCCCCACTCGAAACCGTAAATCATCCAGTCCGGCCAATTGAATCAGCCATTGTCCATTGACCCCTCTGGTGCAATCCCTTATATTTTTCGTAGGCTCTATCCTGAACAGATTAACAGGGATTTACTTGACGCTTTCAGCAAAAGCATGTATAAATCCGGCCTGAGTTTGCATTGATCATACGATAATACAAATTATTGCAATGATTTCAGGATACTAATTGATTTCGGCTTGATAGCCGGGTCCTGTGCAACGAAGGATCACGAACCCCGCCAGGTCCGGGAGGAAGCAACGGTAGTGACCCCCTTCGTGTGATACAGGGTGCCCGGCTATCATTTTTTCAGCTCTCGCCGGCTGCGTTTAGTTGTGCCCATCCAGAAACGGGCTGTTGTGCTTCAAGATCGAGGAGTGCGGGAAATTTTTACCGACGGCATGTAGCTGCGGTCCGCGGCTAAAATTTCGAACACAACGCAGAGCTTGAACAAAAGGGTCGCTGCAGGCCGGGCATTAATTTCAGACGGGTATCCCATGTCCTACCTGGTATTTGCGAGAAAATATCGTCCCCAGACATTTGAGCAGGTCGTCGGCCAGAAGCCTGTGGTCAAGACCCTGCAGAACAGTCTGAAGCGTGGTCGCGTGGCCCATGCCATTCTCTTCTCGGGCGTTCGGGGAGTGGGCAAGACGACCCTGGCCCGGCTGATGGCCAAGTCGCTGAACTGCCTGGATGGGCCCACCGCAGTGCCCTGCAACAAGTGCCGCTCGTGCAGCGAGATAAGCGCCGGTTCGGCCCTGGACCTCCTGGAAATAGACGGTGCCTCCAACCGAGGCATCCAGGAAGTCAGGGAGCTGAGGGACAAGATCAAGTTCATGCCGACCTCGGCGCGCTACAAAATCGTCATTATCGACGAAGTGCACATGCTCACCAACGAGGCCTTCAACGCCCTGCTGAAAACTCTGGAAGAGCCTCCCGCCCACGTCTATTTTATGTTTGCCACCACCGAGTTGCACAAAATCCCGGTAACCATTCTGTCGCGCTGTCAGCGCTTTGAACTGCGCCGGGTGAGCTCCGAAGAATTGAGCAGACACTTCCGGCAACTGGCCGAAAAAGAAGAAGTCGAAATCGGGAAAACGGCGCTCTCCCTGATCGTTCGGGAAGCCGACGGCTCTGTCCGCGACGGTCTCAGTCTGCTGGACCAGGTCCTCTCCTACGCTGATTCCCCCGTCGATGACACCGATGTGGTCGAAGTGCTTGGGCTGGTCAGACGCGAGGTGGTGCTGGGTATCGCCGGGGCACTGCTCGCCGGCGATCGCCCAAAAGCATTGACCATGCTGGCCGAGGCGTTTGATTTCGGCATGGATGTCAAACGGTTCATCACCGACCTGCTGGAATGTTTCAGGACTTTGCTATTGATCAAAATCGGTAACTGCGAGCAGCTCATGCAGCAGAGCGACGACGACACCGAAACACTGCGCGCGCTGGCCCAGGCTCATCCGGTGGAATCGATTCACCAGAAACTCAACCTGCTCATGCAGACTGCCGATGATCTGCGCTACTCCTTTCAGCCGCGGCTTACCCTCGAGACCTCCTTTCTGTCGATTATCGCTACCGGTGACGTGATCGGTGTCGAGACCCTGCTGGGCAAGCTCGACACGGCGCTCGGCACGCTGCCGGATCAGCCCCTGGAACAGAAGCCCCCCTCCTCTCCGCCAACCGAAC
>JARRLH010000153.1:0-17685 GCA_037387205.1 Desulfofustis sp.
GTCCGGTTACCTTAGCCTCGTTGGGGCTGAGGCCGACCACCCCCTCCAGGAAGGTGCGCTGGCTGCCGTTTCGCAGCGGTACCTGGACGGTGCGGGAGGGGTCCGAGGCATCGAGCCAGATGCGCGGTGCCGGATCACTTATGCCCTGCATGGAGTTTTCCAGGATCTCTGTGGCCTGGGCAGGCAGGGAGCGCCAGTTCAGACGCTGCAGCAGCAGCCCCTGGTAGGGGGCATCGTCTTTGAAAAAGAGTCGGTTTTCCTGGACATTTGATTTCACCGTGGTGAAGCTCATGATGGTGAAAGTCAGGATTACCAAGGTTGAACTGGTCAAAATGGTACGGATTCTGCGTCGCCGCAAATTCGAACCGCCCAGGAAAAAAGCGGCCATAAACGCTTTCCAGCGGCTGATTTCCGCCGCACTCATATGGCTTGCATGGCGCTGCAGGAGGATCATTTCCTCCTCGAAGCGAAAAAATATGATCAGGGTGACCATGAACGACAGGCCGATAATGAAAAAGGCCAGGATGACCACCATGGGGCTGTAGGCCAGTTCGAACGCCGGGTGAACGTTGTAGATCACCAGGATCAGCGCGACCAGGATGAGGGTGAACGCAACGATTCGTTTGTAGATATTGGCGTAGCCGAACAGGAAACGTTCCATGCAGAAGGCAAAGGGCACGAAAAGGGCAATATAGAAGAGAACTCCGAAAAGAACGTCTTTCTGGGTCTTTTCAATCTGGGTGTAGACCCGGGCGGCAAGCGCCAGCGATTCCGAAGCGGTCTCCCGGAAGGAAGTGTAATTGAGCTCCTCGAGATGACGGGCGCTTTCTGCCAGGGCGGTGAGGCCGGAGTCCTTCAGGGAGTTAATTCTATCATCGTAAATACCGTGTGATTCAAGATTGAGGATGCGGGGGGTGAGCAATGACCAGAAATCCTTGGCCGCATGGTACATGGTGTTGTTGATCTGCGGGTACTCATCGACCGGGTAGCCAATACCCAGTGGTTTTTCCAGGGAACCGTTGGAAAGGATCAACTTGGGGGTCAGGACGTTGTCCGACAGGGTCAGTTTCAGGTAGGACCCGGGAGCCAGGTAAATCGAGGAGATGATCGATTGACGAGTGTCGATCCGGCTGTACCAGTAGCGTTGCGGAGTCGCATCACGCCTGCCGTCAAACAGGTAGAGCTTGGTCATGTGGTCAAGGGTGCGCGGTTCGAGCAGATCGAAGATGGTGGTTTGCTTGCTGGCAAACATGATGAGCCGGGTTTTCATGGCGTTGCGCACAATTTTAACCCGGTAATTGTCCTTGGTGGTCTCCTTTTTATCTATGGCCCAGATTACTTGACCGCTTTTTTCGTCAAAGCGATAGCCCTCGATGATGAGCTTGTCGAATACATTTTTCTTGTCGGAGATACCCTTGTAGAGAAACGTGCCATCGCGGTTGACCCAGCCATAGAGCTTGGCGATGCCCTGGTAGGAGAGCAACACCGTATCGGTGGTTGGATAGTTGGCAAACAGCTCGCCATGCAGCAGCAGGTTGCTGGTTCCGGACACCGAAGAATAGCCGTCCCGGGGGAAGATGCCGCTGTGCAGCGCCTCCGCCTCTGAGACGCCGGCGAGCATGTCGGTGAGCAGGTTGAGTTGGTCGTTGATATAGACCTGGTCAACTCGTTCAGGGGTATCCCAGGGAGTACCCCAGGATGTCCTTCCATCCCCAATAGTCGCCAGGGTGACCCCGATGAATCCGGCCAGCGAACTCACTTCACCGCCCAGGAACGGGCGATCGAGAAAATATGAATCCCAGGTTCGCAACCTGTTTGGTCTGAGCGAGTCGATATAGCGGGCGGTTCCATAAGATGCGGCGGCGGCGTTCTCAAAGACATCGCCAATTACGCTGAACATCCCGGTCCGGTTGATGCGCGGTCGGAGCAGATAGAGCCAGCCCCGGTTAAAACCGCCCACCCCCTCTCCATTGCTGGAAAGGTGCAGTGAGATGATGGCCCCTATCTGGTCGAAGTCGCGGGTCAGGTTACGAAAATCCATCGCCGAATCCAGCGCTTTGAGCTGGATTTGGCTGTCCTCGATATCGGCCCGCAAGGTCTTCTCGACCTGGGGCAGGAGGTCCTCGAGAATCTGCTGCTCCTCGGGGGGCAAGTCGTGATAGGTAGTGGCCCATCCCAGTCTTCTCATAGCGAAGCGCAGTTCGGCGAGCCGGTCGATCTGCTCTTTAACGTCGGCGTTGTCACGGGTCATCCGGAGGTTCATCAACTGCTTCGACAAAACATCAATGGCGAAGCGCAAATCGTTGTGGATGGCCTCGGCCAGAATGGTGTCGCGCTCCGCATCTGCGCCCAGGGGGAAGGACAGCTCGCTGAGCATCTCCAAGGTCTTTTCCCGGCTGGAAATCTGTTTCTTCACATCACGCCTGTTGTCGCGCATCAGCTTGGAGCGCTCCTTCATGGACCAGATCAGCTCACGCATGCCGTGCAGGGACTGGGCGTGCCCGCTGGTGGCGACGAACAGAAAGGAGCGTGAGGGCGGCTGCCGGGAGAAGTGCTCGGCCAGTTTGAGCATGGTGGCGATCGATACCGACTCGTCGGCCCCGGGCGACCTGCCTGCGACGTGGGCGGTCGAGTCGTAAAAGGCTTCAATGATGACGAGTTCTTGGGCGCGCTTCTCGTCCTGGCCCTCGATCAGGCAGTAGATGTTTTTTTCCAGCACGTTTTTCCAGGCTATTTCGGCACTGAGAGAGACCGTGTCGCTGACCAGTCCGTTGGGCGCCTCCATGTAATCGCCAAACAGGTCCCGGGCCTGTGCGTCCGTCATCCAGAAAGCGGGAAATTGAATGGGGGAGAGTTCTTCCTTCTCCTGGAAGAATATATTGGCTCTGGTTGCCTGGCGGTCGACGAATATGACTGCCCGGACGCCGAGCGAGGCCGCCGTGAGCCAATTTCTTCCGGAATTGAAGTCCATCAGCAAGATGGCGTCCTTGACCAGTTTCTGGTCGAGATCCCCGAGATTGCCGTGGCCGACCCAGTAGAGCGGGCTGGCCAGGGAACCGTCGATGGCCTGGGGGGTTACCGCATTGTTCATCAGGGGCTGCAGGGCAGCCGTTTTCCCGTTAACGGTTATCGAGCTGTGGCGGACTTCTCGAACCGGTATGGGGAAATGATAGATCTCCGGCGACAATCCCAGGCCGCTCAGGTACTCCAGGATAAATGACGCCGCCCTGGCGCTGCCCTCGGTACCGCTGCTGCGATCCTGGTAGCTGCTCAATTCGCCGATGAGATCTTCCAGCGCCATTCCCCGGGAAAGGACCGCCGATGGTACCAGCAAGAGCAGGCAGAGGACCAGCAGTGCAGCGGCCTTACGGGGGAGAGGGGCTGAGGGTGAGAGGGGTGTCATGATCGGCTATGGTTCTATTCGAGTCCGCCCGTGGTGATCTCCAGTTCTGAGCGTTCCTGGATCTTCTCCACCTTCCCGTCCCGGATCCAGATTACCTGGTCGGAAACGTTGAGCATTTTATAGTCGTGGGTAGCGGATATGACCGTTACCTTGCGCTCGCTGCTCAATTCCTTGAGCAGATCGATAATATCCTCACCGGTTTTCAGGTCGAGATTTCCGGTCGGTTCGTCGGCCAAAATGATGGCCGGACTGTTGGCCAGGGCCCGGGCCACTGCAACGCGCTGCTGCTGCCCACCTGACAATTCTGTCGGTTTGTGGCTATGCCTGCCCTCGAGACCAACCTGCTTGAGCAGGTTCATGCCCTGCTCCACTGCATCGTCGTTGCCGATTCCGGCAAAAGTCATGGGCAGGGTGACGTTTTCCAGCGCCGTCATGACCGGAATCAGGTTGAAGGTCTGAAAAATATAGCCGATCTTGCGGCAGCGCAGCCAGGCCAATTCATAGGCGTCCAGCTGGGCGATATCCACTTCGTCGATGAATACTTTACCGGCGGTCGGTTTATCCAAGCCCCCGATCATGTTGAACAGGGTGGATTTACCCGAACCGGAGGGCCCCATGATACTGAGATATTTGCCCTCTTCTATTTCCAGGTCGATACCTTTGAGCACCTCGACAACTATCTTGCCGAGATCGAAATTCTTGGTCACGCCGCTGACTCTGACGATCGTTTTTTCAGTCATGAAAGCTTTCCTGCATTGTAATTAATACATCACCGGATCAGTGTTCCAGCCGCATGGCTTCTACCGGCTGCATCCGGGCCGCCAGAATGGCCGGGTAGATGACGCCGATGAGACTGAGGCTGGTGCCGACGATGACTGATAACAGCATCGAGCTGACCAGGGCAAGCCAGGGGAATGAGGAGAATATCGAAATCCCCAGGGTGAAGGCCGATGAAATGGTGGCGCTGAGTACCCCGAGAAGTGCGCCTGCCAGTGAGCCCGCCAGTCCCTGCATCAAGGCCTCCAGGACAAACAAGCGGACAATGAACCGGTCCAGAGCCCCGAGACACTTCATGGTGCCGATCTCGCGGAAGCGCTCGGTAACCGACATAAGCTGGGCATTGATGATCCCCACGATACAGACCAGCAAGGACAGGGTGACGATCCAGCGCTGCTTGGCCGAGGAGGCAATAACATCGGTTCCAAAACTGACATCGTAGCCGGCCTTCACCAGAACTTGATAGCTGTTGATATCGCCGGAATTCAACAGGGCCTGGGCAAAATCGTTGCAGGCCTGCATGTAGCATAGAAAAGCCACAGCCAGCACCAGACTGGTGGTGGTTACCAGTGATCTGAAAAATCGTACCCGAATTGACTGAAAAGCAATTTCCAACGATTTTCTGAACGGTAGGGCTATAAGACGTTTCATCTTCGCATCTGCAATAGAAAATGAAGCCTGGTCAACGAAATCTTCCGAAGCGAAAAAGTAACTTAGATACTATCTCCACTGATCAAAATATGTCAATGATGTTCAACAGAACTAGCAACTGCCGGCGAACCGTCAAAGCAAGTTCGAGCCGCGCAACTCATTGAAAGTGCATACTTTGAGTGTACCGCTTCTCGACACCAGCGACAAGAGCAGATCGAGCAGGTCGAAGGAGCTTTGACTCATGAGTTGATGATGAATCATAACGGCAACATAATGTTCCTCAACGGCCCGGCCCAGCTCGTCACACAGCGCTTCCAGGGCGGTGCCGCCGTCGGCTTCTTTTCTGGTGTGCAGATCGACGTTGATGTAGAAGTCGTCTATGATCGCTTTGGGGCCCTGCTCTCCTTTGCTCCTGGAGACGGCCCTGAAACCCAGTTTGGAGAGGAGCGAAAGCGTTTCTTGCGAACAGCGGTTCCAGGGCGGCGTGAAGAAGGGAGAAAAATCCCTGCCCATGATATCTTGCAGCCGATCCCGGCCCCGCTCCAGATCGTCTCGGAGTGCGCGTATCGATCTGGCTGAGCCGAATTCACATTTTTTACCGGTCGCTTGGTGGTTCGTATGGCTCCAGCCGTGCTGATGCCAGCACCACTGGGTCGAGCTGGTCTCCACATGGGTGTTGATGGCCGTCCACCGGGTCCGGGTGAGCCAGGTGGGCACCACGCCCAGGCAGAGGGGCATTCGGTGGCGCTGAAAGAGGTCGAGCAGACGTAAAAAATTGGTCGACAAAACCCCGACATCGTCGGCCCTGAAGAACACCGGCAGCGGCTCCGGGGAATCTGAGCGGTCAAGTGCGGTGACCAGCGTCCGGCGGATCCGCTGGTGCCAGTCGCCGGGGAAGTCGCGATAGAGTATGCAGGGCCGCGATGGGGGCATCTCTCAGAGTTTTTCAACAAGCAAGGCTGTCTGGCGGGCCCCGTCCAGATCCAGCCAGGTTCTGTAGCGGCCTGCCTGCAACTGGGCCGCCATCAGTGCTGCCAGCCGCTCTGGTTCCAGGTCCTTTTCTTCCAGCATCCTGATTGAGTGGTCGGCGATGAGTTGCTCCACTCTGAGCCGTTGTTCCCTGTTTTGCTCAAAAGGCAGCATCAGGGCGGGCACCCCGGCCGCCAGCGTATTCATTGAGGTGTTGTAGCCGGCCATGGACACGGACAGGTCGGCGGCCGCAAGCCAGTCGACGAAATGATCGGCAAAGCGCTCGATCACTAGGTTCTGTCTGCTTGCTGAGCGTAGTTTTGCCACCACATCCGCAGGGCAATAGGGACCGGTGAACAGGTTGAGGCGCAGGTCTGCAGGTGCCGCCTGAGATTTAGCCGCTGCTGCGACCGCCTCGAGCAGATGCGAGCCCACACTGCCGCTGCCGATGCTGGCCACAATCAGCTTGTCCGCATCTTTCAGACCCAGTCCTGCCCTGATCGTGGAGCGGGCATCGGGCCGAGGCCCGGGGGTGATAAAACCGGTATAGAGGATCGGCACCTTGAGCTTGTCGACGGGACCAAAAGTCGCCTCCAGTTTAACCACCCGGGGGTCGGCGTGGACGAGCAGGCCGTCGAAACAGGAGTTGAGGGTATCGACGACCCTGTCTTCCCACATCGAGCGGTCCGTTTTTTTCTCCACCAGGATATCGCGCAGGCTGCAGAGTACCGTGCAGGACTGCTGCCGGGCTGCTTCGAGCAGCGGGGTCAATTCGAACCTGAAGGCTTTACGGCCGAACGGGTAGAGCTCGAGGATCAAACAGTCCGGCCGGGCGGCGTGGAAAAATGAGAGCAGTGTCTCGATCCTTGCAGCCTTGACCTCTTCGAGCCCGAGATCGGGATCGCAGGGCTCCAGGCGGGAAAATTGAGCGTCCATCTGCAGGCCGGGAAGCGTGAGGAAGTCGAAGGGCTGGCCAGCGACTTCGATATCGGGGCCGCCGACAATCATGGTGACCTGGTGCGCGTCGCTGCAGGCCCGGCAAATCTCCAGGCTGCGGTGAAAATGGCCGACCCCGAGCACATGCTGACAGTAGTAGAGAATTCTCACGGTGTCGGGGTGGGCTTGATGTTGTAGGCAAAACCGGTCATCGTGTCATTGCAGAAGGAAATCGTCTGCAGCCGGTCCTTGTCGATCAGCTTTGGTTCCCCGGGGAGAAAGTCTCGTTTTTCAAGGGCATAGATCAACGATTTTATGACTCCCTGATGGGTAATCACCAGGATCTGCTCGCCTTGATACTCATGCCCGATGGAACGCAGGAGGGCCCGCGCCCGGCGGCAGTCCTCTCGCGCAGGTCCTGCTCCTCACGAATCTCGACCCGCAGTGCTTCGTTGATGAGGGTGGCGGTGGTTCTGGCCCGAGGTGCGGGACTGGTAATGATGCGGGTCCATCTCCAGCGCGGGCCGGAGAGAAACCGGGCCCATTCCCGCACCGCCTCGATACCGTCGGCAGTGAGCGGGGAATCAAGCCGTCCCTGGACCCGCCGCTGCCTGTTCCAGGTGGTCTGACCGTGCCTGAGCAGGCCGAAAAGCGTCGCTTTCGATACACCCATGTTGCCTGCCGTAAAACTGAATTTCAGGGCAGGGTCACCCTCTGCCCCAGCCTCGGGTCGGCATCGATGAACAGCCTGGCCAGATCGACGATCAATCTGCTGTTGTCGAAATGTGCTCTGACAAACTCGATGCCCCTTGTCATAACCTTTTGACGAAGTTCCCTGTCTGTCAACAGCCGGACGACCGCCTCCGACAACGCTTCGCTGTCCTCCTGGTCCACCGTCAACCCGGTCGTGCCGTCGATGACGATCTCCGGAATCGACGATACCCTGGTCGCCACCGCCGGCACTCCCATGGCCAGCGCTTCAACCAGCACGTTGGGGATGCCGTCCCGGTCGCCGTCGGCGGCTATCTTGCTGCCCAGGATGAAGAGATCGCTGTGGCGCAAGTGGTCGAGCACTTCCTCGTGGGGTTTGGTGCCGAGCCAGTGACAGCGGGATCCCAGGCCCAGCTCCTGGATGAGGCCAAGCACCGAGTCGCGGTCGTCGCCGTCACCGATTAAGGTGTGCTCGAATTCGATGCCCCTGTCGACCAGCCTTTCGAGGGCCCGGTAGACGGTGGGCAACCCTTTCTTCTCGATTATTCTGGCAACGGTCAGCAACCGGTAAGGAGGAGTTGTTGCCGCCCGGGTCTCTTCGTTTTTGAAAAGGTCCAGGTCGATGCCGTGATAAATGCAGTGGACACTGGCGCCGTTGTTGTTTTTCAGTTTTTCCAGATAGTCTTTATTCTGCCTGGTGCAGGTTGCCACAAACACCGCCTGCGCCAGTTTTTCTCGCAATTGACAGGGGTGGGAGGTGTAGATATCCTTGGCGTGGGCGGTGAAACTGAAACTGAGCCCGGAGAGCAGACTGCTGAACATGGTCACCGAGGTCGGGGAGTGGGCGAAGTGACCGTGCAGGTGGCAGATGGCGGGGTTTGGGATCAGGAACTTCTGGGTGAGATAGCCCGCCTGGAAGAGATGTTTGAAAGTTGCCTGCCGCCGGGTCCGGCGGAAACGCCGCGCCGCAGTCGCCAGGGCGTGCCTATAGCGCCTGGGGCGCTTGACGGCGCAGAGAATGTTGGGACCAATCAGTTTGGGCAGGTCGGTGAGCAACTCGGTGGGCAGGTAATCGACCCGGGCCTTGATCTGGGTGACCGACTCGTGGCAGAAGTCTTCTCGGCCGCGGCGCATCGGGAAAAGATGCATGGAAAAACCGAGTCTTTCCAGCAGAAGAATCTCATTGGAGACAAAGGTTTCAGAAATTCTGGGGTAGCCCTTGAGGATATAGGCAAGGGTCGGCGGGGTGCCGCTCATGGCTGAACTGCTAAAGTTTTGGCGGCTGAGGCCAGGACCGCGTCGCCCTCCTGGTCCCGGAAATACTTGAGGCGTTGGAGCATTGTGTCGATACCCGTTAACCTGAAGTTGGCCATTGCCTCGGTGAAATGATCTTCGTTTTCCAGGATGGAAAATATCTTGTCGCGCAGCCGCTGCGGGGTGATCTCGTGCCAGCCGAGGTAGTCTATCAGTGCTTCGCCTTTGAGGCATTTGGCCCTGATAAGTTGCTCTTGACGCGGTGTTTCCCGGGGAATGATAAGTGCAGGGGTCTGCTGGGTGAGAATCTCGCAGATCGTATTGTAGCCCCCCATGGAGATCACCAGGTCGGCTGCCTGCATCAATTCTTCGAGCCGGCTGTGAAACGGCAGGGTTTTAATACCGTACACCTTGCCTCGCTTCTTTATCTCTTCACGTTTTCTCTTGGGCATGAAGGGACCGGTGATGATCAGGCTTTTGAAAGGCAGGGTCGTCGGGAAATAGTCGTGCATGTCAATGAACTGGTCGAGTACGTCAAAACCGTCGCCGCCGCCGCCCGTGGTTACCAGAACAAAGGTGTCATGAGGCAGGATGCGATAGCGGCGACGCACCTTTTTTCTGACATTGGCACGTTTTTTAATGCGGGGAATGTATCCGGTGAACACAACCCGGTCCTTGAGCGCTTCAGGAAATTGATAGAGGGACACCGGATCATACACCTCCTGGTTCCCATAGACCCAGATCTCGTCGTAGAGACTGGAGAGGGAGGACTAGATGTCCCGATCCCGCCAGTCTCTGACGATGACCTCGGGATCGTCGAGAATATCCCGCAGGCCGAGCACGGTACGGGCACGCGGCTTACCTTCCTTGAGCCAGGCAAGCGTCGGCAGTACCTCGCGCTTGAGTCCGAGCGGTTCCTTGTCGACGATGAAAAGATCGGGTTTAAAGGTCTGCGCGGTGGCCAGGATAATGTTGGTCCTGATGGAGAGGGCCTGCTGGTCTTCGATCTTGATGGAGAGTGACCGGTCAAAATAAGGATATTGGTGTTGGTGCCCCTGAGATGGTTGGCGATCGCCATGGTCCGGCGGATATGGCCAAGGCCGTAGGTATCGTGGGAGTACATCAATATATTGAAAGGAGGGGCCACCGGATGCTCACCCAGATTGGATCAAGATTATCTTGTTTTTTCGACGGGTTAATACGCCATTTTTATTCCACTGAAGAGACAAAGTCAAGAGCGGCGGAAAGAAAAAAGCCGTGCGGCAGCGAGACCGCACGGCTTTAACCATCTCTAATTTGTTATGGCCTTAAAAGCTCAGGGTGAGCTGGTTACTGATCATCAGGATTGATTCGACCTCGGAATAGGTGTCTACTTCCTGGAAGAGATCGCCGGTGTCCATGTAGCCGAAGTGCACTTCATAGGCCAGTGAGTTGAAGAAGTTGTAGACTACCCCGATATTGGCCTCCCAGCTCGACTGCAGTTCGCTTTCCGATTTGGAATCCCAGGCTGCGCTGGTAACGCCGATGGCGCCGTGAAAAGCCAGATTGGGCGTGGGCAGATATTCGGCGGCAACCGCCCAGCCATGTGGTGCGGTTCCAGTTGCCTGCGAACTGAAGGATGAAGCGAAGGGATCCTCTCCGAAGACATCAGCGGTGGAACTGGTGATCATCAGCGGCTTGAAGCGCGATGTCTCGAACAGCAGCCCGCTGTCGGACTCGGACACGGCATCGCTGTCGAAGGTATAACCGGTTATCTTGTATTCGGTGTTATCGAGTCCGTCAGCCTCGGAGGAGGCCACGCCGACCGTCAGCACAAGTGCTGTCAGGAAGGCGAGCGGCAGATGGATTCGATAAAATCTCATAATCTCTTGGAAATCGGTATAAATTACAAATAGTTACAAAAAATTTAGGCCGTGGGCCGATGAGTACAAAAATTTAAACTCACTTATATAGTGTGCTGTTCCCCGTGAAAAGTCAAGCGAATATTGTCCTTTTTCTCGTTTAAACATCTTCATCAACGGGCCCCTTGTTGCGGGAGTGCGCCAGATGTTTTATTAATAGCAGACCTTTTTACCGCAAATTACCGTCAATGGACCCCGACGATGTTCAAGATCAGGTGAATCTATGTATCTGCTACTCAGAATCGCGCTCTGCCTGCTGTTCATGCTGCAGGCCCCTCATGTCTTTTCCTCCGACGGGGAAGAGATACCGACAATCACCGTGCTGCCTTTTGAGGTGAGCGAAGAGGGAGACTACGCCTATTTAAACAAGGCGGTCGATCAGATGCTGCTGGCCCGACTGTCCCGCTTTAGGGATATAAAGCTTGTCACCGCCCCCCTGGGCGGCGAGGAAATACGGGCGCTGCAGCAGGAGTTGCAGGCTGGCAAGTTGAGCGAAGTACGCCAGAAGCTTCGCGGCAGCTGGCTGCTTGAGCCCAGCATGTATTCACTCAAGGACGGCATGCAGATAAATCTCAGTCTGACACCCTTGCAGGGAGGCAGGCCCACATCGTTTGCCGAGAAAATCGACAGCCAGGACCAGATCATGTCAGCGGTAACTTCTCTGACAGCCGAAATTTATGCAACGGTTGCCGAACTGGAGCGCGAAGATACTCTCTCCCCGCTCGGCGAGAAAGAAGATGATGCCTTGAGCGGCTTTGCCACGCCCCATCCCGAACGGGATTATAAGAGAGGTATCTACGGCGGCTCCGGCATCATTGCCGGGGACCAGGGGGGAGCCGGCTTCGAGTCGCGCGGCATTCGCAAGAGCGGCATCCTGCCCATGCAGGTGGAGTCGCTGGTGGTCGGCGATCTCAACAACGACGGCACTAACGATCTGGTGGTGAGCTCGAGGAGCAGAATTCGTATCTTCACTTACGGAGATCTCAATTTCAGAGAGGTTGCCGCCTACGATTTTTCACCATCCATGAAAATTCATGCGCTCAACATCGGCGATCATGATCGCAGCGGCACTCAGAAACTGTATATCTCCGCCAATGAAGGCAAGTATGCCTCCTCGGCGATTCTAAGCTGGAACGGCAGTAAATCACTGCAATCGCTGAGCCAGGCGCTGCGCTGGTATATCCGCCCGGTGACTCTGCCCGGCAAAGGCGAAGTCCTGATCGGCCAGCAGGCCAGTCCGCGAATCAGCGAGAATTTTCTCAGTCCAGGGGTGTTCGAGTTGACCCGGGACCCCGCCACCGGCAGGCTGGCGAAGGGAGCCAAACTGCTGTTGCCCGAAGACACCAATCTGTTCGATTTCATTCAGGCCGACCTGAGCGGCGACGGCGGCACGGAAACCGTGGTTATCGACAAGAAGATGAGAATGCTGGTCTACGACGCGGCGCTCAATCTTATCTGGGTCAGCAATACCAGTTACGGAGGCAGTAAAAGATACTTTGGTCCCCACTGGCAAAAAGTTAAAAGCACTGATCGGTCTGCTGGACTGAACTGGTCAGATCAGGAAAACAGACAGCTTATTTTCATTCCGGGCCGACTGGATATCAAGGATATTACCGGCGACGGCTTACCCGAGGTGGTGGTCGGCACCAACGAGCTCAACGTGACCACAAAATATCTGACCAACACCCGCATCTTCGACGGCGGTTCGGTCGCCTGTCTGGGCTGGTCTGGCCAGGGACTGGTCGAGCTCTGGCGGACCAGTCACATCGGCGGCTACGTGGCCGACTATTTTTTTGATGAAGATGCTGAACAGGCCAATGACAGGGGCAAGGTGATAAATCGCCTCTATGTTGCCCAGATTCCTGTGACGCCAATCTGGAATCAATTTCTGTCTGGTAATGAGAGTAAGCTTCTGGCCTACGAGATGGTGGTAAAAAAAGTCGAGGAGAAACCGGACCGCTCCTGAGTATAAATTTAAAACATGCATAAGACTGTATAGTTAGAGAACAGAAACGGCTGATAAGTCTGAGGATCCGCGGCATACATTGAACCTGCAGGCCCCGATAACCGGGGTTTAAAAAACCTAGGAGAGAAAATATGAAAAAAGTAATTGCTGCAGCAGCCGGCCTGATGCTGGTCGGTACCATGGTGGGGTCGGCCTCAGCCGCCGTATCCTTTAGCGGCGACGCTCGTGTTCGTGCCCTTTATCAGCAGGACTATGATCTGGGCGCCACCACCACCGATGAAGATGGTGTGACGACTCGAGATCGCGAACAAGACAACAAAGTAACCTCGCGTGTCCGTCTCCAGGCTCGTGGAGAGGCTCCCGGTGGCGCCTACGTGGTTGGCCGTATTGGCATCGGCGACGGTACCTGGGACGGCGGCAACAGCGGTACCAACAATGTTGTCGTCAAAGACAAGGCCTATATCGGCGTACCGATGGGTATGACGTTGCTGGAAGCTGGGCGTACGCCTACTCAAGGCCTGGAATCAACCGCCTTCTTCGAGCATGACATCACCAGAGACGGTGCGAGATTATTTATCATGCCCAATGATATGTTCAAATTCGAGCTGGCCTACTACATCAGCTACGAAGCAGCCGTGAACGGCGACCTGGTAGATGATAATGACGAGAGCCAGTTCGCAGCTTGGTTTGATGCCAAGTTTGCCGGTGACTGGGGAACCAGGCTTGGTGTCATTTACAATGACGACCAGGTGCTGAACGACGGTCGCGACGATGACGGTGCCTACGGTGGTATCGAATTCATGGGTCCCGCCGGCCCGGTTGCCGTTTCAGGCGCCGTGGCGTTTGACGACAGGGGTGAAGGCGACACCGGCTGGGGTGCTTTTCTCAGTGGCGGCATGGCTTTCGGCGCTACCTCTGTGGCGCTGGAAGGTGGTTTCACTCAGGATGGTTTTGTAACTGACGGCGACTACGGCTTTATCATGCTCGGCGGCGGTCAGTCAATGAGCCCCAGCAGCCTGATTCTCGGTACGCAGGGCGACACCTGGTGGATCGGTGTACCGGTATCCTTTGCCGTATCCGAAATGCTGACCCTTCAGGGTAACCTGGTGTATGCTGACTTCGATGCGAACGGCGACGGCTTCGAGATTTCCGGCTCCGCCATTTACGCGATCTCAGACGGATGCAGCGTAGATCTCGATGTCGGTTACTTTGCCTGGAGCGCTCCTGACGGGGTACAGAACGAGCAGGATCCGTTCGGTGCCGGTCTCACCTTTAACGTAAGCTTCTAATTGTAGATCTGTTACTTAGAACTGCGTGACAACAACAAAAGGCCGGCCCCCTCGGGGGTCGGCCTTTTTCTTTCTGCGCCCGGCAGGCGACATTGCAGCCTAGAGGTGTGATTGCTCTATCAATTTCCTCAACTCCTGTTTTAATGATGGCGCCAGCTTGTCGAGAATATGGTGGGTAAATATCTCATACGGCTGATACCCCTCTGTGGTCGCCACCGTCTCCCCCGAGGAAATCACAAACACATTAACTTTTTGACCGCTCTTCTGCCTTGCCGCCGTCTGCAATTCCTGCACTTTCTCTATGGGAAAGAAGTGGGGCCCTGCAACATCCAGGTAAAAATAGAACTCTTCATCGATCATTGTATAATCGGTTCCCGTGAAAGAATAATCAGCCTGCTGTGCAAACCAGTTGTCCAGAGCCTCTGCAATTTTCTCAATATCCGCCTGCTGATCTTCGGTTAACTCAATAAAACCGGTCAGTTCCCCTCGGTGCCGCCCCTGGCGATTTAACAACTCATATTTTTGAAATCTGACTATCAACTCAAGGTTGGGTTCCTCCAGTTTTTCACGCAGCACAGATTCAACCTCTTTAACCGCTTCAGCAGACGGGTAGATAAGGCCTGTGATCGTGGCAAGCAAAATATCTCTTTTATCTTTCTCCAGCAGCTGAGTTTGCAGCAGCGTGATGCCAGGACGTTCTGCAATAAAATTTCTTATGATGGTATCGGCCTGTTTTGATTTTATGACCCGCGGATGCACATCTTTATTGATGAAATCGCCATCCAGATTCATGGCATTCACCTGGTTCAGCGCATCCAGTGCTCCCACTGTTCGGGCAACATTGCTCTGGACAATCAGCTCAACCGGCTGTTGCAGCTGGGCAGCAAGATTGTCCTGGATGCGGCTGACCTGGGTGGGTGAAATAACGCTGGCTGAATCCACATGGGCGAGGACATGGATCTTGTCATCGTCGTGTTGATAGACCATCCTCACAAAATTGTTATTGGGCAGTTGTGCTAAACTTGTAATGAGCACCTCAGTAATCGTACTCTTCAGGTGCCGATCAAGACTGATTTTGTATAGCGTATTACTCAGAACAACCGCGACGATAAAAAAGCCCAACACCGGCAGACTGAATCTTCTGATCACCACCTCCTTGCCCAGATCGTGATATTGCCCTGTCATCCCAAAAAACCAGAAGACCATGGAGGCGACCAGCAGGATGGACAGAAAGTTGCTGAAGAACAGCAGAAATGAGCCGACCCCGCCCGCGTAGGCTCCCACGGCAAAACAGAGACCGGTATTGGCCAGCGGAGGAACGATGGCGGTGGCAATGGCGACCCCGGGAAGGGCAGGGCTTATTTTCTCATCCACCAGTGCATACGCTCCCGCAAAGCCGGAGAAAATGGCAACCATCAGATCGAACAGCTGGGGTTGGGTGCGGCTGATCATTTCGGGGGTTGGCTCCAGGGAGGGGTAGACGAGGCCCAGGATGAATCCCATCGCCACGGCTGCTGCCACGCCGGCTATTTCTGCCTGACTGGCCTTGCCCAGCAGGTGCGCATCACCTCTGATGAGTGCCAACGCCATGCCAAAAATCGGCGTCATCAGGGGAGCCACCAGCATGGCGCCGATGATCACGGCGGTACTGTTCATGGTCAGGCCGAACCCGGCAATCATGGTCGAAACAATCACCAGGATATAAAACCTCAATCCTGGTTCAGAGGCTTCGGAGATCTCCTGAACAACGAACTGTGCTCTTTCGGGAGTGATCCTTGTCACTTGTGGGAATTTCATACCAACCTCAATGCGGAGGAATAAAGATCACGGATGTAAGAGAACCTGCGGGGCGAAATGGCATATCAGCACAGCGAATTGCCAGCCCCATGGCAAGTTTCGCTGTAATTATAACCTCCCCGGAGGACAGCAGTGCGTTTCCATAGGCGCTTGAGAGCAGCCAACACGCTGCACAGCAAAAGAAGGCAAGCACTGAGGAAGATTCTACCAGGGCTGCAGGCTCTCATTCTCCCAACCCATAACACCACTAGCTGATGTATTTGCTGATATGCCTGACGGTGTCAAGTTGAACAAACCATCCCATTTCCTCTTTTTCAGAAGGCTATATAACGTTTCATAATCCGGGCGCTGCGTGATCCCGACGGGGGTAATCTGGATCGCATCCAGTTCATTAAAGGGTGGCGTGACGCCGAGGGAAAACCCCAGGAGCGCATCTATGATGCACCGTTTGTCGATAGTGAACGGCCGGACAATGTTCGCCTCAATAGAGAAGGAAAAAGGGGCAAACCTCGAGAGAACGGCACTGACTGATCGACGAGAGCTTTTCCTACTCCAGTGGAATCCTGATTTTCTGGCCCACGTATATTTTATCGGGATCCTTAATCACTTCACGATTGGCCTCGAAAATCTTAGGGTACGCCGAAGCCTTGCCATAGTATCTCTGGGCAATTGCCGATAAAGTATCGCCCGAGACGATTTCATAATACTCGACCTTGTCTGTCGCTGCGGGCGCAACCACATTGTCGGAGCGTACCTCTTTCACACCCGCCACGTTGCCGGCCATTAGCATGGCCTTCTCCACTGCCTCGGCACTTTCCGCTTCACCGGCCAGGGTTACCACCCCGTCCTTGACATCTACCTGCAAGTTGCTGACACCGGGGTTGTCCTCCTCGATGTAGGCAGTGATCTTATCCGGGGCATCCTCTTCACGATTGAACAATTTCTTGCCGATATCTTTGGCAAAACTCAACAGTCCCATAGCAGTATCCTCCGTTTCTATTTCATCTGCGGGGTACTCTCACACATCGACCCCTAAGGTTTTTTCGATATGCTCGGTTATGCGGGGATTCAGACCTAACTCGGCGGCGAGCTGTTTCAGGTAGGATCGTTCGGCCTGGGTGTCCACTTCGATGGCCAGGAGCGAGGCGGCGTATACCTGGGCCGCCAGATCGATATCGCCGTCGACAGCTGCCGCCACACTTTTAAGATCACCTCTTTTTTGCGCCTCGGTCTGGAAGAACTCTTTTTCTTCAGCAGTCAGGCCGCCTTCCTGCAGCTTGCCGATGATCTTCTCGATTTCTGTCTGGTCGATCTGGCCATCCGCTTTGGCGGCGTTGATCATCGCCTTGACGATCACTTCAGCATCGTTCTCCAGTGCCTGCACTTCCTCTTCATTTCGGGGCTCGAGCAAGGCCCGGGGAGGTTGAGTCCTGGGCTGGCCCCCCTTCTGCAGGGAAGAGAACGCCAGCGAAGCAAGCATGGCCAGACTGCCGCCGCCTATTGCGCCGCGGGTGGCTTTACCGCCTCCGCCGAGCAGGGCTCCGGCCAGGGCCCCGAGACCGCCCAGGGCCGCCTTGTTGTTGGCGAGCTGGCCAAGCACATCGCCGAGCATTCCGCTGGAATCTGGTGCTGCTGACATCTGGCCGGTCTGTGTTCCACCCCTCATCTGGCCCAGGCCGCCGAGCAGGTCTTCCAGGCCGCCACGACCACCGAGCGCGTGTTTCATCCGTGTCCCGCCGGACTGCGCCATCCCTTGCTGCATCATCGTTCCCAGTATATCCATAAATCCAGCCATAATTGACCTCCTGTGAAGTATTTAGAAACTCGATCAGAACAAAAAGGACGTATCAGAGTTTGTTCCGATCAGAAGCCCCCGCCAGTCCTGAAACCGCCGCCGGACCTTCCGGCAGGGACGCGGAAACCACCTCTGCCGCCCCCGAAACCGCCGCCAGAAGGTTTGGGAAAGCGCATCGGGCTGCCCCAGGTTGACCCCCGGCCAAAACCGCCTGAGCCGAAATCCGGGTTGGCACG
>JARRLH010000154.1:0-10350 GCA_037387205.1 Desulfofustis sp.
ATGACGAGGGGCGGCCGCTGCTGAATCATCCTGCCTGGCTCACCGACCGCTGGCAAAAAAAGTACGGCAGAGATGAGATGGTAAGGATCTGCCGCCACAACAACCGCGAACCTCTTTTATGTCTCAGGGTGGATTCGGATAGTGACCGGGACAAGGTCCGAGAATCGCTGCGGCGTCAAGGAATTGACGCGGTCTACGGCAGTTATGCACCGGAGTCACTGGTACTACCGGACTATCGCGGGAAAATAGATGACCTCGAGGGTATCGATCAGGGCATTGTGCAGGTGCAGGACCAGGCAGCACAACTCGCCTCGCTGCTGCTGGCCCCTTTTTCTCCGGGACTCTCCTGCCTGGATGGCTGCGCCGGGCTGGGCGGTAAAACCACCCATCTGCTCTCGCTTATGGACGGCGCCACCTGCAGTATCACTGCAGTGGAGCCGGATAGTCGCCGCTATCGGCTGCTGCTGCAGAACCTCCAGCGTCGACACCAGCATGGCGCGGTTAAGCTGCACAACCAGAGTCTGCAGGAGTTTGCCGAAGCCCGATCCGCGGCGTTCGATCGCATTATCATCGATGCCCCCTGCTCAGGAACCGGGGTCATCGGCAGACATCCCGATATCCGCTGGAACAGGCGGAAAGGCGAGTTGGAAGGCTACGCTGCCAGACAATTGGAACTGCTGAACCTTGCCGCTGCCCTGCTCGTTCCTGGCGGTATCCTGGTATATGCCACCTGCTCCATCGAAGCCGAGGAAAACGAACACCTGGTCGAGCAGTTTTTAACCGAAAATAATGCTCTGCACCGCACCGATTGTGGTGCCAGATTACCATCATCATGTAAAAATTTGATCCGTGACGGCTATTTCGCCCCGCTTCCCGACAGGGGCATCGACGGTTTTTTCTGCGCCCGCCTCAGTAAAAAACGATGATCCGTTTTTTCTTTACGGTCGCCATTATCCTGGGGTACATTCGGACTTATTTTACCGATAGCAGCTAAACAAATACTGAGAGTAACGACACTATGGCAGAAATACGAAGCACCATGGACATGGTGATGGAAAGAGCAGCCCGCCTGGCCGCTGAAGCCGACGAGGTCTCTGCGGACGACGCCTGTGTAAACGAAGGGATGAGGATGGCGGCAGCCTATCTCAGCGGAGAGGGAGCTAATCTTTTGGAGCAGCTCAAAAAGAAAGCGCCCGAAGGACAGATGGCAATCCGGAGAGGAATGGCGCAAACCTTGCTGAGAAACATAGTGCTGCCGCGCGATGAGCAGATTTCTGAGCAGAGTCTGCTCAGCCTGGCGGGATTGCAGGAACTGAGCGGCAGCTCCTCTGATATTGTGACCATCTGCTCAGAACTCAAGCAGATTCTCGAGCAATATGGGCAGCACCGTGAGCAGGTGAAGCAGCAATTTGACGAATCAATCCTCAATCAGCTCAAAATGCAGCTCCAGCAGCAGGGGTTGGCTGTCGATGACGAAATGGCGCTGAATCCTACCATGCACCCGCAATACCAGGAGGAGTGGTCCAGGGCTTCGGCGGAGTTGAATAATCAGTATAATGAAGCCTTGGGTCAACGCAAAGAACTGATCGGTCAACGTTTCGGAATCTGACATGCCGGCCCGGCTCAACACGACGGTGCGCCCGGATTACGGAGCTCGAATTGAACAGCTTAGAGCTCGCCTGAAGCGAAAGAAGATCGATGCGCTTCTCGTCAGCCGGCCCGAAAATCGGCGCTATCTCAGCGGCTACCGGGCACCCGATCATGGCATCAACGAAACCTCGGGGGTGCTGTTTATTCCTGTGCGTGAGCGGGCCCGCCTGCTCACCGATTTCCGCTATAAGCTTCAGGCCGAGGAAGAGACTTCACTTCCGGTGACTCTTTATCAGAAGGGTGTGCTGGCCCTGCTGGGCGAAATTTTCAGCCAGGAGAACATCCGGCGCTTTGCCTTCGAGAGTCACTATACCTTGCACAGCTTTGGTCTCAAACTGGCCGCCCTGGCGGAGAAACATAAAATTGAGCTGGTTCCCGTCACCGATTTGGTTGAACGACAACGGCTCATCAAGAGCGAGGAAGAAATAGAGCTGTTGCGGCGCTCCACAGCGCTCAATGAAGAAGTTTTCCAGTATATCCATAGGCGTCTGAGCGCCGACATGACTGAGATTGAAACGGCCGCAGCCATTGAATCGAGGATGCGCCAGTCAGGAGCCGAGGGCCCGAGTTTCAGCACCATTGTCGCATCAGGAGAAAATGGCGCCCTGCCCCATGCGGTGCCGACGAATAAGGTCATTGGCAAAAATTCTGCGGTTACCATCGACATGGGGCTGGTGTTGAACGGCTATTGCTCCGACATGACGAGAAATTTCGTGGTGGGAACTGCTGACAAGACCTACACGCACATTCACAGGATTGTGCGCAAAGCGCAGTTGGCGGGCATCGCGGCGGTCAAGCCCGGCAGTCAGATGAACGAGGTGGACCGGGCCGCCAGGAAGATCATCGCCGACAGCGGTTATGGCAAATATTTCGGTCATGCGCTCGGCCACGGCGTCGGTCTGGCCGTCCACGAAGCCCCGAGCCTCTCCTTCAGGAGCCGCCGAAAATTAAAGCCGGGGATGATCGTTACCGTTGAACCAGGTATCTATGTTCCGGGCTGGGGCGGGATCCGGCTGGAAAACATGGTGGTGGTCCGGGAGGACGGCTGTGAGGTGCTCAATAACGACTCCACCTATCTCGATATTTGACCCGATAAAGAAAAAGACCTCTCACCTCACCCAGAGACAAGTGCCCGCCATGAGACAATTCGTCATAGATGAATTATCACCACTGGAACGAGACAACCTTGAATCCTACCTGAAGAGAACACTCGTACCGGGTCCGCTGGCCGGCATCTTCTGGATCGCATTGCCCGAGGATCTGCTGGCTGAGGCACAACGCGGACACGATGAGTGCGGACCTTTCTATTTTGGTGTGGAAATCGACGATACAAGGGTCTGCTTCGAGCTGCTGGTGCGTTCCCAAACCAACCTGCACTGCACCTGTATCGCCTACGCAACCGAGTCGCAGAGACAGTTCGTTCTCGATTTCATAGACAGAATGCTGGCCGAAGAGCAGATCAGGGCCTAAGCAGCGGCGCCGGCGGACGCTGTGAGCAACCATCCAGCGAGCAACGCTGCATGAGGGGATGATTTGGACCTCTGTCGCTAGGTATAGTTGCAGCATGCAAGGCCACGGCTTGAGTCGACCATCGCAGTCAGGGTCAATTGAATGTATTTTTCAAGCCCTTTCTGGTATAGTGGTGCGTATGAAGATTCTCGTTAAGCTACTCGTCCTGGCACTCATGCTCGGCGGCTGTGCGACCAGTCCCACCGGCCGCAGCCAGCTCATGCTGATTTCGCCCGAGCAGGCAATTGTCGGCTCCAGGCAAGCCTACGACCAGACGCTGCTGCCTCTGGCCAGAGAAGGAAAAGTAGACTCCAACCCGGTAGTCTCCGAGCGCGTCAAAAACATTACCGGTCGCATCATTTATCAGGCTATCGAACTCTATCCCCACACCAGAAAGTGGGACTGGTCCATCAAGGTAATCGATGACCCCGAGATGATCAACGCCTGGTGCATGGCCGGCGGCAAGATGGCCATCTATACAGGATTGCTGAATAAAGTTGACCCCACCGATGATGAGCTGGCGCAGGTGCTGGCCCATGAAATCTCCCATGCGCTGGCCAATCACACCGCCGAGCGGATGTCCGTGGCCATGGCCTCGCAGCTTGGTGTCATGGGCATCGGCATTGCCACCAGGAACAGTGGCTACGGCGGGGCGGCGCTGACGGGCAGTGCGCTGGCAGCGGCACTGGCCATTCAACTGCCGAACAGCAGGGCTTCCGAAGAGGAGGCCGACATAATGGGACTGGAGCTGGCCGCCCGGGCCGGCTACGATCCCCGGGCCGCGGCCACACTCTGGCAAAAGATGGGAAAAGCTGGCGGCAGGGGACCGGCGGAATTTCTCTCCACCCACCCTGCACCGGGCAACAGGCAGCGTACCCTGAAAAATGCGGCCCCGGAGTATATGGTACTTTACCTGGATCCAAAACCCAGGCCCGTTTATCAATTCCGAAATTGAACCGAGTGTCAGATGCAGGTTGTCACCACCCATATGAACAGCGATTTCGACGCACTTGCCTCGGTAATCGGCGCAACCCTGCTCTATCCAAACTCGGTGGGAGTGATACCAACCTCGGTCAACAACAATGTGGCCAAGTTTCTGTCCACCCATAAAACAGCCTTCAATATCATCCTCCCCAGTGAGGTCAAATTTGCTGAAGTGACCCGGCTGATTGTCGTCGATACCGACCAATGGCGGCGTTTGGACAGAATGGAAAAACTCAGGGACCGTGACGATCTGGAGATCCTGCTCTGGGACCATCATTTGAACGGTGGTGATATCGAAGCTGACTTTCGTTGTCAGGAACCGGTTGGCGCCACGGTCACTCTCCTGGTCAGGGAGATGAAGCGCAGAGAGATGGATCTCAACGCGCTGGTATCGACCGTGCTGCTGATCGGACTCTATGAGGACACCGGTCACCTCAGTTATCCGTCCACCACCGCCGAAGACGCCGCAGCCGCTTCCTATCTGCTCGCCAACGGTGCCGATCTCAACGTCGCTTCATTTTTTCTGAATCCCCCTTACGAGGAGCTGCAGCGCGATATTCTGCTCTCCATGATGCAGGATACCGAAAAAATAAAGGTCAATCATCTCACCGTCGGCATAAATATTCTCAGGCCTGATAAAAAAGTCCCGATGCTGGCTGCCATCGTCTCCATGTATCGTACCATTATCAATGCCGACGCAGTGTTCGTCATCTGCGTCAACGACGAAAAATCGTGCACCATAATCGGCCGCAGCGGCGCTGTGCGGATGATAGATGTGGGAAAAATCCTTAAACAATTCGGTGGCGGAGGTCATCCCGGAGCGGGCTCGGCAACCACCCGAAACGGTGAGCTTGAGCCCGGCCAGATAAAAGAAAAGCTCATAGAACTCATCAAGACCACCAAAGTAGGCGGCGTCACCATCGCCGATTTAATGTCGTTTCCGGTTACTATCGTCGACGGTTCGACGCCGATGTACGCAATCAGGGATATGATGCAGGAGCAAAACATCAGAGGTGTCCTGGTCGGCACCGAAGATCATCTTGAAGGCATCATCGTCCTCTGGGATCTGAAGAAACTGAAGCTCGACAAACAGTGGAAAAGCCCGGTCAAAGCCTTCATGGCCCGTGATGTGGCTACCATCCCACCCTACTACAAACCGGCCCAGGCGGCCCAACTCATGATCGAAAAAAACATCGGCCACCTGCCGGTGAGCCATAACGACAAGATTATCGGCATCGTCACCCGCACCGATATCCTGACCTACCTCTACAACCTTCTTCCCGATTGATTTACGAACGTTTTTTCAAGGCAATGCCGCTGATATCGTCAAATATTTTGAAGCGCGGATAACGATAACAGCCGGGATCGGTGCTCTGCAGCGCCCGGACGTGTCGCCTGATGGCGTCCAAGCCGCCGTTTCTGTAGAGCTGCACGAAAAGTGGCGCGTCGAAAAGTTCATCGGGGCAGCTGCTGGGCGGGAAGAGACCATCGGAAAAGAGCACAATGTCAGTAATCCGGTCTTCCTCGATGGTGCCTGAAGAAATAAAATCGAGGGCTTCAGCCTCGCCGTTGAGAACCCCGAAGTCCCTGTTCATTCTTCTTCTGACGGCGGCGATCTCCCCAGCCAGAGCCTGGTGAATTGCTGTATCGGAGTGGGCCCCGATCTGCTGCCAACGCTTCAGCACCTCCCGGTCCTGCCCCGGCGGGTGAGTCAACTGACAAACCCTGCCGTCTTCGTAAATCAGCAGTATCATGCAGTCGCCGGTCTGGCACCAGTGTATCGCCTCGCCTTCGGTCTGCACCGCAGCGAAGCTGGTAGACCACAGCTGTTCACGATCGTGAAGATCGGTGCCGTGGTCGATCATAGCCTCCCTGATCAGTTCGTTCGCTCTGCGGACGGAGTCCAGAAGACCCCGTTCAGGAGCAGCCGAAAACGCCGAGGCGGTAATCATGGCCGCCTTCCGGCCACCCCAGGCTGAGCCTGGATCAGGCTGGCGCCTGGTGGCACCATGCAGACTGGTGGCGCCATCGCAGACGATACTCAAAGGGCCGGCCGTTGCCAGGACATCCTCGTTAACCGGACCACTGCCCTGTTCGAGAAGCGTTTCCCAGACCTGAAAGCCTCCATCATGAGGTCCGACAGATGCGGTCGGCGAAATGTCGGTACTAGTATCGGGGAAAAAATACATGGCTGTCTTCCAGTGAATGAGTGATTCGACCAAGAGTAATGGTACGGGTTGAGCAAATCAAATTGGAAAATTGGATGAGTGACTCACTGCCAATACGAATTTACGATACTATTGGCGACTAAGGTAAAAGTCCCCAACAGGCAGGGCGGAGATAGAATCCGGCGGAAACTGGGAGCAGCCGCCACGCAGAGGGGAAACCCGGCATGAGGGGAGGGATTGGACTTCTATCGCGAGGGTTTAAAAGGCCCGCGGCTCGTAATCTTGCAGGCCTGATTCAGGGGCTACACGCCATCTATCTCTGCAAATCTAGGTAAGTGCCTTTCGGCCGGCCTCGGTAACTCCATATTTACAGCGAACCGGGCTATCCACCAGTCCTGCTTTTTTCATGGCCGCAATTTTGTTGCTCACCAGTTTTTTATCAAGACCGGTCGCGGCAACTATTTCTTTTGAGCCCCACGGCGCTTCGGCGCCGGCCAATGCTTCCAGAATCTTCTTCTGTTCTCCTGTCAACTCAGTCATTTTTTATCTCCGTCTCCTCTCTTTTCCTGGTTTCTTCTGCAGGCAGAGCAGATGCCTTTGAATTCGACCCGATAACCGGTTATTCGGTACCCTTTATCAGAGGCGACTTCGGCAGGATTGACCAGGTTCCGGTCGAAGTCGATGTTATCCACCCTGTGGCATTGCAGACAATAGATATGATCATGCGGATGGATATCAGAATCGAACCGTTTCTGGCTGCCGCTGATTTCCATTCTAATAATGATTATCAATTGTAATTAATTATCACTACCATGTCAATCGTCGCGACCCGCCCCAAAAATATTCTTGAAAATTTAATAAAAACAATGAAATAAACTAACCATATTCGTCAAATCAAATTCTCTGCTTATCGTACACTCTATGTCGATTCTCGAAGTCCAGAATTTGCAAAAGCATTATAAAACGGTGGTGGCTCTGGAAGACGTATCGTTCCGGGTCGAGCAGGGGTGCTGCTTCGGTTTGCTGGGCCCCAACGGAGCCGGCAAGACCACCACTATGGAGATTATCGAGAACATCATCGAGCCCAGCGGCGGATCGATTCTCTACCGTGGCGGTCCCCGCGATGATTCTTTCAGACAGCAGGTCGGCATTCAGTTTCAGCATACCTCACTGCTGAACTTTCTGACGGTCAAAGAAACCCTGCGCTGCTATCGCCAACTCTACCGCAACCCCGAAGAGATAGATTGGCTGGTCAAGCGGTGCAATCTCAAGCCCATTCTGGAACAGCGCAACAACCAGCTGTCCGGCGGTCAACGCCAGCGGCTGATGCTTGCCCTGGCCCTTGTCAACCGTCCCGAGCTGATCTTTCTCGATGAGCCGTCCACCGGACTCGATCCCCAGTCACGCCGCTACTTATGGGACATCGTCGATGAGATCAAGGCGGATGGCAAGACCATTATCATGACCACCCACTCGATGGAAGAAGCACAATATCTCTGCGACACCATTGCCATAATGGACGGCGGAAAAATAATCGCTGAAGGCAGCCCTGCCGCATTGATTGCCGCCCATTGCAGCACCAACACCATCAAATTGCCCCGAACAGTGGTTGAATCAGCCCTTGACGGCCTCGGTCTTGACTACCATGTTGACAACTCCACGATATTCATTCGCACGGCCAATGTTGACTCAGTGCTCACCCGTCTCCTTGGCGCCGGTGTCGATCTCTCGGAAATGAGCGTCCAGTCCCCCAATCTCGAGGACGTTTTTCTTATTCTCACAGGAAAACAGTTGAGGGATTGACGATGGCGAGTCTGCAGCGAATCTGGGTAATCTTTCGGGCCAGGAACAAGGAATTTTTCCGCGACCGGGCGGCTTTCGGCTGGAATTTCGCCTTTCCCTTCCTTATCATCCTCGGCTTTGGCATCATCTTCAGCGGCGAAAATATCCAACGCTACAAAATCGGCGTATTTCCCCAGGCCGGCACCCGCGTGGTCTTTACAGAAACCCACATCCCCGAACATTTCCAGACCGATCCTGCGGTTGATTTCATCGCCGTGGCCAGTCTCGAGGAGGGTCTGCAAAAAATCAGCCAGCATAAAATCGACCTGCTGGTCGATGGCACGGCAGGCGACCGGCGCTATTGGGTCAATGATGCCTCCCCCAAGGGGAGAATCGTCGAACAGCTCTATCAGGCCGCCCTCATGCCCCGGGATAGCCAGAGCGCCCGGCGATACTCCGTAGACGGTACCCGGGCCCGCTATATCGACTGGTTTTTTCCCGGAATCATGGCTATGAACATGATGTTTTCAGCCCTCTGGGGGGTTGGCTATGTGGTGGTCCGCTACCGAAAAAACGGGGCCCTGAAGCGCCTCAAGGCTACTCCTCTTAACGCCTTCGAGTACCTGAGGATCTGATCTTTAATTTCCGCATGCAGGGCTCCCTGCTGCTGTTTCTCTTCACCTTCTTTTTGGGGGGGCTCAGCCTCTGCTCCATCGGCCTCTTCCTTGCCGCCCGGGGTACCAGCGAAGAGTGTACCAGCGGGGCGCTCAATTTCATTTCCTGGCCCATGATGTTTCTCTCAGAGGTCTGGTTTTCGCTGGAAGGCGCGCCTGAATGGGTCCAGCAGCTCTCCTGGGTTCTGCCTCTCACCCATCTCCTCAAGGCAGCCAGAAAGGTGATGAACGAGGGCGCAACCCTGATCGATATTCAGCTCGAATGCGGCCTGATGATCCTGACCACCTCGCTGTTCCTGATCCTGGCAGCCCGCATCTTCTCATGGGTCGAATAGCCATGCAGACGCACTACGTAGATGCCCATCTCCATCTGCAGGACCCGCGTTTCGAAGGTACTGCCCACAAAGTTCTGGCGCGGGCCAAAGAAGCCGGGGTGGGCCTGCTGTTCTGCAACGCTATCAAGGAAGATGACTGGCCCGACGTGGCCGGCCTGGCAGCCGCCCACCAGGAGGTGGTCGCCTTTTTCGGTATTCACCCCTGGTTCAGTGACAAGGTGAAGCGGGGCTGGCCCCAGCGGCTTCTTGCTTTGGCGGCCACTTGGCCCGGAACCATGGGCATAGGAGAGACGGGTATCGACCGGAGCTGCCGCATCGATTTCGGCCTTCAAAAGCGGCTCTTTACCACCCATCTGGAACTGGCGGCAGAGCACAACTGGCCGCTTTCAGTGCATTGCGTGAGGGCCTGGGGGGCGCTCAATGAGCTGTTGGTCGATTTCAGCCGTCACCACTCTCTGCCGCCGGTGTTAGTGCACTCTTTCAATGGATCGACTGAGATCATGAAACGGTTAATCGATCTGGGCTGCTATATTTCCTTTTCAGAGGCACTCGCAGGTGGCGGCCAGACCAGGCTCCGGGAAACCTTCCTGCAAACTCCGCGTGCACGCCTGCTGCTGGAGACAGATGCACCCTATGCGAAAAACCCCGATCAGAAAAGAAAGGATAAAGACACGGTCAATGAACCCGCCGATGTGGCGCAACTGTACGACTACGCCGCCCGCCTGCTGCAGGTGGAAACCGGCGAACTAAGCGATCAAATCTGGGACAATGCAACGATTTTCGCGAACCCGAATGCTGCTGGGCGCTGAGTCCTTTCGCCGCCTCACCGAAAGCCACGTTGCCGTGGTCGGCCTCGGCGCGGTCGGCGGCTATGCCTTGGAGGCCCTGGCGCGCACGGGAATCGGCCGCCTGACGATGGTCGATTTCGACACCGTTCAACCCACCAATATCAACCGGCAGATCTTCGCGCTGGATTCGACGCTGGGCAGAAAAAAGGTGGCCGCAGCCGCCGATCGAATAGCAGATATCAATCCCGGCTGCGAGGTTGAGCCCCTGGAATTATTCGTCGATGAGACGTCCGTTGAAGAGATTCTCTGCCGCCGCCCCGATATTGTGGTCGACGCCATCGACTCGCTGAATCCCAAGGTTCAACTTCTCCGCTCCTCTTATCTGGGGGGTATTCCAACCTTTTCATCGATGGGTGCGGCACTGCGGACCGACCCCCTGGCCATTCGGGTGGGAGACCTG
>JARRLH010000155.1:0-16849 GCA_037387205.1 Desulfofustis sp.
TGGCCTGAGATTGCCGTACTCGACTATGGTTTTAAGATCGCGGTGAGCCTGCTGCTCTTTCTGCCCGCCTACGGACTATTGTTAACTGTTCTGACCAGGGCGATGATGCGGGAGAAAAAAAGCTAGGTGAGTACGCATCCGGATAGCAACCTAATACTGCTCCTCCAGGTAGCGCTCCCTGACATAGTCGATGAAATAACGGGGGGTGGTCGATTCTCCAGTGACCGCCTGGAGCAGTTGCTGCGAATCGAGCAGCCTGCCCGTGGACCAGATTTGTTCCTCGAGCCATTTCCTGATCGGGACAATTTCGCCTCTGCCCAGCAGTTCCTGCCAGTCGTCGTGCTGGCGCCGGAATGCTGAGAATATCTGAGCCGCGTTAAGGGCTCCCAAAGTATAGGCCGGGAAGTAACCGAACGAACCATCCGTCCAGTGGATATCCTGCAGGCAGCCGTCTTTGTAGTTGCCGGCGGTGGACAGGCCGAGATAGGTCTGCATCTTTTCATCCCACGCGTCAGGAAGGTCATCGGCTTCCATATCACCGTTGATCAGGTTCGACTCGATCTCGTATCTGAGAATAACGTGCAGGGGGTAGCAGAGTTCGTCGGCTTCGACCCTTATGTAAGAGGGGCTTACCTTGATGCTGTTCAGCCATATCTGCTGGCAGTCGTAGGCGGCGCTCTCGGCAAGATGGGTGTGAATTTCCGGGGTGAAAAAGTTAAGAAACGGCTTGCTCAGAAATATCTGTTTTTCAAACAGCAGGCTCTGGCTTTCGTGGATGGACATGTTGCGCGCCTGGCCCAGGGGGAGATGTTTCCACTTGGGCGGCAGTCCCCCCTCATAGGCAGCGTGCCCTGTTTCATGGGCAGTGGCTTTGAGGGCATCGATGAAATCGTTCTCCCTATATCTGGAAGTGATCCGGTGGTCGCCGATGTCGCCGGTGCTGAACGGGTGAGAGCTTTCGTCAATCCTGCCGGCCTCGAAATCAAAGCCGAGGATGACGGCCAGTTTCCGATTTAGTCGTTGCTGGGCTGCTTTAGAAAACCTGCCGTTGAATTCCCGTGTTCTGCCTGCCTGCTTGTCCACTACCTGTGCGATAAGCGGGGGCAGGTCTGTTTTCAAAGCGGTGAATATCTCGGAAATCAAACGGCTCGAATCACCGGTGCAGTAGAGATCCAGCAGGGCGTCATAGGGTGTTGAAAATCGTTCCGAGTTGCAGCTCTGGCGGGCCTGGGCCTCTAGTCTTGAAAGATTGACGACTTCCTTGAAATTGCTCAGAAACCCCCTCCAGTCATTGTCCTGGCGCTGACTGCGCCATTGATGTTCACATTTTGATCCGGCCAGCGATTTGGCTTTAACCAGATCGGATGGAATGCAGGTTGCCCATCTATATTCCCGTTCCATCTCTCTGACGCTGGCCAATCGTTCAGGATCCTGCTCAACGGCCCGGGCTTTGTCCAGCAGATCGGCAAGCGCCGGCTCAGTCAATTTTTTGTGGTAAAGTGAACTCAGTTCAGCTATCGCCTCCGAGCGTGCTTCATTGCCCCGGGGAGGCATCATCACCAGCTGATCCCATTGCAGAAAGGTGAGGGCATGTTCCAAGCGGGAGAGTTGGAGAAAATGGTGCTGAAGCTGTTTATAGGGGTCGGGCATGGAAGTGTACCAGGTTGGAAATAACATTGAGCTGAATCTATCCAGATCAGCACCTTATGCATTTCAGAGCCTGAATCAATGGGGTACTGCTTAGATGGCGGTCAAATGGGAAGGAGAAAGCTATCCAGGACTCGAAGCGGTTCGCAGGCAGAGATTGTGAAGAGGGGAAAAAAGAATAAGCAGAACCCCCGACCACCCGCGAAGGCGATCAGGGGTTCTGCTCGTGGAGGAGGTTGTGGTACAGGTACTGCTAAATGGCTTCCTTGCCCTGTTCTCCGGTTCTGATTCTCATGACGTCTTCTACCGGGAGGACAAAGATCTTGCCATCTCCAATCTTGCCGGTGTTGGCGGCGTCGCGGATGGCGGTGACCACCTTGTCGACCAGATCGGAATCTATGACCAGTTCTACTTTGGTTTTCGGGTTGAATTCGACCTTGTATTCTGCACCCCGGTAGACCTCGGTATGTCCTTTCTGCCGACCGTACCCTTTCACTTCGGAGATGGTCATACCGGTGATGCCAAGCTCGGTAAGGGCTTCCTTCACCTCTTCGAGCTTGAATGGTTTGATTATCGCTTCAACTTTTTTCATTGCTCACTCCTCCTCTATCAGTCTTTAGTGAATTCAGGGTAGGCATCGAGGCCGCATTCGGAGATATCGCAGCCTTCCATTTCCTCTTCCTCGCTGACGCGAATGCCCATGATTGCTTTGATGATCAGCCAGGTGATAAAGCTGGTGCCGAATACCCAGGCGAAGATTACGCCGGCACCGATAAGCTGAGCAACCAGGGAGCCCTCAGGATTGGTGAAGGAAACGGCCAGCAGCCCCCAGATACCGACTACGCCGTGCACCGAGATGGCACCGACCGGATCGTCGATTTTGGCCTTGTCGATGAAGACAATGGAGGCAACCACGATCAGACCGCCAATGGCGCCGACGATAGTGGACAGCAGCGGACTCGGGGTGAGAGGCTCGGCGGTGATGGCAACCAGTCCGGCCAGGGCGCCGTTCAGCGCCATGGTGAGATCCGCTTTACCGAACCAGGCTCGGGAGAACAGCAGGGCGGCGACCAGACCGCCAGCAGCAGCGGTGTTGGTGTTGACGAATATCATCGAAACCGCGTTGGCCTCTTCAATGTTGGAGACCATAAGTTCCGAACCGCCGTTGAAACCGAACCAGCCAAGCCAGAGTATAAAGGTACCAAGAGTGGCCATCGGCAGGTTGGCGCCGGGAATGGCGTTGACGCGGCCATCGGTGTACTTGCCTTTACGGGCGCCAAGCAGCAGGACGCCGGCGATCGCAGCTGAGGCACCGCACAGGTGAACGACACCGGAACCAGCGAAATCAAGGAAACCGAGAGCGTCGAGAAAACCGCCGCCCCATTTCCAATAGCCCTGGACAGGATAGATGACGCCAGTCATTACCACGGCAAACAGCAGGAAGGACCAGAGTTTCATGCGTTCGGCCACGGCACCGGAAACGATGGACATGGCGGTGGCCACGAAAACAACCTGGAAGAAGAAGTCGGACATACCGGAGTAGTAGATATCTCCACCACTTTTCAGCACATCATCCACCGCATTGTCGGCACCCAGGAAGAAGCTGAGACCGGGAATCACTCCGTTAGGGCCGCCACCGTACATGATGTTGTAACCGACGACCATGTACATGATACAGGCGATGGAATAAAGAGCGACGTTCTTGGTAAGTATTTCCACGGTATTTTTGCCGCGGACCAGCCCGGCTTCGAGCATGGCAAAACCTGCAGCCATCCACATTACTAGAGCTCCGGACATGAGAAAATAGAAGGTGTCAAGGGCGTAGGCCAGGTGAATGACCGAGTCGGCGACGCTCGTCTCTTCGGCCAGTGCCGGAAGGGCAACGGCCAGGACGGCAAGAAAAGCAGCACCGCCCCAATAGGTTCTTGGTTTCATCTTCATGTTCAATTTCACGATTTTTCCTCCTTTGTTTTTTATCGTCTCGAGCTGAGCTGGAAAACGAATGGTTTAAAATTTGGGTTGTGTGATACACTACAAAAGGTGTGCCAATTCCTGTATTTCTCTTTAAGCGTAATATATACGGTTATATAGGAGGTTTTTTGGGTTGTTTATGAAAAGCATCGACGGGTCACAAAAATAACAATATGGAAATAAAAATATACTAAATATTACATAAATGTTATATAAAGCGTATTGAACCGGGTGGTGATTGCGACTTTCTAATGATTTAACTGAGCTGTTTGCCTAGCGGAAAGAGTCGTACCTGCTCAACCCGTATTTTTTGATGCGGTAGCCAATTTGGCGCTGGGTGAGACCGAGTTCGCGGGCTGCCCGTATCTGGACCCAGCCGTTTCTTTTGAGCGAGGCCACTATTTCGCGTCGCTCGATCGCTTCCAGAGACTCCCCCGGTGAGAGCTTGGGAGGTGGAACAGTGAGGTGGCTCTCTTCAAGTAAAGGGTGGGTGGGCTTTTCTGGCATGGCGATAGGGGCGGGCAGATCCTGCACGGTGAGGTGATCGCCTTCTGCCAGTATAACCATGCGCTCGACCAGGTTCTGCATTTCTCTCACGTTGCCGGGCCAGAGGTAGTCTATGAGAAAGTCGAGCAGTTCCGAGGTGATCTTCAGGTCTTTTTCGTTGCGAGTGTTGCTTTTCTGCAGGAAATGATTGAACAGCAGCGGAATGTCTTCTTTGCGTTCGCGCAGGGGCGGCAGAAGAATCGGTAGGACGTTGAGGCGATAAAACAGGTCGGCACGAAACGTACCACTGGCAATCTCATTTTCCAGGTTGACATTGGTTGCGGCGATGATTCGGACATCGGCGCAATAGGTTTTCATGCCACCAATCCGTTCAAACTGTCTTTCCTGCAGAATTCTCAACATCTTGGCCTGCACAGCCAGGGGCATTTCACCTATCTCGTCCAAAAAAATCGTACCACCCTCAGCCAGTTCGAACCTCCCGGGACGTGCTGCATGAGCTCCGTCGAACGCCCCTTTCTCGTGACCAAATAACTCGCTCTCAAGCAGGGCTTCCGGCAGTGCTGCACAGTTTATTTTGATAAACGGCTTGGTGCTGCGCAGGCCGCTTTCATGGATGGCCCTGGCTACCATCTCTTTACCTGTGCCTGATTCTCCAAGCAGCAACGCAGTGGCGGTGGAGTCGCCTATCTTGTCGATGATGCTGAAGACTTCCTGCATGGCTTTTGAGTAACCGATAATGAAATGGCCACCGTGAAATTGATGCAGTTTTGCCTTGAGGTTCTGGTTCTCTTTGATCAGCTTCGCTGCCTTCTTTTCTATTTCGCGCTGAAGAATCAGGAACTGGCCGATGAGCGTTGCCAGGATGGTAAGAAACCTGATGTCTTCCTCCAAGGAAATATCATCCCCGAATAACCTGTCTACCGTGAGCACGCCTTCGGGAATGTCATATACCGTTATTGGTACGCCGATAAGCGAGATGGTGCTCTTTTGCACACTTTGCCGGGCGCCGGTTCGATTGAGAAAGAGCGGGGCGCCGTTGATGTCGGGAACGACAAAGGGCGACTTGGATCTGAATATTTTGCCGATGAAGCCTTCGTCCGGACTATAAATGCCCCGTAATTTTTCTTCTGCGGAGAGACCGCATGATGCCTTGATGGTGAGTTTTCGTTTCAGCTTATCGTAGAGCAGCAGGGTGGCCCGCTCCATCTGCAGCGTGTCGTTCAGAATGTCCAAAATCTGGGTAAGTGATAATTCGAGCTGGACCGCATTGCCGATAAGCCTGGTGATCCTATAGAGGGCATGGAGTTCGGCTCCCTGGGTGCTGGGTCGTGTGGTCCGGGGGATCTCTTTCTGGAGGTACATAACCGTTCTTGACCTTGCAGGTGTTCCGAACTGCCGTAGCGGGCTACAGGCCCGTGTCGCTGCCGTTAGTTGATATCAATCGCTCCAGGATGAGAGGTGATATTTGTCCTGTTTATTTCCATTTCTGTCAGCGGTCAGCATGACCGTTTGACAAAAAAGTTAAAAGCTTACGGAGTGTTTCACTTATTGGCTCTCCGCTCACCATGTTTCCGGACATATCCGGGTGCTTGACGGCCCACTGAAGCCTTCATTACTGCACCACTTCTCATGCAAATTTTGCCCCGTTCATTCTTTATCTCCCTTGTTTGAGGCAGAACCTGCGGCGCTGCGTTGGGCTTAAAGTTTCGCCTCATCGTCTTCTTTTTCTTGAATTAAAAAGCAACAATCAAAGTGTTTGTATGGCCTTCACCATCTATAGTATTGATAACACGTCATGCTTGGCAATTAGATACGGCCGGTGCTCCGTTCAATCGCACTCACCGCGGCAATTCAATAAAGCAGGAAACGGACATTGAGATGAAAACCAGCAATAGGTCTGACAGGGACGAGAAAAGATGGCGGGCGATCGTAAGCCGGGAATCAGAAAGTGGCGACCCCTTTTTCTATGGGGTCCTGACCACCGGTATTTACTGCAGACCGGGGTGCAGTGCCAGAACTCCAAATCGGGAAAACGTTTTGTTCTTTCATACTTCAGCCGAAGCCGAACAGCAGGGGTATCGGTCATGCCGGAAATGCAGGCCAGACCGGCAAAGGGCATTCCAAGATCGCGAAACGCTCATAATTGAGGCCTGCAGACGGTTGGAAAAAGAACGCTCCCCAGTTGCGCTGAAGACGCTTGCCGAAGAGGCGGGGTTGAGCCCCTCTTATTTTCACCGCCTGTTCAAGAAAATCGTCGGCATCACTCCCCGGCAATACTACCTTAAACATCGCAGCGACCGCTTTCGCCGCAAGCTCGCAGATGGGTCTTCTGTGGCCGAGGCTATTTACTCCGCAGGGTTTGAGTCCTTGAGCGGCGCCTATAATCGAAATGACGATCGCCTCGCGATGACGCCGAAGAACTACCGTAAGGGGGCTGAGGGAATGCAGATTGTCTATGGTACGGCTCCCTGCTATCTGGGCTGTGTCCTGGTGGCGGCGACCGCCAGGGGAGTTTGTGCGATCGAGTTGGGCGATAGCGAAGAACAGGTGTATGCGAATTTATGCAGCATATTTCCCAAGGCCTCGATACGCCGCGGCGCACCCCAATTTCACAAACTGGTTAAAGCGGTCATACAGCATCTGGACAATCCTTTCGAGAAGTGCCAATTGCCCCTTGATATCCAAGGAACTTCATTTCAGCAGAAGGTCTGGGAAGCGCTGCGCAAGATAAAGCCAGGCACTACTACCAGCTATGGCGAGCTTGCCCGGCAGCTTGGTACTCCCGCCGCAGTGCGCGCTGTAGGCGGCGCGTGCGCGGCTAATAAAATTGCGGTTTTGATTCCATGTCACCGGGTACTTACCAAGGATAAAAAAATAAGCGGTTACCGCTGGGGGAAGCTGAGGAAAAAGCTTCTTCTGGAAAAGGAGAAAAAATGAGCCATTTGCAAAACGATCTTTTCGCCCAAACTCTGCGTTATGCTCAAAATTTTATCCTCGGAATATCTATTATATGCCTGTGGTAAAATTTCTCGCATGCCTTGATTTTGAGCGAAAATCTTAGTTTTGCAAAAGGCTCAAATGATTGGGGGGAGAAAAAATATCACTACCCCTCTGTACAGCGTTGAAATACTTCAGGGCGCTCTGTCTATTTTGACAAAACGCCAATAGTTTGTGTAATATTAAAGGGTAAACAAAACAACTTCTTCGAAAGGGCAAACCTGGGGTGACCTGGGGACGCAAAGCCGCTGGCCAGAACGATCTGGTAGCCGGGCTGCCGAAAAGAAGGGCTTATTCGTAATGCGCAACGCCCATCTTCGGCAGAAGAGATGGGCGTTTTTTCTTTCTATTTCAAAACGTCCACGGTGTTTTTGGTGCAGAACTGATTGCCTGACTCTTCAACTCCGGAATGGGAGGAATGGTTATGAATAAATTGGCGTTTTCACTATGTGCGGCAGGATTGTTTTTCTGTATTGCTCTGGCCGTTAAGGCAGAAGAACCGGATTACGCCGAAGTATGGGGAATCATTCCAGGGGAATGCGTTTTGGACGGTGTAATTTCTCCTCCTCATAAATCTATCGACGACATGGATGGATTTGAAGTTCCACTTGTCGCTAATTGGAGTCCGGCAAAGCAAAATGAAATAGCTGCCTATGGTGGGGATGCCAAGTTTGGAGTTTCTAATTTTAAGATAGGCAATGGGGAACTTATAGATGCGTACACTGTTGGCATCGACTTGACAATGGATAATCCTGAGCTTTCGGAAGCCCAAAAAGATACCCTTCTGATTTATAGCTGTGAAGATGTCTCAGAAAGCTGCACCGCGACTCTGGTAACTGTCAAAGCTGCTATTACAGAGCAGATTGCACGTGATCATGAGGCCGAGGTTGGAGATGTCGTCTACGAAAGCGATGCCAGCGCAAATCTTCTAGGTGTTTTCGTAAGGGGGGCGAACCGCTCCGGGAAGGGAACAGGCAGCGCCAAGGGACATATTTCTATTCTTACAGAAGTGTGCGGTACGTATGAAATAACTTTGGCTGGGGCATTCACAACTGAGTAAGTAATCCCGCAGCTTTTCTGCCTCTTTTTTTCTCGCTTCCGGCCGACAAGGCGGATTCTCAAGCAGCAGGCCTACGCCTACGGGTATTCTAGAGTATCCTATACATTACTTGGTTGCCGCTGCCTCTGTGAAGGTGGACAATGCTTTCTCAAACTTTGCAAGCACTTCCTCGCAACCGCTTATATTATGGCGCTTTTGGACATAATTCGGGTCATTGTAGGAAACATAAACCGCATCGTCAGCGTCTTTCCAAATTAAAGCTTTCTGCGGTAAGTCAAGGGCTGCAACCTGCTCACACTTCATCAGGGGGGCTCCGACCTTGGGGTTGCCGAAAATCAGCAATACCGTATCCCGTAGATCTATTCCCACACTGCTTGCTCCCTTTGAATGATCTATGCGATTGAATACGGTCATGCCTTTTTCTTTGAGAATATTCTCGAGTCGATCGGCTGTCTCTTTTACAGCGAAGTCGCTCTGGACAGAAATGACCCCATTTTCGGCCATGGAAGGGAGCGCATACAGCAGAACAAGTGCAAGAGAAACTATAACTTTTTTCATTTTTTACACCCTTGTAGGCTAGTAGAATTTTAGTTTATGAATGCGTAAGACTCCTAAGCTTCAGCTCACGCAACGGTATCGCCGCCATCATCACCTGAGATCGGCCCAGCCTCAGGATTTGAGAAGGAGGGGAATGCATAACGACATGAGTTCAAGGCACTCGGTCAGGCAAGGCGCGAGCGAGGAACCGGCGGAGCAGCCGGCAGCGCTGCATGATGGGATGGATTGGACTTATGTCGCTATCTATAACTATCACCTTAATTCAAAGGTGTAGTACTGTCCAGAAATTGGCCTGGTCATTAGGAGGTCGAATAGGGTTCCACCGACCACATCTGTTCAGCCTTCCATGACTTTTAAATGTGCTTCGCAGATTTATATATGGATTTAATGCTTAGTGTTGTCAGGTAGAAAAATCTTAAGGATAAAGAAAAATATATGGTATCCTTAAGCAAATTCCGGAGAATGACTCTGATCCTTTGCTGTGCAGGCCTGCTGGAAACCGAGGCGAAATGTTAAAAAGTTCTTGAAACGACCAGCACCAAGGTAAATACCATGATGGCTTGAAGGACCTGCCGCATCGAACGTTGTCAAGCTCTAAGAAATTTGTTATAGCGATCAAGACGGTGCATAGTGGTGGGCCCATGCAGTCAAGCATTAAACAAAAGTGCTTTAAACCCAGAGGCCGACAACATACCTGAAAATCTAAATTCATTTACCTTTCTAAGTACGCTAAGTCCTATAAAATTATTTCAGACAACCTCGGCTGCCATTATAAGTCTCACTGGCAGTCAATTGTGACTTAATGAAGGGTTCAGCAGAGTTGCACAACTCCTGTGCCATTCTCGTCCATTGAAGTAAAATCGCAGTTGTGCACTATTCCTTTTAATTTTCAGTTGGACGGAGCAGTTGATTAAAATAACTGTCTGGTGATAGGGGAAAGCGGAGAAAAATCTTCCATGCCATACTATACTCTTCCGGAACATAACAACGTGATTCTTTTCCAGGACCCATAGAATGTAAATCGTCTGGTGTCGATTACATAGATTTTCAACTATTTACTTAGAGGTGATTGTTTGCAAACAACAGTAAAAAAATGGTTCCGTGATAGAGATTTTGGCTTTCTTGAAACTTCTAGGTCAGAGAAAGATGAATAAACCCCAAAGGGGAAACCAAGGCGGCAAGAAATCTCCTTATGGTGTGATGACCTAGTGTGTATTCAATGAGAAAATATGTACCTCTCCAATCTTTTTCAGCCTGAATCTATACCCCTCTAATCAATATTATTGCTGTGTAATTCCTGTTGATAGTTATGTGCGCATCGTTTGACGAGAAATAAAGATGTACAGCAATGAGCAAAACGGGGCTTGATTTGACAAAATCATAGCAAAAATGTAGTTGATCATCCACTCTCACTTTACCCACGAACAGATAGATTTTGCAGATGGCTGATGATAATCAAAGGGTTATATAATGCTGGCAAATTTCATTATAATGATTATAACTATAAGAACTTGCTAAAAATAATTGAGCTGATGTTTAGTATCATTTCATAGAAACTTTTATAATTATTGCCAGATATTTAACAGGCTCATCTTCTAGGCAGGGAAAATTGCACAAAGGGGCAATTTACCTTCCATTTATAGCTTTACTATTCAAAGCTATACCTGAAACCTCAAATCTTCCTTTTGTTCAGTTCCTGTTTCATCATTAATTAGTGAGTTGGCAGTCTAATTTTATTGCCGCGGATGAGACCATAACTGACATTGCATCAAGTGTTAATGAGGCGTATCACCCTGGGATAGTATAGACTGTTTATGTCGAGCAAAGAGGGATAAAGACATTTTTAGAGGTAGCCATGGCACTGATTATACAGAATTTTATCATAGGTGAAAAGGTTAAGCATAAAGCGAGAGCCGAATGGGGGGTTGGGGAAATTACCAAGGTTGATTATTGTGGAACTATCAGGGTGATTTTTCAAGGGAGAAGAGAAATGTCAATTGCCCAAGGGGCAAAATATCTCAAGAAAGTGCCTTGAAATAGAACTAAAATATTACCCTTTTATCGAGTTGTCTGAGACAAAATTAGGCGTTCGCAGGGGAGCCGACAGACTCTATTTAACATTCCGATCTCTGTATGGCTGCATTTTCCATAAAATAGACATTACATAGGAACTGAATTGTGGCTAGATCAAACTATTCATTTGAAAAGCGTCAAAAAGAGCTACAAAAGAAAAAGAAAAAAGAAGCAAAAAGGCTGCGGAAACTTGAAAAAAAGAAAGACTCAGATGATAACACAGATACTCTTCCGCCAATTGAAGACTAATCCTGTCGCGACCTAGTCAATTTTGACCAATTGGGAATCTGTTTTCTTGGGCCACTCAAAGCTAGATCTTTAGGATAAACTCAACACTATGTCAGCATTCATATGATCCTGAAACACCCCCTTCACCTCGAAAGATGGTGTAGGGGGGTTCTTTGAGCATTACTCACAAAACGAATTTCAAGAATCCCCAGCGTCTTCTGGGGGGTCTACTACCAAAACGCTTGAGCCGAGCTCCTCAAGGACCTGCTGTTCAAGCCCATGCCCTCCTGATCTCAATTTTTTCAACTCATCCGGTTTGTATTTTCTCGGAAGCTTGCCCAGATTGCATATGGGTTCGCCAGGACTTATTGAAGGCAGGCTTGTCATCCCCATGACTACGCCGTTAAATGGGGCGTAGAGTGTACTTTGCTCCTCTCCCAGGATCGTCGTGTTTGTCGTCAGCGGTTGTTCTTTCTCGACAATATCTCCGGGTTTTATGTGAAAGTGCAGAAATCCTCCATGCTCGGCCCGAATCCATTTGGATTTCTCAATGGTAATCTGATAAGGAGGTTTCTCTGTGGTAAAATCTGCCATATCAAGCTCGCGAAGCACATTTTTCACACCCCGGACTGCCGTCTCCACGATACCGGGTTCCACTTTCCAGACCTCACCTCCTTCCATGATAATTGTGGGGCATCCAGCACGACATGCCTCCCGGCGGAATGAATTCTTTGGGCCTTTGCCGTTCACTATGATTTCGGAACCAAAAGCCCTGGCTATCCTTCGAACCTCGGGGGTGGCCAGATCACCCCGAACCGTGGGGTAATTTGTGCGACGGATTGAGGCGGTGTGCAGATCTATGCCGTAATCGGAACGCTCCACAATTTCTGTGAAAATCCTATACGCCATCCTGCTAGCGAGGCTTCCGTCTGCAGTTCCAGGAAACGAGCGGTTCAGATCACGCCGATCAGGCAGATAGCGAGAATGGCGATCGAAGGCGGGAAGATTCAGTACCGGAACGAGGATTAAGGATCCTCTCCGCAGGGTGAAATCATCTTGGATTAACTGACGAATCGCACCACAACCATTAATTTCATCTCCATGTAAAGCAGCGGTGACAAACACCACGGGGCCGTCTTCGGTTCCCCGGCGAAGGTGAATTTGAATCTGGACAGCCATGCTGCTGTAGCTCTCCCCGACAGTGAGCTGTACATTGCGTGATTCGCCCGGATCAATCCTCTCACCAAACCAGTCGGCAATTGTCTTATCGGTATTGAGTTTATGCATGGCCTCGCACATCTTTGGTGGCTGGTATTGTGACGGACTCGATTGATCCTGAGTCTTTGAATACTTCCTCTGCTACCGGTAATTCCGGTAGATCTCTAATGGTTGGTCGTCTCTTGCGGCGAATTTTAGCCGGAGTCATGTCACGCATCAGGTCAAGTTTGCCAAAACAGAGTAGACGGTCTCCGCCCATGAATTGGCGCTGAGGTCGAGGGTTGGGTATGACTTTTGTGTCACGATGAAGAGTCAGCACCACAATATCTTTTTCGCGCAACCCGGATTCACTAATAGTTTTTCCTATATATTCAGACTCTTCTGGAATATGAATTTCAGCAACACCGTAACCGCTGCTTACCGTAAGACGTTGGCGCAGGTCGATTTCCGGAAAATTTACCTGAGCAGCTAGGTAATCTATTACCGACCCGGCGATATCGAGTTGTGTGCACCCCTCTATACCTTCCAGCCCGGGGGATGAATTTACTTCCATTATCAGTGGACCATCATTTCCCTCAAGCAGATCAACGCCAGCCACCTTGAGACCCAGGATCTGTGCCGCCCGAACGGCGGTTTCTTTATATATTTCATCAAGAATTACAGGTTCAGCAATGCCGCCTCGGTGCACGTTACTGCGAAATTCCTGACCTTGAGCAACCCGCCGCATCGCACCAACCACTCGATCGCCAACAACAAACGCCCTTATATCCCGGCCTTTACTTTCTTTTACAAATTTCTGGATAAGAACACTCTGTTTCTGACTCTGCAGCAACTCTATGATGCCGGCCGCTGTGTTGATTGAATTCGCTAAAATTACCCCAATGCCTTGAGTGCCTTCAATCAATTTGATTACTACAGGAGCTCCGCCAACACGCTCAATTGCAGGCAGGACATCTTTTTTGTCTCTGACAAATGTCGTTCGCGGAATGCCGATTCGATGTCGGCTGAGTATTTGCAAACTCCGCAATTTATCTCTCGAGTTTGCAATGCTGCCGGATGAGTTGGCACAAAATACATCCATCTGTTCAAACTGCCTTACAACAGCGGTACCGTAGTAGGTGATTGAAGCCCCTATTCTCGGTAGAACGGCATCATAATCAGATAAACGTTTTTGCCGATAGTAGAGATGCGGCTGACCCTGCTCAAGATCAATGGCAAACTTCAGAGTATTTAAAACTTTGACAACATGTCCGCGTTGGACCGCAGCTTCTCGAAGTCGCCGGGTGCTATAGCTTTGCGGGCTGCAAGAGAGAATGGCAAGTTTCATGTGTTTTATCTAATTCTGAGATTTGGACGCACAATTCAGGCGTCAGCTTATTTTCTTTTCTGCCTTTTTTGGTCTGCCGCCATAAAATGACTTGCCGCAGTCAACAAGAAATCGTCCCCTGAAAGCCTCTCGCCCCAAAAGCATTCTAAAGCCCATGTTGTCGCGACTGGCAAGGGTCAGCTCGACAGGCCACTTTTCTCCCAGCAGTTCAACTTCGGTGATGATCACGGGCCGCTTTTTAGCCACACCTGTAGAACTTTTCACCGATCTATACTCAAATATTCTGGCCTCCACGAAAACTGTTTTCTTGCTTGACCTCTGGATTGGGTGAACCTTGAAGCGCACCCACTGCCTCCCATCCCGTTCAAAAGTTTTCATATCAACGGCATGCAAAGAAGATGACCGGGCGCCTGAATCGACTTTAACCTTGATGCGTTTGATTCCCAGTTCAGGAAGTGCCACCCACTCGCGCCAGCCGATGACCCGTAAGTTGGTTTGGTCTTTTTTAGCCATAGCTATTTTGCGTGCTGAGCACTTTATAACTTACGTTTTTTCACAATGACAGTAAGGCTGCCAACGGTTGCTCACCAAAGTCAACAACCACTGAAGATTAGATCGCCATGAATATCGATAAATCAGTCAGCAGCGAGTGAGAACTGGTTCCGCGTCGATCCTGCAAGTGCAAAAACAGGTCGAGCAAGAAAAAGAGGACTCGACCTGTTTGATAAATCTTAGTTTTGCAAATGGCTCAGTGGAATAGTAATTTGAAGACGTTCTTCCTTGTTAATCCTCAAACGACATTTCGGAGAAATTATCGTCTTCGGTGAAAAAATCAGACATCCTTAATTTTACTGGATTTTTTGACTCGATAAAATACACTGTACCACATTCAGAACAATTGATCTCATCTCCGATTCCAAAATAGTATTCGATAGGGATATACCCAAGACAGATCTGACATTTTCCAAAACGCTCGCTGTTAGCGTGGTGTCTGCTGAACTTTGCCATGTCGGCCTCCTCAAAATTGTTGTACCTCGACCACATTTCTACATCATCGGGGTAGTGCACTGTTTTCTGACAATTAGCGCTCTACATTCTGCCAGGGACTGCATAATGAAAACCCAATACGATCATTTAATGGCTGTAATTCCATAATTGCCTGCTCGTCTGCACTCTCTCTTGCTCCTGCCTGGTTGAGTCCAGAGCGGGGATGTGTAAAATCAAAATTTCTATAATTCTTTGGTATTTAATTATATAATCTTGGTACATGTCTGTTTCCGTTACCATTATTTAATATTATATTGTTATTAATATTAAATTGTTACGGCGTACTGCTGACGGCCTAGATGTTACCATAAACAATTTCTCTATAATAATTATAATTAGTATATTGTCATTAAAAATACTTTACAGCATATAAAATTTTCATTAACTAATAACAAAAATAAAATGAATTACACATTCCTGGGTGATCATGAAGAAAAGTGAGCAGCGAAGGAGGGAACAGGAGCTCCAGCTTAATACGGAGGAGCTAAGAGCGAAGCAGTCGGTACGGACTACTTTCAAGCTTCCGAAAAAGACCATAAACCTGCTGAAAGTATCTGCCAAACATCTGGGCATCAAGCAGAAGACTTTGCTGGATCAGCTGCTTGAAGACGATAAGGCTCTGGAGCTGCTCGCAGATGACGCGCTAACTCATTCTCGCCACGAGAACAGCTGCCGACCCAAGACATTTGTTTTAAGCAAAAAGGCCCTGGAGCAAATAGAATATGTCTCGAGCTGCTACGAGGTACCCAGAGATTTCCTTGTCGAGCTGTCTGTTGAGAGGCTTGCTTCTTACGTTGAGTCTTTAGCGAAAACGCATGATATGCGAAGAGCGTTGTTGGATGATCTTGACCGGTATAGGGAGCAGTTGGAAGAGTTATCCGCCAAAGCGAGTGCCATGCTTAAAAAAGATGATGCCTTTGGGGTCAAAGTTGAAGCTCTCACCCACAAAACACAAAAGATGTGGCAGAGATCAGAAAAACCGTAAAAGACAAGAATGAATTTATTTATTAGGCCCAAGTACCTTGGTGACACCAATGGGGCCTTCTGAGCTGCAAATGGGAGGTATCCCCACAATTATAATATCATCTCATCCCGGGCACTTGTCATCTTGACCCGCTACTTGCTCTGCAGCAACAGGGCCAACAGCAGGGCGCGGTCAACCAGACTATGACGGATGATAAACTCCGACTTTTGTTTATCGAATCCGCCAAGCGGGCCGAACCCATCCAGCTTCGGCACGTCGATCGAGACATTGCAGATGTCGGACGAACTCCATCGATGTTCGGAGACCACACTGCTGTCAATTCGTTTCGCAATCCTGTTGATAGTGTCATACAACTCCATGCTCGCTTCGCTCGACGGCAGCGGCTGCCTGGTTAAGCCACCTTCGAGCTGGGACTGAAGCGTTTTGCTCAATCTTCTGGTAAGCGAAGTGCTTTTTCTAATGCGCTGGTCGATTCGTTCGAAGTCGGCAATTGTATTGAATCGGACGCTGATTTTCGCGGAACCGTAAGCAACCGTTTTGAAGATATTCGATTGAAAGTTGGAGGCAAAGGGGGCTATGACATTGTCAGTATTTTTACCCAGATCGACAATGGCTGAGATGGTTTTAAAGAAGTGTGCCGCAGCCAGCGCAACATGTTCTGAGCGGCTCGAGTCAATGAGTTTCAGATTGTAAGTGTATGACGCGGACCCCGATCTGGAGGTGACGATGCTGCCCTCGGTGTTGCCTCCATGCAGGCTGATCACCCGTTTTGCCTTGCCTGCCCTCTGGGCGATGATGTTCTTGGAGAATTTGCCCGCGATTGCCGAGTCGGTTATGACCAGCACGCCGATGCGGATCTTGCGCAGTATTCTGGCAAACCGCAGGGCCTGGAATGCGGATATGCAGGTCACGATACCGCCCTTGTTCTCCCAGATGCTGGTACCGTAAAGCCGGTGTTCGGTGGCCTGGAAGTTTTCATGGCTCGACATTTTCACCGAGTCGTCAATGGGCATGAGTATGAGGTAATCGAGCTCTTCGCCGTTCGCGTTGCTGAGAAACAGGAGGTTGCCGATCTCCAGTTCCGGATATAATTCACTCACAAAGTTGAACGGCGCGAGATGAGACTTGATCAATTCGGAGCACTTATTGACACCTTCAATATTTCTCACATGCGTATCGATATTGACCAGCTTTTCCAGAACGGCTTCTGTGGACTGTTGCCGCCCGCGTA
>JARRLH010000156.1:0-9539 GCA_037387205.1 Desulfofustis sp.
ATCATGAAGAGACTCTGCATGATCGTGCCAAGCACGTTCTTGCCCCTGACCATCCCTCCATAAAAGAGTGCCAGCCCGGGAGTCATCAACAGTACCAGTCCTGCCGAAATGATAATAAAAACCGTATCCGCTTTGTTCATGCCAGTCCTCCGTCCCTGGTTGAATCGCCTTACAGCGTCCCAGTATATCACATATTTGTAATATATTTGTATTTGTTGTAGCGGATGATAACATGGATGGAAGGATAATCAATATGTTTTTTAGGCTTTTCCTGGTGCCGCGATCCGACTATCTTACTTATCTAGCCGGCTCCATGGCTTTTTTCGTGGGGTGAATTTTCTAGACAACAACGGACAACCTGGGCAAGCAGCCCGTAAAACAGAAATTGTCAAAGAAGAGAGGTTGATGGTTGACGCTGTCCAGCGGCCATGTTTGGATACTGAGCTCACCCACTCCTGAGGAAACCGCACATCATGAAGGTAGACGGAACCCATTACCGCACCATCTGGCTGTCTCCCGACGACCCGTCAAAGGTGGAGATCATCGATCAGCGGCAGCTGCCCCACCGCTTTGTCATCGTCTCACTGGACAAGGTCGAAGCGGCCTATTCGGCCATAAAGGATATGCTGGTCCGCGGTGCCGGACTGATCGGCGTGACCGCCGGTTACGGCATGTATCTGGCAGCCCTGCAGGCCGATGACAGCCGCCTCCTCGAACAACTGACCCAGGCCGGCAGCTATCTGAAGAGCGCCAGGCCCACGGCCCGCAATCTGGGCTGGGCCGTCGACCGGGTGCTGGCCGCCGTCGCTGCACTGGACACGCCGACGGCCATTCGCCGCACCGCCCTGGCAACCGCCGCAACAATTGCTGACGAGGATGCAGAGTTCTGCCGACTGATCGGCGAACATGGCAGATTGCTGATCGAAAAAATCGCGGCCGTCAAAGGCGGCGGGCGGGTGAATATCCTGACCCACTGCAATGCCGGCTGGCTTGCCTTTGTCGATTACGGCAGCGCTACCGCACCGATATATGCGGCCAGGGATACCGGTGTCGACCTGCACGTCTGGGTCGACGAGACCAGACCCTGGAACCAGGGTTCACGGCTTACCTGCTGGGAACTCGGGCAGGAAGGAATCAGCCATACCCTGATCACCGATAACGCCGGCGGCCACTTGATGCAGCATGACCTCGTGGATATGGTCATCGTCGGCACTGACAGAACCACCCGCGCCGGCGACGTGGCCAACAAGATCGGCACCTATCTGAAAGCCCTGGCGGCCAAGGACAACGATATACCTTTTTATGTGGCACTGCCCTCCTCCACCTTCGACTGGCAGCTCGTCCATGGTGCCGATATCGAAATAGAAATCCGCTCGGGCGATGAAATTACTACTATCGCAGGGCTGACCAAAAATGGTACTATTGAATCAGTCAGATTGGCGCCCGACGGCGTCGAGGCGGCAAATTACGGGTTCGACGTGACCCCGGCCCGGCTGGTGAGCGGCCTGATCACCGAGCGGGGTATTGTGGCGGCCGAGGAATCGGCTATCGGAAAGCTGTTCGCGGATAAGATCTGAGACGCAAGGAGTCTTCATGTCACACGGTGAAAAACGCAAATTCATAAGATGGGACGCCATCCATCTGCTCGATTATACCATCATCGAATCCGACGGCACCAAAGGCCGGTATTCCATGGGCAGGACGCTTGACGTCAGCCTCAACGGACTCAAACTTGAAACATCCTATGAGATTCCGCTGGAGGCCGAGCTCGAAATCACGGTCGGCATAGAAGAAGATCTTGTCGACCTGGTAGGTCGTGTCACCCACTCTTCCCGCAGAGGGGGGCGGTATATATCGGGCATTGAATTCGTCAAGATGTCGGCCGAGGGCCGCCGGGTCTTTCGGCTCTATACGGACGCCTTCAAAAAATACCAGGAAGAGACTGCAGCAGTCGAAGATTAAAAATCTTACTGCTCAATCCCCGCCTCTCTTCAGGAAAAGCCAAAGCAGTCCTGGTAAAAAGATAGTTGGGTTCGGGATCAAAGCTCGGACGAAGATTCCACCGGAGGCGTATAATCAATACGTCAACAATAAAATTTCCGACCACAACGCAGAGATTGAGACAAAAGATACTATTTCACTCGTTTCTGCCGTAGATATCCTCAAAGCGCACGATATCGTCCTCGCCGAGATAACTGCCGATCTGCACTTCAATCAATTCCAGCGGGATAACGCCGGGGTTTTCCAGCCGATGGACGTTGCCCGCCGGAATATAGGTGGACTGATCTTCGTGCAGCAGGATCTCTTTGTCCCCGTTGGTGACCAGCGCCGCCCCCTTGACCACCACCCAGTGCTCGTGACGATGGTGGTGCATCTGCAGTGACAGTTTCTCACGCGGGTTGACGACTATTTTTTTGATCTGGTAGCGCGGCTGCTCGGCCAATACGGAGTAGCTGCCCCAGGGGCGATAGACTGTCTGGTGAAACTTGAACTCATCTCGCTCCTCTCGCTTGAGCCGGTTCACCACCTTCTTCACATCCTGTGCTCTCGACAGCGGAGCGACCAGCACCGCGTCGGCCGTTTCCACCACCAGGGTGTCCTCGAGTCCGACGGCGGCCACCATCAGGTCCTCTGCCCGGATCAGCGAATTCCTGGTGTCTTCGAGCACCACGTCACCCTGGCTGACATTGCCGTTTTCATCATGGTCCAGCACCTCGTAGAGCGCTTGCCAGGAGCCGATGTCACTCCACCCCAGGGCGGCGGCCACCACCACCGCCTTGTCGGTTTTCTCCATCAGGGCATAATCTATGGATTCGCTTGGGCAGCGCTGCATAGCCTCGGTGAAGAATCGATAGAAGCGTCCATCCCGGGTGCCGGCGCCCACCGCCTCGGTCATGGCGGAGAGTATCTCGGGGGCATGGGTCTCCATTTCTGATTGGAAGGTTGCGGCGGAAAAGGCAAACATGCCGCTGTTCCAGAAATAGTTCCCGGCGGCCAGATACTGCTCGGCCACACTGAGTTCTGGTTTTTCCTTGAAGGACAGGACCCTGCCGTCCGCACCGCCCTCGATGTAGCCGTAGCCGGTCTCCGCCTTCTGCGGCTCGATGCCGAAGGTGACGATGGCGCCAGCAGCGGCTTTTTGCGCCGCCGTGGCCACCGCCTCGTTGAAGGCGGGAACATCGCTGATCAGATGATCGGCCGGCAAAATCAGCAGGGTCAGATCGGTATCACTGCGCACCCGGCTGACATACTCCACCGCCCCGGCGATGGCCGGTGCTGTATTGCGGCCAACCGGTTCAAGCAGAATGGTGTACTCCTGCCCGAGTTCCAGCTCGTCTATCTGGCTCTTGGTGATGAAGCGGTGATCCTCGCCGACCACGACAATAGGCGGCAGTCCTCCTTCTATGGTGCCAACTCTTCTGATGGTGTTCTGCAGCAGCGACGTCTGGTCGATGAGGCAGAGCAGCTGCTTGGGATAGATTTCACGGGACAGCGGCCAGAGCCTGGTTCCCGTTCCTCCGGCCAGGACCACCGGCTGGATTGTTGCCATTGATATCTCCTGTTGATAGTGATATGGGCTTCTCAGTCACGAATGAGGGCGAGCAGCTCAGCAGTTTTCTGCTCCAGCAAAGCGGTGTCCCCCCTGGTCTCCACATTGAGGCGCAACAGCGGCTCGGTGTTTGATTCTCTGATATTAAACCGAAAATCATCAAAAGCAACACTCAAGCCGTCGACCGTCTCCCTGGCGCCGCCGGGGAAAGCCCTTTCCACGGCCGCTATCACCGCGTCAGGGTCCTCCACCTTCGAATTTATTTCCCCCGAGGTGGGGTAGGCCTGCATGCGTGACCCGATAAGCTCGGAGAGTGGTACCCCTGTTCTGCTCATCAGCGCATAGACCAGCAGCCAGGGGATCATACCCGAGTCGCAGCAGCCGAAGTCACGGAAATAGTGATGGGCCGACATCTCACCGCCATACACGGCCTGCTCCCGCCACATGCGCTCCTTGATCAGGGCATGCCCGGTTTTGGTCTGCACCGGGATGCCGCCGGCTGCTTCCACCAGTTCAACGGTATTCCAGACCAGCCGCGGGTCGTGCAGGATTTTACCACCCTTTTCACGGCCCAGCATTTCCTGGGCCAGCAGACCCACCATATAATACCCTTCGATGAAATTGCCGCGCTCGTCCCAGAAGAAGCAGCGATCGAAATCACCGTCCCAGGCGATGCCGAACTGCGCCTGGTGACGGGTTACCGCCGCGCCTGTCTCCTTTCTGTTTTCGGCCAGCAGCGGATTCGGCACCCCGTTCGGGAAGGTGCCGTCCGGCTGGTGGTGCAGCCTGACAAACTCGACCGGCAACCGTTCTTCAAGCAGATCGATTACCGCGCCAGCACAGCCGTTGCCGCTGTTGGCCACCACCTTCATCGGCACCAGCGAGTCGAGCGGGACGTGGCCGAGCAGGTGGTCGATGTACGCGGTCTTATCCTCGAGCTTCAGCTGAGTGCCGCGCTTGTCGCCCGGTTCGGGCACCTGGCCGGCACAAATCATACGGCCGATTTCATAGAGGCCGTTGTCGCCGGTTACCGGCCGGGCACCCCGCTGCACGAATTTCAGACCGTTGTAGTCGGCCGGATTGTGACTGGCGGTGATCATGATACCCCCGTCAACACCCCTATTGGCGAGACTGAAGGCACCGTGATAGACTTCCTCGGTTCCGCACAGTCCCAGGTGCAGGACGTCAACCCCCATCCGGTTGAGCCCGGCCGCCAGCGCCTCGGTCAGCTCCGGGCTTGACAGCCTTATGTCGTGGCCGACCACCAGCTGTGTCGGTTTCATGACGGCAGCGAAACAGCGGCCGATCTGCTCGACCATCTCCCCATTGAGTTCACCCGGCACCCTTCCTCTGATATCGTAGGCCTTGAAACAGGCCGGTCTTTCGGCAGCCATTTTTACTTACCTTTTTCTCTAACGTTATTTTATTTGATCTAATAATGTTATATGCTTACAATCTACCCTTATCCGCGTTCTCTAGTAAAGAAATTCTCGCAGGTTAGCCCATATGAAAGGAATAATACTGGCCGGCGGCACCGGCACCAGACTTTACCCGCTCACCAAGGTCATCAGTAAGCAGATCATTCCTGTCTACGACAAACCGATGATCTATTACCCGCTCTCGGTACTCATGCTGGCCGGCATCAGAGACATACTGCTTATCTCTACCCCCCATGACCTGCCGTATTTCCAGGAGCTCTTCGGAGACGGCGCCCACCTCGGTCTGAATATCAGCTATGAGGTGCAGCCGGCCCCCGAGGGTCTGGCCCAGGCCTTTCTGATCGGCAAGCAATTCATTGGCAGCGACTCGGTCTGTCTGATTCTGGGCGACAACATCTTCTTTGGTCCCAAATTCACCTCGATTCTGGCACAATCTGCCGCGCTGCAATCCGGCGGCCTGATCTTCGGTTATCTGGTGCGGGACCCTGAGCGTTACGGTGTGGTTGAATTTGACGAAGACAACAACGTGGTCTCGATCGAAGAAAAACCACAGGTGCCAAAATCGAAATATGCGGTCCCCGGGCTCTACTTCTATGACAACCAGGTGGTGTCCATCGCCGAACAGGTGCAGCCCTCGGCCCGCGGGGAGCTGGAGATTACCGACGTCAACCTCACCTATCTGGAGCAGGGCAATCTGCGGGTGGAACCGCTGGGACGCGGCTTCTGCTGGCTCGACACGGGCACCCACGAATCGCTCCAGCAGGCCGCCAGCTACGTGCAGGCCGTACAAGAGCGTCAGGGGCTGAAAATTGCCTGCATCGAGGAGATTGCTTATCAACTCGGTTACATCACTCTCGACGACCTGGCCGCACTGGCCCATGATACCCTGAAAAACCAGTATGGTCAGTACATCATGGAAATCGTGGAAGAACATAAAAACGAGCGCTGATACATGACTATCCTCATCATCGGCAGTGACGGCCAGCTTGGCGTTGACTGCACCAGACTACTGTCAGGCAAACATCATGTGGTTGCCGTCGATTTCCCTGAAATAGATATCACCAGCCGACAGAGCCTCAGTCAGGCCTGGACCGCCCACCAACCGCAGGTGGTGATCAATTGCGCCGCCTACACGGCGGTGGATAAGTGCGAGACCGAGACGCAGGCGGCCTGGAGCGTCAATGCAGAAGGGCCGCGCAACCTCGGTGAGATTGCCGCGGCGCACGGCACCAGGGTCATCCACATCTCCACCGACTACGTATTCGACGGTACCAAGGAAGTCCCGCATTCTTATGTCGAGGACGATCCGGTCAACCCGCTGTCCGAATATGGCCGCTCCAAACTGGCCGGGGAACAACATCTTCAGGCCAGTTGCCCCGAAGCGCTGATCCTCCGCACGGCCTGGCTCTACTCTGCCAATGGACCGAACTTTCTGAAGACCATGCTCCGGCTGGCGCTGTCAGATCCCGCCAGAAAGTTCACCATCGTCAACGATCAGTTCGGCTCGCTGACCTGGTCGCTGACCCTGGCAACCCAGATCGAGACGCTTCTCGACAGCACCCTAGGCGGCATCGTGCATGCCACCTCGGACAGCTACTCCAGCTGGTACGAGGCTGCCTGCTATTTTCTCGACCGGATGGGCGTGGCGCATTCCTTCGTTCCCTGCACCACCGAGGACTACCCCACCCCTGCCCACCGGCCTGCTAATTCGATTCTGCGCAACAAGGTGCTCGACGACCGGAGGGTATCCGTCTTCTCATCCTGGCAAGACGACGTGGACCGCTTCACCGAAGCGCATAAAGACCAGCTGGTGGTGGAAGCCCGGGCAGAGCTGGCAGCCTCCTGAACTGGAAAAGGGAGGGGCCACAATGAGTATTGTCTCCCCGGGATGAGTTATTTATCGCCCGGTAGTATGGGTAAGATTGCAGGCCGGGCGGCCTGAATGATCCGCGGTCGGGCTGTCTTGGCGGCCGAATTCGGCGTTCAAAGCATCGATCAGCTTTTTCTGTTCAAGATCTATTTCGACAAATTCAAAACCGGCGACATGAAACTCCGGGAGGGGATCCGGACGGCATCAGGCCTGCCGTTGAAATATCGGTGAGATGACCGATAATTTCTCTGCTGTGCAGGTCGAACACCCGCAGGTAAAATACCAGCTGGCGCCGCTCAACCGTACGATTCTCCGTCATCGTAGAATGTTTCTTCGGCCGTTTACTGCTGCTCATAGTCTCTCTCCTGAGAGCGGGGTCAATTCAATTTCTCCCACGGCCCCCAACGTCTCGCCGCAGACGATCAGCACCCCGCGCAGCTTCGCAATAGACCTGGCCACTTCGAGGGCCCGCTCGATGCCTTGGCCAGGTTCCCCGGCGCTGCCGACCTCGTTGCCCAGACGGGTGGCCGCCGCATCGGCCAGAAAGGCGGAATCGGCCAGTACCGTCACCGAGTCGGCCAGGCCGAAACTCAGGCTGTGGCCGACCGTTCCCGACGAAGTGCAGATGCCCATAGGCATCTGCTCTGCTGCTATTTTCAGACCCAGTCTGTTGCTCAGGGGCGACTGGCCAGCGAAGACGGAAACGGTGAGCCCGATGCTTCTGCTCAAAAAAATGTCACCGCCGTTTTCAACAATAATCTCTTTGTGTCCTGCTTCAAGCAGACCTCGCCCGACACACTCGGCGATACCCCCAGCTACTGCGGCCATCGGCCCGACTCCGGCCTCCTTGGCGGCCTCCAGCATCCTGCCCACCACCGGCGGGGCAAGCGCATCGACCTCGAGCGGGGTGAGGGAGGTGCCGAACTCGGGATGTCCGATAAGATAGTTTTCGATCTGCAGCCTATACCTGGTTGCCAGTTCTCCCGCCTCTACCGTCACGTCTTCTGCGGCCAGGATGTGCAGATCCGTTTCTTTTAATCTGAAAAATGTGGCTACCAGCTGTTCTTCGCTGGCAAGGCTGCGATAGCTCCTGCGGCGATACGATTCGGGCGTTCTTTTCTGCACCCCTTTTTTCATTGCGGCCGCTATTCGGGTGCGATTTGCATTTCCTGCGCGGCTGGCTCGCCACCCTCATCCTGCCTCAGTATGGATGACATCTCGTCGATGATAATGGCCGGTTGTTTATGGCGCAGCGCCTCTCGTATTTCCTCGTCTTTGATGAGTTCCCTGGTGAGGTCAGACATTTTGTTGAGCGCGGGGCAGGTTTGGCAGGTCCGCAGCATCTCATTTTCGGGTGCCATCAGGGTGCCCAGGAGCATGTGCACGAGAATCACCACAATAAATGCCGCGGCAAGTCCCATGAAGGCGCCGAGGATGCGGTCGAACCAGGGGGTGATGATCACTTCAATCACCCTGGCCAGCGCCTTGCCAATCAGAAAGGCGATGACGTAGGTGAGCGCAAAGGTAATCACATAAGCGGTGAGAAAGATGACCTTGGGGTTGTCGGAGATATTTTTAAGAAATGGAAAGAGCTGGTCATGATATCTGCTGGCGGCCAGATAGCCCAGGTAGAGGGCCAGCAGCGGGATTACCTGGCGCAGCATTCCCAGCCAGATACCCCGTGCCAGCAGCAGAATCACAAGGCCCGCGATGACGAAATCGTAGGGGCTGAGATGTATACTTTCCATGATCTCCCCTTGCAGAAGAGGCTAAGTAGTCATACCATGTGCAGTGTTTGCGTCTACCATTTAGTTAACTAGACCGCTTGAAATTGCAATAATTTTTATTTTCTTACCATGTTATCAAATTATTACCGAGAGATCTCAACACCACTGCTGCCCGAGGATTTCCATCGTTTTCTGAGCCGGCGCGCCCCCGGCCGGATCCTGGGCATGGTGCTCGTCGACCGTCAGAGGGTGCTCAACGGCAGCCACTCGCAACTGGTTGACACCTGGCTCAACGCCGAAGAGAAAGCTCAGCTGGATCGCTATTCCTTTGAGAAACGAAGGAACGAATGGTTTCTCGGACGCCTCTGCGCCAAACAATCGACCATCGAGTTTTTAGAGCAATGTGGGCTCGAGACCATCGAAAACTCGACCGGCTTCCGGACATTTCCATTTCCCACTCCCACGACAAGGTCATCGCGCTGGCCGGCAACTGCCGCTGCGGAATCGACATCCAGCTGCTGACCGATACCCTGTTCAAGGTCAGGGACCGCTTCTGCTCGGAGCCGGAGCAGGCGCTGCTCGCCGACACCTCGGGAGATGAACTCGTCCAACTCGGCATGCTCTGGGTTGCCAAGGAAGCTATCAGAAAATCGCTGGAACAAGCTCGACCGGCCGGTTTTCTGAGCCTGCAGCTGAGCGAGGTGCGACATGAGCAACGCTACTGGCTGCTCGACTTTCATCTCGACAATCCCTCCTCTGCGATCGGAGAGTTTTCCACCGTCGTCCATGTCGATGACCGCTACTGTCTCGGGGTCTGCACCATCCCCGGAGTGCAGCGCGATGCCTGAACTTCCTGAAGTGGAAGTGGTGCGGCGGGGCCTTCTCAGCCATCTGCCGGGGAGGACGCTCACCAATCTGTCCACCGACGGCAAAAGAATGCGGCTGCCTGTCCC
>JARRLH010000157.1:0-7056 GCA_037387205.1 Desulfofustis sp.
GCACTTGACTGTTTATAAGTAAAACGAATATATTTAATCAACAAGATTAGATCTTCTAATACTATTTCGCATGGATATCCATCATTTAAAAACATTCATAGCAATCACTGAAAACGGGACCTTTGGCGCTGCAGGTGAGGTTGTTGGTCTGACGCAGTCTGCTGTAAGTCAACAAATCAAAACAATGGAGGAACAGTTGGGAGTCAAACTTTTCGACCGAAAAGTTAGGCCTCCAGCTTTAACAGTACAAGGGCTCACTCTTCTTGAAGGGGCAAGGAGAATTGTAAGAGAGTACGAAGTTACCGCCAGGGCAGCCAGAGGAGAGAAACTTTCTGGAAACCTGGTTCTGGGGGCAATAAGGACAAGCTTTATTGCCTTGTTGCCCAAAGCTCTATCGAGCCTTCGAGAGCGCTATCCTCAACTACGCATTAATGCACATACTCTTGATTCATACGACATGGTGCCCATGGTAACGGCTGGCCGACTGGACGCGGCAATAATACCGAGTAATATCCAATTAAATGATAATATATCATGGTTACCGTTTGCGGTTGAACCGTTAGTCGTAATATCGAACAAAGACATCAAAGGAAAACCAGATAAATATATTCTAGAAAATTCTCCTTTCATTAAATTCTCGAGAAAGGTTCCTTCAGCTGATTTAGTTAACGAAGAACTTCGCAAACGAAATATTAATGTCCATGTTGAAATGAATATTGATTCTTATGCCGCTATCGTCCAACTGGTATCTCATGGGCTTGGCGTTTCAGTTGTGCCAGAACAAGTAAGAGGTGAGGATTTTCCACCAAATATTCGAAAAGTTCCGTTTGGAATCCCCCCAATTAAACGTCTTCTCGGAATTATTCATCAAAAGGAATCATCTAAAAGCAATATCATTTCAGTGTTATACAATGAACTTTGTGAACTGTGTGGATTCTCTTCTAATGACCTTTTGTAAGCTGCCAATCGACTCGAATTCTATACATTAGAAAAAAGACTTTTTTCAAATTACATTTACAGATTACAAAGATTGGGCTCAGACTCGGTATTGTGTTGCAAATGGAGCTATTCAAAGAGCTCATACTACTTCTAAAAATCAGTAGCGCTTGTTGCAGAGTATTCTAGGGGGTATCCACCTTTTCAATATGTATCGTGCCAGACATCTCCTGTATATTCTCGCGGCCGACCAGGTGGGCTATGAGAGTTCTTCCCAGTTCAGCGGTGAATTTGAGCGTTACTTCGGGCAAAGTCCGGTAGAGATGGTCAGAGAATTACGTGCTGCGTAAATATAAGCGGTTCCTTTTACCACGTTTTTTGAAATGACAGATTTAAAGTGAGTGAGAGAATAAAGGAGGTACGGGTCAGATGAACAGTCAACTTGTTAAAGCCTTGAAATTTAAAATGCAACCGGTGGCGATACTATTAACTGACAATAAACCAGAGGATGGACTTCACTTTAAGGGAGGAAGTATGGGAGGGTGTGTGGCGGTCTTGTTGGCGGCGGCAAGCAAAAAGAGCCGTATGGCCTATTTTGACCGTAATTCTTTCGGTTGCCCGGGCGGGGGAACCGGTCTGGGATTTGGCGATAGATATGGGAAATTTCCCATTGATTGCCTTCTTTCCACGGGAAATAAGGAGATGGCCGCCCAAATGGGACGTGGAGGATCCATGATGGCGGAGGGTGAACGATTTTATAAAAGTCCTGAAGTTGCAAGAAACTGGGTTGATTCGCTACCTATGACCGACATCCCCACCGAGTACGTGGTATTTAAACCATGGGAACAGGTCACGGAAACGGACGAACCAGAGCTGATCGTCTTTTTTGCCAATGCGGATCAGTTGTCGGCCTTGGCGGTAATGGCAGATTACAATCGCGGGACCAATCAGAGTGTTACCGCACCTTTTGGTGCTGCATGCCAATCAATACTTTTTGGGTATGCAGAGGCAAAGAAAAAGAATCCCCGGAGCGTGATAGGCTTTTTTGATATATCGAAGCGTTCGGTTGTTGACAGGGAGATCCTGACGTTCACCGTCCCATTCAAAATGTTTCAGGAAATGGAGGCTAGTGTTGAGGGCAGTTTTCTGGAGATGGCTGCCTGGAAAAAATTACAGGAGCGCCTGTAATATAATCGTTCCTTGCGATATGATAAGATATCAGCTCAAAATAACAATCTGCCGGTAGGGTCGCGAAAGTTAACGTGCCTTTACAGCAGAATCTTTAAATTGCCAATCCAAACATCTGTATTTCTCTAATTGCAGAATCGATACCTTATTCCTGACAACGTCGGAAGCAGGACAATTTCTCTAAACGAAACCCTCTCAAGAAAAATCTTTGGAAATGGTTGAAAATGCCTACTGACCCATATCTATTCAGTTTTTCAATACGGGAGATTTGAGAAATAATCCTTCCCCTCATCCCATCATTAAAATACTACCACATTGTGGTAGTATTTTGTTTCAATTGAGTATACAATAGAACTATCCCATATCGGGATAATCCGACCCAAAGCTGCCGGAGTAATCAGTTATCCTCAGACTGGAGGCAGAACCATGAAATCTTTCAAATTGTTCCTGCTCTATTTCGTAGTGTCTTTGTTTCTGTTCACAGGTCAGGCTGTCCTGGCAGGAAACAAATCAAACGTTAACTTTAAAGAATTGCCCTCAGTAGGAAAGGTGGCATTCGAAATCTCATGTGATCCGGAAGCTCAAGAACCTTTTAATAAGGGCGTGGCCATGCTTCATCATATGATGTATGTCCAATCACGCGAACTCTTTAAGCAAATGATTAACAAAGATCCCGATTGTGCCATGTTCCACTGGGGTGTTGCCATGACATACCTGCACCCACTCTGGGCTCCTCCCAGTCAGTCAGATCTTGAAAATGGAATGGCGGCCTTTTCTCGCGCCCAGGAATTAGGTGCTAAAACGCAACGCGAGGCTGACTACATTGACGCAATCGGCGTATACTTTTCCGATTGGCAAAAGTTCAGCCACCCTGAGCGGCTCGCACGTTGGGAAGAAGCACAGCAAAAAGTACACCTGTCTAACACGGATGATATCGACGCCGCCGGCTTCTATGCGCTTTCCCACCTGGCCACCGCCCCTAAAGCGGACAAGACTTTTGCCCATCAAAAGAATGCAGGGCAATTGCTCGAAGGTCTCCACCACAAAGCGCCCAAGCATCCGGCGGGATATCACTACACCATTCATGCCTATGACAACCCCCTACTCGCCGAGAGGGCAGTCAACGTTTCAAGGGGATATGGATCAATTGCTCCTGATGTGCCACACGCCCTGCATATGCCGACCCACATATTCGTGCGACTCGGACTCTGGGATGATGTGATAGAATGGAATGCACGCTCAGCTGGAGCTGCGTTGAGTCAGCCAGTCAATGGTATGACCTCGCTTCATTATGCCCACGCGATTGATTACCTGGTATATGGCTACCTGCAGAAAGGCCAGGAGCATAGAGCCAGGCAAATCCTCGAGAAGCTCAATGCCACCAATAACTTTCAGGATAGCTTTGCGTCCGCCTATGCCATCGCCGCTGCCCAAGCGCGCATCGCCCTGGAACGTTCTGACTGGGAAAAAGCGGCTGCGCTTCCCGTGCGGACCCATCAAACTTTTCCCTGGGATAAATATCCGTGGTTTGAAGCGATCACCTATTTTTCGCGCGGTATCGGCGCAACTCGAAGCGGTGATATCGAGGCTGCGAACACCAATCTCAGCAAGCTGAATGAACTGTATGAACGCACTAGAGAAGCCGGTCAGGACTATTGGGCTATTCTGGTTGACAGTCAGCGTAAATCGGTCGAGTCGTGGATCATGTTTTCCAAGGGGCAGAGTGCACAGGCACTGGAACTGATGACGGCGGCAGCCGACCTCGAAGACTCGGTCGATAAGCATCCGGTTACCCCGGGAGCCGTGCTACCTGCCCGGGAACTTCTGGGGGATATGTTGATCGAGCTGGGGCAGTACGAAGAATCAATAGCCGCTTACGAAAGCGCCTTGGAGATTTCAGCCAACCGGCTGCGAAGCATGACCGGCATTAAAACTGCTGAGCAGCTCTCAAGCGATAGAAAAGCTGCAAAAGTTTCCTCTGAAATCAGTGACGTTGCCGCAGCCACCAAAAACTGAATGATCAATGAATAAGGGCCGGGATTGTATGTACCTTTCTCGGCCCTTACTTTTTTACACGAAGTATTGCCTCATCAAGTCTTGTAATCTACGATGAAATTACCAATGGCACCCTGTCTAATTTTATTCTCTATACAATGACCGTGGCAATTTCTGCGAGTACCCTAGGTGGGCTATGGACTGACTTGATGAATGCGACAGGGGCAAACGACAGAATATTTCAAATCCTCAATCGCACCCCCTCATCAGCAATGAAAAAGGAAGAACCCTTGAGTCTCTGAAAGGAAAGATTGCCCTGCGAAATATTCAGTTTACCTATCCCACACGACCGGATTACAGGGTTTTTGAAAATCTTAGCCTGTCCATCGAAGATGGCGAAGCCATTGCTTTCGTGGGGAAATCAGGGAGCGGCAAGTCAACAATCGCGGCCTTGATCCAGAGATTTTATGACCCAGACAGTGGAGAGATATGCATAGATGGGGTTGACATTGCAAATCTTTCTTCCGTATGGTTAAGACGACGGATAGGAACGGTCTCGCAGGAGCCGATCTTGATGCCCACCTCAATCAGAGAAAATATTTCTTGCAGAAAACCGGAGGCCGGCGATGCCGAGATCGATAGAGCCGCTGAATTTGCCTTTGCCGCTGATTTTATTTCCGGGTTCCCGAACAAGAACGAGACCCTATTGGGCGAGCGCGAAATTCAGCTCTCCGGTGGTCAGAAACAGCGAATTGTCATTGCCAGAGCAATGCTGAAGGATCCAAAGATTTTAATCCTGGATGAAGCTACCAGTGCACTCAATGCAGAAAGCGAAGAGCTCGTTCAGAAAGCCCTGAAGAACCTCACCACGATTTGGTCAACATGCCCGATGGCGTCTATTTTCAGCTAGTGCAATAGCAGATGAAAGATGATGGTGATGGGTAATCGGTTCTCATAGCTATAAAATGCAGTCCATGCAGCATCATAAAGCCACCATGGCCATATAATCTGGCTACCCCTCACAAGAATGAAAAAGATCACTGACCAATTTGAGACGAGGCAGTGCTATTTTTTTCGCATCACTTCTGTGGTGAACAAAATGGTTTTGTTATGCTGTCGTTTCACCTGCTGCCGATAAAATCTCCGCGAATATAAAGACATCACAATTTCAGTTTGGTGATACGGGATTGTGTTCATGTCGCCTCCTGGTTGTTTTTTCAGTTAGGTTTGCAATCCAGGGTTCATGCTTATTGTTGATGTCAGAGTAATGACGGGGGCAACTGCATGAGGTGCTTTTGGATTATAACTCATCAACTCTGTCTGAACTCTCTTAGAATCATAGTTTTGTTTCAACGTGCTCAACACGCTCACCAAACCCGAAAAGATGCAGTGAGAAAATAGAATTGTTTAAAATTTCATACATGGAGAGATAAAATGGCAGAAGCAAAAGGTACCCAAGACTGGCCTGAATTGTTTGTTGGATTGTATGATCGTCTTACTGGCAGCAATGCTGAGATATCCTACAGTTTTGATGGACTGGAAATCGAAATACCAAGTAGCACCGGTCCGAATTCCCCGCGTGCCACGTGGAAGTTTAATGGCACCATGAGAATCTCGACCAAAGATATGTCAAAAGGTCAGTAACTCGTTTACCGGGACCGGATTGTTCAAATCCGGTCCCTCTCATTTCTCACCCGTCCCATCAATTCTATGGATTAGTACATGATCGCGCTGCTGAGTAAGCTGAACAGTAATGTCTCAATCCAGGCAGAACTGGACATTGAGGTAAACCATAAGGCCTTTCACCTTAGTGTTAACGATGGAGAGGCGATCGTTTTAGTTGATAGGTGGAGAGACACTCTCGCTTTAGCACATCATCTAGGGTCAGACTCGAAATCATTCAAGCGCACCTATGCAGCGCTTGACACTGAGTTAAAACGAATTGATATCACAGTATATTTGCGCACACGCAGTGTTCCGATATTGGGTTCTAAAGCCAACTCAACATACTCCTTCCTGATTAAAAATCTTGCACCTATTTTTACCTAAGTTCCGTATGATTCGAACACTGCTGCCTCATTCGGTTCAGGCGGGAAAGGTAAAGGGCTATTTCCGAGCGGTAAAGTTCAAAACAGCAGCTGGTTCCAGTACCCTAAAGGTGAACGACTCGGTGAAGAAGAGTTTAACCTGTTCAACATTATGGCTTTCGTAGCCGATGGCTAAATCCTGGCCGAGGATAAGTTCAAGGTCGCCACCCCGCTGGGATATCATGTAGGCCTCGTTATCATAACTGCCGCTCAGATAAGGGCTCAGCAGTACCTGTCCGCCGAGGATGGTCTCAGCCTGCATCTTTATCGGGTATCCCTGAACGTGGGCTGACATCCTGCTCCACAGTTTGGGGCCGACGATGAAGCTGTAAGGCCCCTCTATCGAGCGGGCAGTGAAAGATGTCACCCCGTCGGCAATGCCCTCGAGCAACTCTTCGGGTTTCGAGCCGATAGTAAGGCATTCGTCCCCAACACAAAGTTTGAGACCACGGATATTTGCTTCCGGCAATCCGTGGTAGACCACTTGCTCTTCGAACAAGGCGGTATCTCTTGCGGCTTTTTCCAGTCCCTCAAGGTCGACGTCTTTGGCGCCGCGAACCACGTTGTCCATCTCGCTAATGCTGAGCTTGAAAGGCACCCGAACTTCAACAATGTGGTGCACTTTGCGTATGCCATATTTGAGTCCGCTTTTCGGCTGCTTATTCGGGTAATTCAATCGGCCTTCGGGAACTCCCGGAAAATCGGTCCCCATGGGTCCGTTTACATCGAGCACCTTGCGTCCGGAAAGCATTGCCTTGAGGCTGCGAGTGGCTTGCTCGTCAATTTCTGTCCAGGCTTCCATCGGAATCGGGGCCAATTCGCGTTTCAAAATATCCATGATAGCTGTCCT
>JARRLH010000157.1:7143-8375 GCA_037387205.1 Desulfofustis sp.
GAAAATCTTAGTTTTGCAAAAGGCTCTTATGAATACCAGTAAAGCATCATTTGAGTCCGCCGATACCAAGGCCGATTGCAGCATCGGCCCTCGCTTTACCAAATTGGGATGAACCGGTCTCGACAATTTGGTCGCGGCGCGGAACCATTACAGCTAAACTCTTGGGAAGATTAGGCAGGGAAATGCCAAGGAGCGCCTTCTTTGCTTCTGTGAACAAAGCCCCGAGAGTGTCGAGATCCTTTGCTGCAAAAAATTGTGTCGCCAAGGGAAAAATCTCTTCTTCCTCCTCGTCAAGATGATGCACCGTATATTCACCGAGCCCTTCAATCTTTATTGGGAAGTTGCGGTGGTCTCGCGGGAACCCCTCAGCGTCCTTGATAATCATTTCGATGATGTGGTGCTCGTTCACCGCCTCGAGCGCATCGTGCTCGGCCTGATTGAATCCCTCGAGGAGATCGTAGAAATACTTTTCCTCCATGGTGTGGTGCACGACCAGGTGCTGGATAAAGGTATCGAACACATCCGGATTAGCTTCCGCCTGCCGATACAGTTGCCTCAGGGCGCCATGATGTTCGATCAAAGCCTCGATGATGTTCATGTTACCTCCATGACGTTTTGGCGGGAAAAGCCTTGGCTGCATTTATGCTCTTTGGCTACCGGTGCGGCCGGCCCCGCTATGATGAGTGATGGCGATTGCCATATTCCCAGTTTTAAGTACACATCCACTGACGACCAAATCTTCAGAGAATCTGCCTCACTATATCAGATGCATCTATTAATAAATCAGGTAACGATGAAATCACTATAAAGGCATTGTCAAATTTGAGCGACATTCGTTTGCGAGCCTGTCGATTCACGAAGAACGGGATTTAAGGAGCTGACCTCGTCTTGTAAAGCTAGTGAACGGTCATTTCCATTAATTTTTTATTTAAATTCAATATTTTGCGAAATAAGACTTCAGTTGATATTTTTTCCTGTCTATCTCCAATTTGGACTTTCACTTGCTCGTGAAAATATTGCATTTATAAACACAATCGAGACATTTTTTTGTCGAATAAATCAACATACTAAATTGTTTTTATCTAAAAAGTCATTATCTTTACAATGTGGTATATCCTATATGTATCACCGGGTGGTGCAGACCCCTTCTTTCTCCCTCCCTCTCGAAAAAGCTGCACCACCCATTATTAACGCCCTTACCTGCTCAGCTCCCGCAGCGCTGTGTCGATTAA
>JARRLH010000158.1:0-7035 GCA_037387205.1 Desulfofustis sp.
CGCAGTGGTGCCTTTTGACGGGGGCTACCTGCTGGGGGGAAGCAGTGTCGGCGAGATGCCCGACGGTATTCTGTAATTAGGCGGTGTGATATTCGTCACAAGCTTCTCAGCGCCGATTCCGCCAGTTCAGCAACCGTCTGATCAAGAAACGCTCCTTCATGGTAAATCCGAACCGGCCTGGGGTCATCGCAGGCCGCGGTGATTAATGTTGAATACTCACTCATGCTCAACAAGCCGATCAGTCTGCAGGCCATCCCTTTTACCGCACCAGTGCGCGAACTCAGGTATACCTCCATATTTCTATCCAGACCCAGACCGATGAGTTCGTCCCGATGGGCCTGAGCCATCCGGCATAATCCCCACAATACCCCAGCCTGAAGCAGTTCCTGTTCGAGAAAGTTGCCATTTTGAAACAGTTCCGGCCCCTCATCCGTGGTGTAGGAGACGAGCATGTGCAGGTATTCAGCGGCCAGCGGGCTGCTGTGGAACATTACCTCGGCCATGGCCTCGGGTATTCCCCATCCTATTCCCCCGGATTCGTCGTTGAGCATCCACAGGAAACGGCGCATGACCGTGCGTGCCGCCTCCATATCGGAGGCGGCAATGGCTGGCACCACCAGGCCGAATCCGCTGACCGCGTGCCAACGGACCAATTCCTCCGGATGACAGAGACAGGAGAAGAGCCCGCCCAGCAGATGTTTTTCCGGCAGAGAAGGGAGTTCGCCGAGAATTGCGGTGAGATCATCGAGGCGCAGCAGACTGATGATATGGTTCTTTGCCTGCAAACGGTTCATCAGCACACTTTTTCCGACACGACGAAGACGAGCCCAGGTGGCCCGAACGATATAGAGAATCAGGAGAAAAAGGAAACTAAGTACGGTGCATTAACCTCTTCGGTCATCGAAACGTTTCATACCCTCCATCAGCATGCCCATGAAACCGCCGATCGGACGCAGCTTCCGCTCCGATGCGGACAACCCCTGAATGAACTTGAAGCGTCCCTCGGTCAAGGCAATGAACTCGTAAAAACCGCTCAGCCCTTTCTTGAAACCGAGATCCACCTTGACGACCTCCCCCCCATTGAAGAGGATCTTACCATTATGAAATTCCGATTCGATTTCCAGGTAGCCGGTCTTCTGGTTGCTGTTGATCATCTGCGAAATCTCAACCGGGGAGATATCGGAAAGCTGACCGACCATGCCGGTGCTGAGTTCTTCGGCCCGCTTGGCGTTCAGTGCGTTGATGCGCTCCACGAACAATTTATATAGAAATATCTGCAGCGCTGGAAAGCGTACCAGAACATGTCTGAAATTCTTTTTATTCAGAGTTGCGATGACGCAGGGTTCGGCGGCCTGAATGGTGGTGGTCATGGTTTCGCCAGAAATCATGCTCAGCTCGCCGAAAACTTCTCCAGGCCCCATCTCGGCCAGAATCACCCCTTCATCATCAAGCACCTCAACCTTGCCCGAGATGATTATGTAGAGCTTGCTGCCCGCCTGCCCTTTTTGGGACACGAAGTAGCCCCAGTCATAATACTCGAATTCAAGCAGAGTTCCGAGGTCGAGAAGATCATCGTCTGCCAGTGAACTGAACAGGTCTATGTCCCGCAGATCATCCGCATACCTGATGACCTCTTTGAGTTTTTCCTTGCGTTCGGCGGCCACCAGCAGTTTCATCTGCAGGGTCGAGAAGTTTTTGGCCTTCTTGTATTCAAATTTAATAATGCCGCCGCAGCCGCCACACTTGAACTCGTTCTGTTCGCCTATACCTTTTTCCTGTCGCTCAAGAATTGCCTGCTCCGAAGTCAGAGCCACGACGTCCTGGGCCAGGATGAGACAAACCGGTTTGCCGGTCGGAATTTTCAGGGCATTCTCACTTACCTCAAACTCTTCCTTGGCATTATAGAAAGGGCAATTGTGTTCATCGGAGATGAGGAAAATCGAGTTTTTAAAGTGAGAAATCATTATCTCCAAAATACTGGTAAATGATTATACAAGCGGGTAGTGGTGACCAAAAACCGGATTGAACCAGATGGTCTTGCAAGGGCGTCAATCAGATCTGCCGAAGAGCAGATAGATGACAATACCCAGGATGGCAGCCCCGCCGAACAACACCGGCAGCACCTTGTTCACCTGAAGTTCCTCGCCAACCACCAGGGTCTGCATGTAGTCGGTGCCGGATGCCCACCACACCCCTATGAAGATGGCAATGAAGATCATGTCACGCCAGCGCTGCTTCCAGATCAGATAGAGGACCAGCGCGATAAAGGGCACAAGGAACCAGGGATTGGTGGATAATCCGACATAGTCAACTTCGGCTATCTGATCGATCAGCTTGGTCGACTCGACGAAGGACATTATTTTTCCGAAAAATTCGCTCATGAGACGTACCCCTCCGGATCTTTTAGGATGATATCTGTCATACAGTCACAGGATTATATCATCTGCAGAGCCTGTTTCAAAACAAATAACAAACTGTAATTACAAGTTATCTATCTGAAGATTGGCAGCTCCGACAACACACCTGCAAAGACTCGCGCCCGGCCGCGCCCCGATGAAATAATGCTATTTTCTGGAAATTATAAGAGATTTAGCCCGGATTATAGGCTACTATCTGTTTCTTTTTACGGTTGAATCACTTGCTAGAATAAAATCTTATCACCATTCGACAAGCGCTGTTACCCGTGGTGCGCCAATTAGCCAACAGAGCTGTAACGCCGTTCAGCAGAAACCCGATGTACGGCTACCTGCTGCTGTTAACCATCTGCTCCACCGCCGGCCTCCATGTCTGGCGCACCCTGTTTGACAATTTTGCCTTCAACGTCGTCAACCTGGACGGTTCACATATCGGTATAATCCAGTCGGTGCGGGAACTACCTGGATTTTTGTCGCTGCTCGTCGTCTATGTCCTGCTTGTCGTCAAGGAGCATAAGCTGTCAGCCCTGTCGGTGCTGATTCTCGGCATCGGTGTGACAGTGACGGGACTGCTGCCAAGTTTTTACGGTCTCATCTTCACTACCCTGATCATGAGTTTCGGTTTCCACTATTTTGAAACCACCAATCAGTCGCTGACCCTCCAATACTTCGACAAACAGACATCCCCCGTGGTCTTTGGCAAGCTGCGCAGTTTCGCAGCTGCCACCAATGTAATCTGCGGACTTGTCATAATCGTCCTGGCCCCCCATCTGGAGTACCGCCATTTCTACCTGCTCTTTGGCATCATCATTATTGCCGCCGCCAGCTGGGCCCTGACCAGAAATCCCGCCGATCCCAAGCTGCCGCGTCAACGCAAGGAAATGGTCTTCAGAAGAAGGTATTGGCTGTTTTACAGTCTGACGTTCATGTCCGGCGCCAGGCGGCAGATCTTCGTTGCCTTTGCCGTTTTTCTGCTGGTAAAAAAATTCAATTTCTCAATATCGGAGATCGCCGTCCTTTTCCTCCTCAACAACCTCGTCAATTTTATCGTCAGCCCCTACATCGGCAAATGGATAGTGAGGTTTGGCGAATGCCGCGTTCTGACAGTCGAGTATCTTTCGTTGATCGTTATTTTCATCTGCTACGGGATGGTCGAATCACGATACATCGCTCTGTTTCTCTATATCGCCGACAACCTCTTCTTCAACTTCGCCATTGGTATCAGAACCTTCTTTCAGAAAATTGCTGACCCCGAGGATATAGCCCCGAGCATGGCTGTGGGGTTTACCATCAACCACATAGCAGCTGTCTTTTTGCCGGCCCTTGGAGGTGTGCTGTGGCTCATCGACTATCGCTTTGTGTTCTTTACCGGAGCGTTGTTGAGTTTTCTGTCGCTGCTTCTGGTGTGGATCATTCCTGCGCAACTCAGGATCACCGAAAAATAACACCGCCTGACGGGGCTTTGAAACACGAGCTGTACCGCTTTAAAGAGCCATTGTTTTAACGGTGTCCAGTTAGCAATTCGGCGCGTATGTCTTACAGTCTTTGTCACCGATAATCACTAACTCTGCGATACGACATTATGGTAAAACGTAAAAATCTTATTCTGATCGGCATGCCGGGATCAGGCAAAAGCACGGTAGGGGTCATTCTGGCCAAAGCCCTTACCAGGCCTTATCTCGACAGTGACATCCTGATCCAGCTCAAGGAAAACAGGTCGCTTCAGGACATTGTTGATACAGATGGCTATATGGTTCTGCGGGAAATCGAAGAGCAGGTGCTGCTCGGCATCAACTGCGAGAACCATGTGATCGCCACAGGGGGCAGCGCCGCCTACAGTGGCAAGGCAATGGAACACCTCAAGAAGAACGGGGTGGTTATTTTCCTGGATGCCAGTCTGGAAACGCTGAATTCGAGAATTCACAACTACGAAACCAGGGGCCTGGCAAAACGCGCCGACCAAAGTTTCGCCGATCTTTTCCAGGAGCGCCTAGAACTCTACACGAGATATGCCGATATAGTAATCGACAGCAATCATCGATCTCAGGAGCAGGTGTGCGATGACATCCATGCAAAACTAGAGCTTTTCATGGCCCGGGAAAATGTCAAGGCCTAATCCTGTTACACCGGGTGGAAGCAGCCTGCACCCTCGTCTTATCAGGGAACTTAAAACAGTTCTTGCCATGATTCGTCTCTACTGCAGAGCCCACCATCAAGCTGCCGGTCTCTGTGATGAATGTGTGCAGCTCTCGGAATACGCTGAACACCGCCTGGCGGCCTGCCCGTTCCAGGAAGAAAAGACTACTTGCGGGAAATGCACCGTGCACTGCTACAAACCAGCAATGCGAAAACAAATTATCGAGGTTATGAGATTCAGCGGGCCCAGAATGATCTTCCACCACCCGTTTCTAGCCCTGGCCCACTTGGTCGACAAAAAAACATGTCATCACGAAGTCTTGCCACTTCAACCAAAAAATAAAAAGAGAAGCTGACCATGAATATCTTGATCACCGGCGCCTCGGGACTGGTAGGGAGCGGGCTTGTTCACCACCTGGTCTCCAATGGCCACGATATTTTCAGTCTTCAGCGTAACAAGGATCAAGCCGCTTCATTCTGGAAATTTGATCAGCTGCCGCCAGATCCGGCAACCACCATATATGATGCGGTAATCCATCTGGCTGGAGAAAATATTGCCACCGGTCGCTGGACCCGGAATAAGAAAGACAAGATTCTTACAAGCCGGGTTGAAGGAACCAGGCAACTCGCCGAGTTTTGCGCCGGACTGGCGACGAAACCCCGGGTCTTTTTTTCTGCCTCGGCTATAGGTTACTACGGCAACCGTGGTTCCGAGACGGTCGATGAAACCGCTGACTCGGGAGACAATTTTGTCGCTGAAGTGTGTCGGGCCTGGGAACAGGCGGCCCAGCCCGCTGTCGAGGCCGGTATCCGGGTGGCCTTCGGCAGGATCGGTATGGTGCTGAGCGGCAAGGGAGGGACCTTGCCCACCATGCTTCCATCCTTTAAACTGGGTATTGCCGGGGTGGTTGGCAGTGGCACCCAGTACATTAGCTGGGTGCAGCTCGACGACCTGATAGGCATGATCGAATTCGTCCTCGAGCACGATGCAATCGAAGGTCCGGTCAACCTGGTGGCGCCGGCGGCGGTCACCAACCGGGAATTCACCAAAACCCTGGGCAAAGAGCTGAAGCGGCCCACCCTAATGAAAATGCCTGCGTTTGCAGCCAGGACTGTCTTTGGTCAGATGGCGGATGAACTGATTCTCTCCAGTACCCGGGTACTGCCCAGCGTCCTCATGAGAAACGGCTACGTGCACCGCCATGCGAATCTCGAGTCCGCGCTGAGGGCCAGCCTCGATTGAGGCCGGCAGCCGCTCTCATATCTTCTGTCCGGGGTTCGTCATCAACCGTTTTTTTCAAGATCGAGCACCGGGGTGACAGTGAGCGGCACGGACGTTTCCGGAGTAATCTAGCCGGTAATTTTATGCAGCGCTTCCTCGTATCGTGCCCTGGTTTTCTCGATGATTTCCCTGGGCAGACTTGGTGGAGGAGGCGTTTTGTCCCAGTCCAGCGATGACAGGTAGTCGCGCAGGAACTGTTTGTCAAAGCTGGGCTGCCCCTTACCGGGTGCGTATTGATCGAGCGGCCAGAACCTGGAGGAATCGGGGGTCAGTACCTCGTCGATCAGAATGAGCCGGCCGTTTTTCTCCCCCAGTTCGAACTTGGTGTCGGCAATAATAATGCCCTTCTCCCGCGCGTAATCGGCAGCTTTCTGGTAGAGACCGACACTGATGCGGGAGATTTCCTCGGCCTTGTCTTCTCCGACTATCTCTTTCAACCTCTCGATTGAAATATTTTCATCGTGATCGCCTATTTCCGCCTTGGTCGAAGGGGTAAAAAGAGTCTCCGGAAATCTGTCGGATTCCCGCATCCCTTCAGGAAGCGGAAAGCCGCAGACAGTGGTGTCCTTTTGATAGGCACTCCAGAAGGAGCCGGAAATGTAGCCGCGGACGATACATTCCACCGGCAAAGGTGCGGTCTTGTGGACCAGCATAGATCGTCCGGCAAGAATCTCGCGGTGGGGCCTGCAGGCAGCCGGAAACTCATCAACCTCGGCGCTGATCAGATGATTTTCGATTATATCGCCGAGCAGCTCAAACCAGAAAAGCGACAAGCGGGTCAAAACTTTACCTTTGCCGGGGATGGGATCTGACATCACCACGTCATAGGCGGAGATGCGGTCGGTGGCCACCATTAACAGCTTGTCGTCATGGCCGGGAATCTCGTACATATCCCTGACTTTACCCCGGTGCACCAGCTGCAATCCTTCAAGATCTGTTTGAGTTACCGATTCACTCATGATGTTCTCCCTCTCGATTAGCGCTCGTCCGCGAATATCTCCGCTTCCTTTCTGTATTTTTCCAGCATGGCCCCGTCGTATTCCGGGCAGGCCGGATTGTGATAGCTGACCAGCGTGGCGGTCAGCGAGCCAAGTAGCAGTTTGGAATTCACTTTTACGGGAACCCGGCATTCGTCGTCACTGTACCAGATGACCGTATCGCCTCTTTTATCGTACAAACCGCTGAACTCCATAATAGGTTCAA
>JARRLH010000159.1:0-12478 GCA_037387205.1 Desulfofustis sp.
CGTCAGCACTCCGGAGGGGTGATTGTGGGCGACGATGAGCGCCGAGGCGTTGCGGCCGAGCGCTTTTTTGATGATTTCTCTGGGATAGACCGTATTGACATTAACTGTACCCTCGGCCACCTTTTCCGAATCGATGATGGCCAAGGCGGCATCGAGATAGATGACGGTCAACACTTCGATCTGCAGACCGCGCAGCGAGTGGCTCAAAAAGTCGATGACCTGAGAGGATGAGTTCAAGTAGCGACGGCTTTTGAGCCGCTGCTTCAGGTAGTGCTCCGCGGTCGATTTGATGAACCCCAGGGCAAAACTGGATTTGGGGCCAACCCCTTCCACCGAGAGCAGTGCCTCCCGGTCGGCATCGAGGACCCCCGGAAAGGTCTTGAAGCGGTCCAGCAGGGCTCGAGCCTGATCTTTGCAATCCTTTCGAGGAGTGCCGAAACTGAGCAGTATCTCCAGTATCTCCGTATCGTTGAAGCTATACAGTCCGTGCTCAAGAAAGCGCTGGCGCAGCCGGCTCCGGTGCCCGCGTCCCCTCTTCTGCCACTGCGCCGTGTCCATCTGCTCCCGGATCAGCCCGACAGCTCCTGGTTGAAGAGCTGGTTGGCAAGTTTGGGGTTGGCCTTACCTTTGGTTTTCTGCATGAGCTGACCGATAAAGTAGCCCATTACCTTGGTCTTGCCGCCGCGAAACTCTTCCGCCTGACCGGGGTTCTGTTCGATAATCTCCCGCACCAGAGCCAGCAGCTCAGATTCATCGGAAACCTGGACCAGGTTCTTTTCCTTGACGATCAGCTCGGGGTCTTTGCCGCTGTCGAGCATATCGGCGAAGACCGCTTTGGCGATTTTGCCGCTGATAGCCCCCTCTTCCACCATATTGAGCAGCGAGCCAAGCTGATCGGGCCGCACCTGGCATTGATCGATTTCAGCTCCTTTGAGTTCCCGGAGCAGCTCGGTCATCATCCAGTTGGACACCTTTTTGGGCTGGGGGCAGATCTCCAACGCCGCTTCGAAATAATCGGCCAGCTCTTTTGACTCGGTGAGAATGACCGCGTCGTATTCGGGGAGACTGAAATCATCGATGAACCGCTTCCGCTTCTGGTCGGGCAACTCCGGCAGCCCCTCTCTGATCTCTTCGATCCACTGCTCGTCGATTTCCACCGGTATCAGATCCGGGCAGGGGAAATAGCGATAGTCATGGGCATCTTCCTTGCCGCGCATCGGTTCCGTTTTTCCGGTGTCGGGGTTCCACAGCAGGGTCTGCTGGACGACCTCTTCTTTTTCCAGCAGCAGGTCGCGCTGCCGGCGCACCTCGTATTCGAGCGCCGCCTGCACGTTTCTGAACGAATTCATGTTCTTCAATTCGGTCCGGATACCGAATTCCCGCTGACCGACCGGCCGCAGAGAAATATTGGCATCGCAACGGAAGCTGCCTTCCTGCATGTTGCCGTCGCAGACATCGAGATAGCGCAAGATGGCGTGGATTTTCTTGAGATAGGCAGAGGCTTCCTGCGGCGAGCGCAGATCAGGCTCGGAGACGATCTCCAGCAGCGGTGTGCCCGTCCGGTTAAGATCGACATAGGATACCGGCTCTCTCTCGTCGTGGATGAGCTTGCCGGCATCTTCCTCCATGTGAATCCGGGTAATGCCGATGCGCTTCTGCTCGCCCTCGACCTCAATGTCGATGTAGCCGTCCTCGATGATCGGTTTGTCGTATTGGGAGGTCTGATAGCCCTTGGGAAGATCGGGATAGAAATAATTTTTTCTGGCGAACTGGTTCACCGGGTTGATCCTGCTGTGGGTGGACAAGCCGACCTTGATGGCGAAGTCCAGCACCCGCTTGTTGAGCACCGGCAGACTGCCGGGCATTCCCAGGCAGACCGGGCAGGTGTGGGTGTTGGGCGGGGCGCCGAACTCGGTGGAACAACCGCAGAATATTTTCGAATCCGTCTTCATCTGGGCATGGATTTCCAGCCCTATTACCGTTTCAAACTCCATGGTTCTTTTCTGGTTTGTTTCTTTTCAGTGAAATCAATCTCTCACTATCTAACTCGCTTGAGAGATTGAAATTTTCATCCAGAAAAAATTTTCCCCCAACGAGGCGTCTGGACGAAAAGGTAATTTTTCACACATTGTCGGCAGACTTATGCACCCATCTGCGCACCCTCGCCAATTCCTCCGGCCACTTCTCAGAAGTCCGCACCTCGGCAAACATGCGCAGCAGATCGTTTACGATCTTAACGAGTTCCTCGAACAGGAAGATCTTTTCCAGCACCGCCCCCTCCAGCTCTGCGTCGGATGATTGGGCCGTCTGCTCGGATCCTTCGGTCTTGGGCAGCTTGACATTTCTGAACTCGAAAAAGGTGGCTCCCAGGGTCAGGTTGTACTCCCTTTCATCCTTGCTGATCTTCAGCCTGGCCTGTTCGAGCTTTTTCCCGGTGCGCAGACCAGTGCGGGCTTCCTTGAGTTCGGTCTGCAGACCGGTACAGACGAGGCGCTCGTTATAGTCCGCCTCCCCATATTCGAGCAGCATGTGCTTTTCGAATACGACGATGATATCGCCCTGCCCCTCCAGCTCGACAGAGCCGCCGCGCTCTTCGCTCTTCCACCAGAGCCAGGTGAGAAATTCCTGCCCGAAAAACCTCTTCTCGGTGATGAGATCAACCAGATCCATGATTACCTGCCTTTAGACGAAAATTTCCGGTGCGATCTGTTCCAACCGAGCCTGCCGGGCCTCATCGCTCAGAAGCTGGCCTGCTGTAGTAAAAGGAATCTGCAGCATGAGGACCAGCCCGAAACAATCCTTGAAAAAGTCCTCGAGCAGCATGTGCGCTTTTTTGTTGGTCGAGAAAAAATAGAGTGCTGATTCACTCAGGCTCCAGACCAGATCATAGACAGCGGGAACCGGCATCGCCTTTCTGGTCAGCTCGGTTTTGATCCGCTCTTTGATCTCCAGCCTGAGGGTTCTGCTCAGTTTAGGGACCTGTTTTTCTTTTTTTATCCGTTCTTCTTCTTTCTGGGTGAATTTTTTCAAAATCGACGGGGACACCTTGCGCTCGTCCACCCGAAGCGACAGCACGACATAGTCCCCGTAGAGATGGGAACCGTATGCAAAAGCCGAATCGAACATATTGAGTACCGACACCCAGCCCACCGAATATTCCTCGAAGGTGTCGTCTATGTCTTCAAACACGAAAGAGCTGATGCGATCTGCTATGAAATCTAGTGGATTGTCGGGCAGCTCGCCTGCAACGGAAAATCGGACAAAGCTTGATGATCTTGCCAAAAAACTCATGGTCTTCGCCTGCTGGTAGCTTAAGTTGCTGGCCCGGAAAAACCGGGTGGTTTAACGAAGACTTTTATATAGCATCCGCAGTTAATTGCCACAAAGGTTAATTTACTCTGCAGCGCAGACAAAATCCTTACTGGACCGTCTCCGACATCCGGCCATCGCCCCTGATATGCTTGACCTCAGCCCTGCCAGGTGATAAAAAAAGGTGAGTGTTTTTTCTTGACACGGAATATGGTAGATTGTATAAATCTGCGTTTCACGGGGTCGTTAACTCAGTCGGTAGAGTATCTGCCTTTTAAGCAGAGAGTCGTTGGTTCGAGCCCAACACGACCCACCAGGACAATCAGGTCCCCATCGTCTAGTCAGGTCCAGGACACCGGCCTTTCACGCCGGCAACACCGGTTCAAATCCGGTTGGGGACGCCACATATTAAAAGGGATTGGGCCAGATCGGCCAATCCCTTTTTTCTTTACAACCCGTTTCAGGCCCGGGAAAACAAGACCATACAGGCATGGTTGCACGCAGGTGTTTAGTGGATTGGAATGACCATTTTTTCAATCGAAGATACACCACGCCTTTTACGCTGTTTACCAGGGGTTACCATTACCACGCAGATCCTTTGGGCAACCCTGGCCAATTCATGTTTCTCGGCCGCACCTATGATCATCAGTAACCCTTTGAAAAAAAGGGGGATAAGGGATTGTGATGGACATGAACTTTACATGTCACATTGTGGTATTATTTTTAGAAGTTTAGAAAAGCATTTTACTTTTCAACTTCAAATCTGAAATGCTCGAGGCTGTCCAGATTGTGTGGATTGAGGTAGAGCAGAGTTAAAGGGTGGTGCAGGGTTGGAGAGAGGGAGTGAAGAGAAGGGGCCTGCACCACCCGATGATACATATGTAAATGTACCACAATGTAACAATAGTGATTTTATAGAGGAACACAAATTAAATCGACACCGCTGACAATCGTGCCCATTACCTGGCCGTAAGTAGCTCTGTCATCGGTTTCATGCTGCTGCTCGGGGGAACGACCGGCTTTATTGCCGAGTCTTTTAGCGTGCATACGGGTATTTTACTGCTTTCAATTGTCGTTCTGCTCGCGGGCGTTTATATTCTGCGCCTCAGAGAAATGAACGGTTAACCACGGAAGTTCTATTTCCCATAACCCACACTGCCTTCTGCCCGACTCCGGCGGGTATCGCTGTGCTGTCCGACGGCACGGGTGCGCAACTCGTCATACAGAGAATTGGCACCTTTAAGCAGGGATTCGTCAAATGAGTCGTCAAGCTGACGATAAGACCCTGAAAAGGTGAGCGTTGCCCTGTGATCCTCAACCTCCAGCTGTTCAGCCAGCTCGCCCCAGACTCTGCCGCTGTCCCCGCACAGCGTTTCATAGCAGACCAGGCGTACCTGATCCGATACATTTTCTGCCAGATAAGAGTATACGTGCAGCCAGAGCTCCAGCCAGTAGTTCAGGTTGTCGGGATCGTAGCCGCTCAGCTGTGTCTCACCCAGGATAAAGGGCCGGTGATCAGAGCCGAATTCATGATGCACAAGCCAGCCCATATATTTTTTTGAGAAAGGATCGGTCGCATGCAGCTCCTTAAATCTCTGATGCTGCCTCATGAGGGAGTAGGCCTGCTGATCAGGCTGTCTGAACGGAATCAGAATAGTGGCTTTGGGAAAGGCTCTTGAGAGAGATTTTAAACGCACGATATTATTATTATTTTTTGATAAGTACCGAAGGCTTTTATGATCCTTCAAGATGAGTGACACGTAGTTTCTGAAGTCCTGAATGGTTTCCTCATCGGCGGCCATCGGAATCAAGCTGTTATCGAGAATATAATCGGCACCGCATTTGGTTTTCCAGAAAACTTCCTCGAGCGCTTCGGGGCTGTCGAAATCGACCAGCAGGCCGTCGCCGTGGGCCCGCTCTTCAAGTTCTTTGCTCTTGGCTGAAAATCTGTTCAGCGACCGCCACAGATTCGGGGACAGCACAAAGGGCATATCCCTGTAGGTCAGCGAAACAAACTGTTTGGATTCGTAGAGCCGGCGCATGAGCACGGTGGTGCCGGCTCGTGCCAGCCCGCAGACGAACACGGGGTGGCCGTCGGTCGTCTCCTTTGATTTCGACAGATAGAGCGATTTTTCGATATCGAACAGCGCTTCACCGACGAATGGTGAGCCGAGGGAAATCTGGTGCAGCAGCTTTGAAGCCGTTCCATAGTCGCTGCCGCTCTTTGACGACCGTCCCCGCACTGCGGCATACGCCAGTGCCGAAACGGTGCAGACGGCAACGCCGATCAGCGAGGCGGACAGATCGACAAAGCGGCCCCCCAGAAGACTTGAAACCACTCCAAGGATCAGAAAACCGCTGCACGAGACGACCAGGATCGCGAAGATCAGCAGGGACAGCTTGAAAAGTTGCCAGGCATAAGAGGGCAACACCATCTCTTTCCAATGATCAGAGATGCGCGAGGAGGCAATGACCCGCCTTACTTTGCGGAGAATTTCATTGAGGGCTTTTATCTTAGCTAGGGTATTTAAGCGGACGAAGATCTATAAAAAGCAGACCGAACCCAGAATGAGAAAGAACCAATCCACCTTAATTTAGCTGGTTGATTCCCTGCCATTTGACTTCTTTTTTCTGTTCTTTTTCAAAAGACGTTTGAGCGGATACCAGACAATCGCAAAAATGGCTATGAATATTGAGCCTATTATGCCCAGGATTACACCAATGGTGCCCGCTCCCAAACCAGGACCAACATAAGCATTGGCGATCTGGGGAAGGAGCAGAAAAAAGACAATTACCAGGGTTATTTTACTTACCTGCATGGGGACATCTCCAGCTGATTGAACTGCATCACTTCACGGATCGAAAAACCGGCATCACTCACGGAAGCCGCACGGTATACCAATGACGACGAATGTAACAAAGTTGGAGTGATTCTACAATGATTGGTGCAGCACATCGATACTTCGTAGTCAAAACATACTATATCATCCACTATTTTATGTGGTATCCTGATGATCACTGCAATAGTAACAGATCCCCGTTAACAACTATCGATACCACATGCGCAGCTACGATTTTATCATAGTTGGCTTAGGGACTGCAGGCTCGGCAACCTGCATGACCCTGGCCCGCAGAGGTCATAGAGTCCTGGGATTGGACCAATTCTCCCCGCCCCACACCAGGGGCAGCCACCATGGTCTGTCAAGGAGCGTGCGCAGAGCCTACCCGGAAGGTAGTTCCTACGTGCTGATGGCGCAAAAGTCCTGGAAACTCTGGCGCAAGCTGGAAAAGGACAGCGGACGGCGCCTCTTGATCAAAACCGGCAATCTCACCCTGGGTCCCCCCGATTGCCCTGCCCTTTCAGGATTTTTACATAGTGCCCAGAAACATGGCATCCTTCACGAGTATCTGAGCGCCCTTGAAGTTGAGAAACGATGGCCTCAGTTTTCACTGCCTGATTATTTTTACGCCGGTCTGGAAAGTGAGGCAGGAATTGTCTTTCCCGAGCCGGCCATTACCGCCTTTCTCGATGAAGGCCGCCAGGCAGCAGCAGATCTTCATGTGAATGAGGGAGTGGAGCGGTGGACTGAGCACGCCGCGGGAGTAGAGGTGCGGACCTCCCGTGCCAGCTATCATGGCGGTCGGCTGCTGCTTGCTGCCGGAGCCTGGTCGAAGAACAGAATTTTACTCATTGCCGATGCTTCAGCCCGGTGGACAAATAAAGGTCGCTTTTCATAACGGCCTCTCTGATGGCGATCCTGACAGCGGGTCAAACACCATACGAGATGATGAAACCACGATGATAAACGAGATGATTGCAGCCTATCTGCCCGGACTGGCCGGCTGCCCGATGCAGGTGAACGCCTGTTTCTACACCATGACGCCTGACAAGGACTTCTATCTCGGAAGACTGCCGGAATCACAGCATGTGTTCGGAGCGGCGCTCGCCGGGCATGGCTTTAAATTTGCCCCGCTGCTTGGAGAACTGCTGGCCGATCTTTTGCTCGATCTCCCCTCTCCCGTCGATATCTCCATGTTCTCACCGGAACGTTTCAAATTCTACTAGCAACTTTGCTTAGGTCAGCAGACTGTTTCCATCTCCCCGTTGCACCTCACCTACTCTGCGCGGCTGAATTGACGGTGCTCAACCGAGAATTCCCAGGAGCGGGATTCTGGGTGCCGATGCAGAACCAGCCAATGCAGCTGCTCCTGATCCATATCAGGATAATCGGTGGTGTAGTGAAGCCCGCGAGATTCTTTTCTGAGCATCGCCGATTCGACGATCAACAGAGATACCTGGGCGATATTTCTCAACTCAACCATGTTCCGGGTGATTTTGTGGGTCGTATAGAGTGCTTCAATCTCCCTGCTGATCGAGATTATCCGTTCCCTGGCCAGTTCGAGCCGCTTGCTGTTTCTGACGATACCGACGTAGTTCCACATGGTTCTGCGCAGCACATCCCAGTTGTGATTAATCAGGATATGTTCGTCCAGTTCCCGGGTCGCCTGAATCGGTTCAGAGAAGGTAGGGGCCCCCTGCCCCAAATCGGTAATTTTAGTGAGATTCTGTCGGCAGTAAGATGCCGCTTTCTCAGCGAAAACAACAGCTTCAAGCAGGGAGTTGCTGGCCAGTCTGTTGGCACCGTGCAACCCTGTGCAGGCGGTCTCGCCAATGGCCATCAGCCCCGGAAGCGAGCTGTTGCAAAATTCGTCGACCAGCACCCCGCCGCACAAATAGTGGGCGGCAGGCACCACCGGGATTGGCTCCGTGGTAATATCGATCCCATAGTTGAGGCACTGTTTGTAAATGCCGGGAAACCTGGCTTGAATGAAGGCGGGATCTTTATGGCTGATATCTAGAAATACGCAGTCGTCGCCGCTTTCCTTCATTTCCCGATCGATTGAGCGGGCCACCATGTCTCTGGTGGCTAGCTCGAGGCGGTCATCATATTTCCTCATGAAACGCTCCCCTTCCCGGTTAAAAAGAAGCGCACCCTCTCCCCTCACCGCCTCGGATATGAGAAAGTTTTTTGCCCGCGGGTGAAACAGGCAGGTCGGATGGAACTGAACAAACTCCATGTTTGCCACTCGTACGCCAGCTCTGCAGGCTGCGGCGATGCCGTCTCCGGTGGCGATGTCAGGGTTGCTGGTATAAAGATAGACCTTACCGGTTCCGCCGGTGCACAAAACCGTCTGATCGGCCTCAAATCTTTGTAGTTCGTCATTGTTATCGAAAATCAGGGCCCCTTCGCACCTCCTGCTCCCCTCCTTGGTCGATACCAGCAGATCGACCACCATATGGTTCTCGAGCAGAGTGATGGATTCGTTTGATTTGACCTGCTCCAGGAGCGTCATTTCTATGGCTCTTCCAGTCAGATCATAGGCATGGGCGACCCGACGATGGCTATGCCCCCCTTCCCTTCCCAGACTCAGGGCAGAACTACCTGAATCCCTAACAAAATCAACACCATAAGAGACAAGATCATGCACTCTGTCGTAGCCCTTGCTGACCACTTCCTGGACGGTGCCCATATCGCACAACCCCGCACCGGCAGTGAGAGTATCATCGATATGGGAGGCGAGGGAGTCATTTTCCAGATCAAGAACGGCGGCTATTCCGCCCTGGGCGAGATTGGTCGCACTATCGATGACGCCTTTTTTGGTCACCACCATGACTTCACCGAGATCTGCAACTCTCAGAGCGAAGGAAAGACCTGCAATACCGCTGCCAATCACTAAAAATCTCATAGCATTCAATGATTTCGAACAATCTGTTTAGATGTTTCACGTGAAACATCGAGAAGTGATACGCCTAAATCACCGGATCATGCAATTTCATCAAAAAAAGATTGAGCCTTCGTAGTAACCTGGTATATAAAGAACCAGAGAACCAAAAAACCTGGGGAGAGGTTATATCACAATGGGAAATAACTCAACAGTTATTGCTGTTGCCAACCAGAAGGGGGGAGTGGGCAAGACGACTACGGCCGTGAACCTCTCCTGCGGGCTCGCGTTGAGAAAAAAGAAGGTGCTTCTGGTAGACTCAGATCCCCAGGGAAACGCCTCCAGCGGAGTAGGGGTCAAAGCGGCAGACAGGAAAAAGCACTTGTACCAGGTACTCTGCGGGGAAGCTGGCGCGGGGGAAGTGATCCAATCAACAAATGTAAAAATGCTCTTCGTACTGCCTTCAAAAATTGATCTGGTGGCGGCGGAGTTGGAATTGATCAACCAGAAAAATAGAGAGAAATTTCTAAAAAAATCACTAAAGCCGCTCCTTACGGAATTTGATTACATCATCGTCGACTGCCCGCCATCCCTTGGCCTTCTGACCTTAAACGCTCTTACGGCCGCGCATTCCGTACTCATCCCGATGCAGTGTGAATATTATGCTTTAGAGGGGCTCGCGCAGCTGATCAGCACCATACGATCAGTGAAACAATCCTTCAACAAAAAGCTCTACGTGGAAGGGTTGCTGCTCACCATGTTTGACAAACGTAATCGTCTCTCTCACCAGGTCGCTGCGGAAATCCACAATCATTTTGGTGACCAGGTCTTTGCCACCCGCATACCCCGTAATGTGAGACTCAGCGAGAGCCCGAGCCATGGAAAAACCATTATGGAATATGACATCAAGTCAACCGGCGCCCAAGCCTATAGTGCCTTGGCGCTCGAATTTCTTAAACGGCAGGTGTGAACAGTGGCTAAATTGACTGGGCTTGACGGGCAGGGTATCAGCGCTCTTTTTGGCGAACAAAGCACTGATGATTTGTTTTTCGAATGCAGCATAAGTCAGATTATCCCCAATAAACATCAACCCAGGTTGATGTTTGACCAGGAGGAACTCACCGAACTTGCAGAATCGATAAGGGATAACGGGGTAATCCAACCTTTGATTGTGTCGCGGACATCAAAAAAGAGGTATGAGTTGATCGCCGGCGAACGCCGCCTCCGTGCCTCAAAGATGGCCGGCTTGAAAACCGTGCCGGTAATCGTGCGGGAAATTAACAGTGATGATGAATTGTTGGAATTCGCCCTTATTGAAAATATCCAGAGAACCGACTTGAATCCCCTAGAGGAGGCAGAAGCATATCGTAAACTGATAGATAAATTTGGCCTTACTCAGGAAGAGGCGGCTAAGAAGGTGGGTAAGAACCGATCCACCGTGGCGAACGCCCTCAGACTCCTCCAACTGCCGGAATATATCAAGGAGGATCTGCTCTCCGGGCAACTCAGCGAAGGACACGCCCGGGCTCTTCTACCACTGTTGTCGAGTCCTGCAACCATGAAGGAGATCCGCGACCAGATTATTGCCAAACAATTGTCCGTGCGGCAGACCGAAAAACTGATAAAAACAATTACCCGCGAAGTTACCCCTAAAGCACCCAATAGAACCAAGGAAAAAGAATTTTCAAAATCGGTGAAAAAAGCCTTTGAAAACCAGATGACCAACCGTCTCAGCTCCCAGGTCTCTATCAACCAGAAGGGGAGTCGAGGAAAAATCGAAATAGAATATTACTCCTATGATGACCTCGAACGTATCATTGCGATGGTACTCGGGGGAGAGTAACCCTGTTTTTTATTAATCGGTACCTACTAAAAGCTATGATTAAAAAGTCTATCTTCATTTTTGTCCTGGTAATTTCACTGATCTTTTCCGCCTCAGCCGTGTGTGCAAAAATGGTCAGCGTGGTCGGCGACAACGTCAATCTCCGCTCTGGCCCGGGAACCAAATATTCCGTGAAATGGAAATATGGCAGTGGTTTTCCGTTGAAAGTTCTCCAGGAGCAAGGAGGGTGGCTGCAGGTTGAAGATTTCGAGGGCGACAGCGGCTGGCTCTACCAAAAGCTCACCTCCAGAACTGGTCACATGATCGTCAAGGTGCACAAGAACCAGAACACAAAGATAAATATCAGAAGTGGACCTGGTACTAAGTACAGGATTGTCGGCAAAGCATATTATGGAGTCGTTTTCAAGACCATAAAACAGCAAAACGGCTGGGCCCAAGTCAAACACGACAGCGGGCTGGAAGGGTGGATCAAACGCTCACTCCTGTGGGGCTTCTAGCAGATCCTCAAAAATAAAAACCTGGCTGAGGAACTCAGCCAGGTTGGGTAGCCATGGCGGAGAGAGAGGGATTCGAACCCTCGGTGGAGTATTATCCCCACACTCGCTTAGCAGGCGAGCACCATCGGCCAACTCGGTCATCTCTCCTCTATCATCTCTGGCGGAGGGAGTAGGATTCGAACCCACGGTACTTTCGTACAACGGTTTTCAAGACCGCCGCCTTAAACCACTCGGCCATCCCTCCGAAAGTTTTTCCTTGTACCATCTCGCAAATCATCTGTCAATAATATGTCATTGCCATACCTGGGCGGCTGTTGTATGATACATTTTTGTAACACAACAACAACACTCAAAAACATTTTTGCAAAATATTATTTTTCAATGAAGTGCGACACCCATGGTTGACCAGAAAGAAACTGAATCGCAACTGCACGATTTAACTTGTCTTTATGAAATCACGAAAGAGCTTGCCTCCGCCTTTGTACTCAGCGATTGTCTTGAAAAAGCGATGGCGCTTCTCTCCGAATACAAGAAAATGGAGAACGGCACCGTAACCATCGTCAATCCGCTTACCGGCAAGCTTGAAATAGAAGTTGCCCACGGTCTTACCGCGGAGGGAAGAAAAAGGGGTAAATATAAAATAGGGGAGGGGATTACTGGCCGGGTTGTCGCTTCTGGTGAACCGATCGTCGTCCCCCATATCTCCGAAGAACCCCTGTTTCTCAATCGTACCAGATCTCGGGGCGAAATCGCCGATAGAGACCGTTCTTTTCTCTGCGTTCCCATCAAGGACGGTAAACAGATTATAGGCGCGCTCAGCGTTGACCGCATGTATGAGGATGGATTCGGCACCCAAGCCAACGATGATCTGCAGTTTCTCACCGTGCTGTCGAGCATTATCGCCCAGACTGTTTGTCGGGTGCAGATCGTCAACCGGGAGAAGGAGAATCTTCGCACTGAAAACCTCAAACTGAAGCGGGAACTTTCTGAAAAGAATCGGATTAACGACATAATCGGCAACTCGAGCCGGATGCAGGATGTCTTCGAAATGGTCCATCGAGTGGTGGACTCCAACGCCACGGTGCTGCTCAGGGGCGAATCGGGA
>JARRLH010000160.1:0-6972 GCA_037387205.1 Desulfofustis sp.
GTGTCACTAAAACGGTGAAATACCTCTTGGACTCGTTCATGTGCTTTTCGCTCGTCACGTTGGACTAGTTCAGTGGAGCCCACGACGTCGGCGTGCAAAATTACCGCGAGTTTTCCAGATTGTTGCGTTTCGACCATTCGGATTGTTGTACGAACCAGCTTGTACTCATCTTACTATAGGTCAAATCCAGATTTCGGCAGAAATTCTGGCGATGCGAACGACTGCTTTCCAAGCGCGCAGTCATTAAATGTGTAGAACAGGAATGACCGTTGTTGGCCCATTGCGGAAGTATTCAGTGCAGTGAGGTAACAGCCGCTCCGGAGCATTCTGAGCCATCTGAACTATTTCGGTGAACGTCAGCTATTCCAAATCACCGGATTTCGCGATAGCAGCCGTCTCTACTTATTCCGCTAGAAGGCTCCGAATCGTCCAATTGAGACCTTCGGCGGAGGTAATGCAACTCCGAGCCGCGGCTATTGCCATACGGTGTACGATGGTTAATAAGGCGGTTCGTAAGGATCGGCTGCACCTGTTGGTATTGGCGGGTATTTTTTCAGCGAGGCTACATGCTCTTCCAATTGAGGCAGAGCCGCTTTGGGTACCCAAGTATGGGGAAAAAGCACATTATCGCGCTCCTGCGGATCGTTGATGAGATTGTAGGCTCGAGGCATTGTGTACTCGCGCAATACGCCATTCCAGCCAGCTTGTTCCTTGAAATGGAGCTTCCAGTTGCGCCACTTCACCCCGAAGACATCGTTCCCCATGTAGACGACGAACCCGTCTCGGCCGGATTCATCTTTCTGCCCCAACAAGAACTCGGACATATCTATACCATCGATGACGCGATCCGATGGAACTTTACCATCGGCGATACGCGCCAAAGTCGGAAAAAGGTCCATTGCATGCACGATTTCGTCGCTCTCTCGGCCAGCCTCGATCTTACCCGGCCAACGCATCGCAAATGGCACTCGAAGCGCACCCTCGTAGCCGGTGAACAAGGTTGAGCGCCACGGGCCCGCGGAACCGTGGATCGCTGTCTCTACAGTCATCGACGTTTCGCCAGCACTCAACGCCTCGGGGCCATTGTCAGCGGTGAATATGACAATCGTGTCCCGCGCTATTCCCAACCCATCAATGGTGTCGAGCAACTCACCGACGTAACTGTCGATCTGCATCAGGAGGTCACCCCATGGCCCGTTTCCTGACTTGCCGACGAAATTGGGGTGGGGCATGGTCGGGAAGTGTGTGGCGGTATACGGCAAATAGATAAAAAATGGCTTTTTGGTCTCGGCTTGGCGCTTCATGAAGCTGATGGCGCGGTTGGTCAGGTCGCGGTCGATTAGCGGTCGATAGTCTAGTCGGTAGGGGCGAATCTTTTCCGGAACGCTGCCTTTCTTCCCCTCCATCACAAATGTTTCCGAGAGGCCGCTCTGGACAAAATCCGGTAACGATGAGTAAACCGATTCATCAGTCGAATTGGGAACACCGTACCACTCGTCGAAGCCTTGATCCGTGGGGAACCGTCCCTCGGTACGTCCAAGGTGCCATTTACCGAACATTCCTGTCGCGTAGCCTGCCTCGGAAAGCATCTCCGCCATGGTCACTTCCCACTGCACGAGACCATACACGCCTTCCCCCAATGGCACCGTACCGTTGCCGCTGCGAATGGCGTATCGGCCTGTCATGAGTGCTGAGCGAGACGGTGTACACTGAACCTCAACATTGAAGTTGGTGAGCCGCAAACCCTCGTCCGCCAGTTGATCGAGAGACGGCGTTGCGGCCCCGCGAATAATCCCGCCACCATTGAATCCCGGCTCGCCCCATCCGAAATTGTCCAGAAACACCAGCAGAATATTCGGTTTTTCCTGAGCCAACACCGGATGGTTCAAAGAAAGGAGAAGCAGCGTTAGTATCAAGTTTATCGATTTCAATGGTCCGGCTCCAAGAGGTAAATTGGTGGGCGACGATTGTAACGGACGATATACCTAGATCAACAGTGATATTTGTCCCGGTGTTGCGAAGGTCGCGTATGAGTATAACCGACACATTAGCTTGTCTCTCAAAGGTCGGCTTCGGAGCACTTTTTGCCGTTGTCCAGGCTCGCTCAAATGACTGCTTTTTAAGCATTTAGTGTTCCACACCAGTATATTTTCTCCTCCATCAACAATTTGGAGGAATCAAAATGTATTTACTTACCCAGAATAGCAAGAGAAATATCCCCTGGAACAAAGGCAAACTAGTGGGTCAAAAGCGAGCCCTGACACTCAAGGAGATCTGGTCTATCCGGATACGGTTACAAATGTCCAACCGTATACGGGAACTGGCCTTATTTAATCTAGCTATCGACAGCAAGTTAAGAAGCTGCGATTTGGTGAAACTACGAGTAAGGGATATTTCACACGGTAACTCCATCGCCAAGCGCGCAATGGTCATGCAACAGAAAACCGGTCATCCCGTTCAGTTCGAGATTATCCAACAAACGCGACAAGCTGTTTCAAAGTGGATCACCCGCCAACATTGCTGAAAATGACTACTTGTTCAAGAGTCGATTTAAAAACTCGCCTCATATCTCGACTCGGCAATATGCCCGGATAGTGGAGGCTTGGGTTACAGAGATCGGGCTTGATCCAATTGACTATGGCACGCACTCGCTGCGCCGCACAAAAGCTTCTCTCATATACAAAAGGACAAAGAATCTGCGTGCGGTACAAATACTGTTGGGCCATACCAAGTTGGAGAGCACCGTCAGATACCTTGGGATTGAGGTAGATGACGCACTGGAATTGGCTGAACAGACGGAGGTATAGCTCAGGACCGGTCATTTGTCCGCATGAAAACAGAGCGGGCAAATCCACGACACTGCGAAGCTACTAAAATCTAACCCTATTGGTTGCCGTCAGTTCTGAGTATAGGTAATTACTCTGAACCCGGTTATCACTTTACTTTAACAAATACCCAAATAAACTATAAAGTTATTTTACCCATTTATCTGTTATCAAATCAGGGGCAATTATGTACAGTTTACTTTTAGCTATTGCCAGTAGTGTTGCTGCTGCAATTCCATTTTTTCCTGTATACGCACAGGAAATTGCTGACGCTGTTTATATCAACGGAAAATTTTATACGGTCAATGAAGCCTCACCCTGGGCTGAAGCCGTGGCGATCAAAGACGGTAAGTTCGTTGCTGTCGGTTCCGCCGCCGACATAACGGCAATGACGGGCGATGGCACGAAAGTAATCAATCTGAATGGCCACTTCGCCATGCCGGGGCTGCATGACATCCACCTGCACATGCAAAACGCCTACACGGCCGATGCACTGGAGGGCGAGCTTCTGTTCATACCGCCGGGCATCACATCCATCGACGAACTGGAACAGGTGATCAGGAAGTACGTAGAGGCGAACCCCAACGCCAAACTCCTCATAGGCGAAAACCTTCCCTATACGCTGTTTCCGGACAATCACCCCAAAAAGGAGTTCCTCGACGCTATCGTGGACGACCGGCCTTTCTACATTCTGTCGGAAACGCAACATGAGGGGCTCATGAACTCCAAGGCGCTGGAGGCCGAGGGCATCACCGCCGACACCCCGGATCCGGAGCTCGGCGCGATCCTGAAGGACCCCGAAACGGGGGAGCCCACCGGCTTCCTCAGGGAGGAGGCGACAAAGCCCATCTGGAGTCACTACCCGATCCCAGCACCGGAAAAGGTTGAGCAGGGACTGCAGGCGCTGCTGGCCTACGGCAACTCCGTGGGTCTGACTTCCGTCATGCAGGTGCACGCCAAACCGGACGTCGCCGACGGCGTGAAGGGTCTGGAGGACAAGGGCAAGTTGACGGCGCGTGTTGGGCTTTGCTGGACGATGAGCGACCCGATGGAACCAAAGTCGGTCGAGTGGCGCGAGAAGAACGTGGCTGAGCGCGGAAAATACGCCTCGGATATGATCTTCGTAGATTGTGTGAAGCTCAGCGGTGATGGCAATCCCGGCGTCGCCCCGGTGCTTGAGCCTTACACGGATGGCACCAGCGGAGTGTTTTATTACGAGGACGACGACCTCGTCGAAACGGTGAGAAAATGGGACGATATGGGCATTACCATCGTTATTCACGCGATTGGTGACGCGACCATCCGGCAGTTCATTAATGCGGTTGCCAAGGTTAAGGAAGAGAAAGGGAAATTGGAGGCGCGACACATCGTGTCGCACGCGCTGCTCTTTCATCCCGATGACATGGCGCGGGCGGCTGAACTTGGCATCACAATCGAGTTCTCGCCGGTTGCATGGTATCCCTCCGATCTCGCCGAAGGGCAACGCGCCGCTGTCGGCGAAGAGCGGATGAAGCGTTGGGCGCCCATCAATTCGGCGGTGGACGCGGGTATACGGGTCGCGCTCGCCTCCGATGGCCCCATCGCCTGGCACGATCCGTTTGTCGCCCTTGAGGCAGCTGTGACGCGCCGGGCGCAGGGCGGAAAAGGCGAACCACTCGCGCCCGATCAGGCGATCGATGTAGCAACTGCGGTCGAAGCCTACACGCTCGGCTCAGCCTACCTGACAAGCCAGGATGGCAAGACTGGCAGTATCGAAGTCGGGAAGTTCGCGGATATGATCGTGCTTGATCAGAACATCTTTGAGATCGAGCCGACGAAGATTGGCGAAACCAAGGTTCTGCAGACCGTCCTAGATGGAAAGGTCGTGTTCGAATTGTCGAAAGATCCGATCGGTGAAGCTGCGATCGAGTCGAGTTTCAACGTCGATCTAGACTTCGGGAGCGAAGGCGCCGGCACCCAACACGGTCGATGGCACGGGCACCGACACTGAGTGCGGCTTAGTAACCTCCACTAGCCACCAAGGCATCGGCAAGAAACACTGTCCTGTTGCAGAGCAACACCTCGTTCTGATCTTCAACAGGAAAGACCGGTAAGGAGCATTTCCGGGCTTCCGATACATTCTGGCGAACGTCAGCTGTTCCCATATTTCCCTTTTCTCAGCAGCGGACATCCAAGGGCGTTCGGGTAAATGTCTCTGAAATATTCTAAGCGGGCATTCGCCTGCTCAGAACGGATGCCTCCTATTAGGACCAGCCCTAATCGGACCTTGCCATCTGTGGAGCAATCTTATCTTGACAAATACACAATTTGCGACTTACGACCGCTTTTCCGCGCTCCAATGCACCGCCTAGTTTGCTCCTTAAATCGACCAAGGTCATTTGCCACCCAGTGTGTCGATAACGATTAAGCCTCGAGCGACAGTAGCCGCCAACTTTTCCGCAACGCCGTTGTCCTCCCAATCCTGCATGAAAACGACGGAGATGCCACTGTCCAGGTCACTGAATCCAACCTGCCCATAGGAACCAACGCTGAGAACGATCTTGTGCTCGGGCAGGTACCAACCTTGCGATCCATATGTGATCGGTGTTCCAATAGCAGCCTTGATGCCCTTGCCTTTCTCGGACTCGGCAAGGAGGTCTTTGTCGACATCCTGAACCGAAGCATAGAAGCTCTTCGGTGCCTTGCCCTCGGCGATCCATTGGTGGAACAGGGCGTAGTCTCGCAGCGTGCAGCTGATGCCGTACGACGGGCTGGCTGTGCCATCGACCGTCAAAGCGATAGATCCGTTGCTGGTGGCTCCGAAGTCATCGAAGATATCAGATAGGAGCTTGTTGAAGTGCTGGCCTGTGATCTCTTCGGCCAGTATGGCCAGCAGATCGGTATTCTTGTCGTTGTAGTTGTAGATTTCGCCCGGCGCATTCTGAGTCTTGGTATTGATGATCGCGTTCCGGTGGCCGGTCGGATCGCCCGGCTTCAATCCCTGCTCAATCTCGAACATGAAGGCTTCACCTCCTGGCACATGGTAGTCAGTTGCAGGCAGAAGCCCGGATTGCATATCCAGAACGTATTGAACCTTGGCTTTTCCGATCTTAGAGCCTTTGAAGTCGGGCACGTAGCTTTCGACTGTCTTATTCGGATCGAGCTTGCCTGAGTCAATCAACTTTGAGGCAACGATCCCGGCATAAGTCTTGGACGACGACTGCAGTAGCTGGGTCTGTTTTTGGCTGAAACCATTGTCGTAGAACTCCGCAAAGATCACATTGTCCTTCAAGATCAGGAAACCTTTGGTCTGGGTCGCGGTCAGCGATTCAACGAAAGAGCTGCCCTCCGCGAGCTCCTGTTCGATATCGAAAGGCGTCTCTGCGACGCTCAGTTCGGCCGGGCTCTTCGACGCCATGACATGCACGGTTCCGAACAGACCATACTCGTCCCAGTTCATGGAAGCGTACCGATAATAAGGCCATTTCTGCATGTTTTTCGGAGTGATGTCCGAAAGCTCGAAGGGCCTGTAGAAATCGTTGAGTGTGAGCTTATCCTCGGCGGATGCCACTGTCGAGACTCCGAATGCGAGGGTGAAAACTGTAACTACCTTGGCGGCAGTTGTGCTGGTTCGTTCCATTATCTTTCGTTTGAGATTGAGGTTCTGAGGTGACTGGTCTGTGTACATAAAGAAGTTAGGAGGTGTTTTCTAGGAGTATTAGTAATATAAGTTTCTTGTTCATTTTTTTGTCCCGAATAGAAATGAAAAGCTTTCAGACTCAGTGTGTCAGGTAACCTTGACGAGATTTCATAAGAGACGCTGCGCAGTTCATCAAGAATCAACATGGATTCCGGCGGTTCGCAACGGTAACACCACACAAATACGCAGGTCGCGAAGTACGACCGTACAGGTCGCGAACGGAATAACCTGAATTTAGCGAAAGCCCGGACTGAGTATAACTGACACATTAGTTTGTGTCTCTTGACGCCCGCTCAGGAGCATTTTGAGCTGTTCGGGCTATTTTGGTGAACGGCAGCTTTTCCAGATTCGCTGGATATCTCGATAGAGGCCGTCGGTACTCACTCGGCTAGAAGGCTATGAATTGCCCAAAACAGACTCTGAAATATTGATCGAACTAAGGTAATTCTAATAACTACACTACCTGTC
>JARRLH010000161.1:0-6952 GCA_037387205.1 Desulfofustis sp.
CTTTCGCACCTCAGCGTCAGTATCTGGCCAGGTAGTCGCCTTCGCCACCGGTATTCCTCCCGATATCTACGAATTTCACCTCTACACCGGGAATTCCACTACCCCCTCCAGTACTCAAGCTAGACAGTTTCAAATGCTCTTCCACGGTTGAGCCGCGGGCTTTCACATCTGACTTATCTAGCCGCCTACGCGCGCTTTACGCCCAGTAATTCCGAACAACGCTTGCACCCTCCGTATTACCGCGGCTGCTGGCACGGAGTTAGCCGGTGCTTCCTTTGATGGTACCGTCAAATGTATCACGTATTGGGTGATACACACTTCTTCCCATCTGACAGGATTTTACAACCCGAAGGCCTTCATCATCCACGCGGCGTCGCTGCGTCAGGGTTGCCCCCATTGCGCAATATTCCTCACTGCTGCCTCCCGTAGGAGTCTGGTCCGTGTTCCAGTTCCAGTGTGGCGGATCATCCTCTCAGACCCGCTAACCATCATCGCCTTGGTAGGCCGTTACCCTACCAACTAGCTAATGGTACGCAAGCTCCTCCCCGCACAGTAGCTTTGATTCAAGAGGCCACCTTTCTCTCATCAAAAGATATTAAATGAGACGTATCCGGTATTAGCACACCTTTCGGTGGGTTATCCCGAATGCGAGGGTAGATTACTTACGCGTTACTCACCCGTGCGCCACTCTACTAGTTCCCCGAAGGAAACGTTCGCGTTCGACTTGCATGTGTTAAGCACGCCGCCAGCGTTCGTTCTGAGCCAGGATCAAACTCTCCAGTTTATATCCTGAACTGATTCACTCAGTCCTTATTATAAACTAATAAGGCTCTGCTGTTTGACAGAACCCCTGTGTCTCGCTAAAAAGACACGTCGGGCCCGTTTGCGTATTTGCTGTTATTCAGTTGTCAAGGATCGTCGCGGTCCCAGCCTCGGACCGTGCGCTCGTGACGAGCGCGGAAGAACGTCAATCTAATATAACCCGCTTCGCTTGTCAATCAAATTGTCGCCCCCCTCTACACTTCTGCCGCCTCACCCTCCTGCCGCAAAAGCCGCGACAAACTATACCCTCTCTATCACTTTGTCAATAAATAAGATTAGGGTATTGTTAAAAAAACGAGAATAGCTCGGAAAATCCTTACTCAGGCTTGTTCCTTGACCCATTTCTGCAGGGACGAGGCAATCTTCTCAGCCTGCTTGGCGTTGGAAATATTGAACTTTGATTTGGGAATGTAATTGCCTTGACGCTTCTGATACCGCCGTATCGAATACATATCAGGACCGAATTCACCGGTGGATCTGTTGAGATTCTGATATCTGAACAGAATCGTTGTCCAGGCTCCCTTGGAAAGGATGACTTTGTCAAGTTCTCTTACCAGCACGACGCCGTCTTCTTCATAGCTGATGGTTAAATCGTCTGCAGTGGCACTCATGGTTATGTCTTAATCGTTTTCGTTTCTGCTTTTATAATAGCAGGCTTTTCTCTCCTGGGCCTGTTTCCTTCTGCGTATCGCCTCTGGTGTTTGAGGGTTATACGGCGGTACCGGAGTAGGCCGGTTGTCCTCATCCAGGGCCACGAAGGTGAGATAGGCGGAGGCGATGTGGGTGACGATACCGGTCATCAGGTCTTCGGCTTCGACCCGCACCCCGATTTCCATTGATGTCCGTCCGGTGGCATTCAACGATGCCTTGAGTATCAGCAGATTGCCGATATGCACCGGTCTGTGAAAGTCCAGTCGATCAATGGAGGCGGTAACCACGGTGGTGCGGGCATGTTTCATAGCTACCACGCCGGCTGCATCGTCTATGTATTTCATGATATCGCCGCCATGAATATGCCCAAACGGATTGGCGTTGGTGGGCAGCATCATGTGCGACATCAGCACCTGGCATTGATACGGAGAATCTGACATCAGTCACCTTCTGGCTGCATGGCCGCTTTTGGCAGACCATGCAACCATATACGATGGAAAAGGTAAAGGGGAAACGTGCTAGTCGACCAATTCTGCCTCTACCACTTCCGGCTCGGGACTGGCGGTAGTAAAGACAATGCCATTGGTGTCGGCATCGACGAGAATCACCGCATCGTCTGCGAACTTGTTCTCCAAAAGGTCCATGGCCAGAGGATCTTCAACATGCTTTCTGATGGCTCGCTTGAGGGGCCGGGCACCAAAAAGCGGGTCATAGCCAACTGTGACGAGGTACTTTTTAGCGTTCTGGCTAAACCGCAGCTTCAGCTTCTGATCCTCCAGGCGCTTAGCCAGCCGTTGAAGCTGGATGGCGACTATGGACGACATATCCTCCCGGGAGAGTGATTTGAAAATGATGGTTTCATCGATGCGGTTGAGAAATTCAGGTTTGAACTGGTTATGGAGGTTTTCCTCAACCTGGCGCCTGATGCTTTCCGCGTCGGCGTTTTCTTCCGCCATTCTCATGATCAGATCACTGCCCAGATTCGAGGTCATGATCAGTATGGTATTCTTGAAGTCGACCGTCCTGCCCTTGCCGTCAGTCATTCTGCCGTCATCGAGGACCTGCAGAAGTACGTTAAAAACGTCGTTGTGCGCCTTTTCGATTTCATCGAGCAGGATAACGGAGTAGGGTCTGCGGCGGACTGCTTCGGTGAGGTAGCCGCCTTCTTCATAGCCGACATAGCCTGGAGGGGCACCAATGAGGCGCGCTACCGAGTGTTTCTCCATGAATTCGGACATGTCAATTCTGATCATGGCCTGTTCGCTGTCAAACAGAAAATCGGCCAGAGACCTAGCCAACTCGGTTTTTCCGACTCCGGTCGGGCCAAGGAAAATGAAAGATCCAAGCGGTCGGTCGGGATCCTGGAGCCCAGCCCTGGCCCTGCGCACGGCATTGGCCACGGCGACGATCGCCTCCTGTTGCCCGACGACACGTTTTTGTAACATGGCCTCAGCTTGGAGGAGCTTTTCCTTTTCACCTTCGAGCAGCTTGTCCACCGGGATTGAGGTCCATTTGGCCACTATGGCTGCCACATCTTCACTGCTCACCTCTTCCTTGAGCATATGATGCTGGCTCTGGATCTCCTGGAGCCTCAGGTTTTCTTTTTCAAGCTGCTGCTCCAGGGCCGCGATCGTTCCATAACGGAGTTCGGCCACCTTGCTCAAATTGCCGATTCGTTCTGCCTGTTGCGCTTCTACCTGAGCTTTTTCAATGTCCTCTTTTATCTTGCGGATACTGCCGATGGTATCGCGTTCCAGGGTCCACTGTGCCTTCATACCGTTGAGCTGGTCGCCGAGATCGGCCAGTCGTTTCTGGACAGCTTCCAGCCGATCCTTGGAGGCCTTATCCTGCTCTTTTTTCAGGGCTTCCTGCTCAATTTCCAGTTTGATCCGCTTGCGGTCGAGTTCGTCAATCTCGGTTGGCATCGAATCGATTTCAATGCGCAGCCTCGAGGCCGCTTCATCGATGAGATCGATTGCCTTGTCGGGCAGGAAGCGGTCAGTAATATAACGGTGGGAGAGCACCACAGCGGCAACGGTGGCCGCGTCCTGTATCCTGACACCGTGGTGGAGCTCATATTTCTCCTTGATACCGCGCAGGATAGCGATGGAATCCTCTTCACTGGGCTCCTGGACCAGGACCGGCTGAAACCTCCTCTCCAGGGCAGTGTCCTTCTCGATATATTTCCTGTACTCATCGAGTGTGGTGGCCCCGACACAATGCAGTTCCCCTCTTGCCAACGCCGGCTTCAGCATGTTGGAGGCATCCATGGAACCTTCGGCTGCACCGGCACCCACGAGGGTGTGGATTTCATCGATAAATAATATGATTTCCCCGCTTCTTTTTTCGATCTCTTTGAGAACCGCCTTCAGACGGTCTTCAAACTCCCCGCGATATTTGGCTCCTGCGACCAGGGAACCCAAATCGAGGGTAACGACCTGTCTGTCTTTCAGGGTTGCCGGTATATCGCCGTTGACGATCCGCTGGGCAAGCCCCTCGACGATGGCTGTCTTGCCCACACCCGGCTCGCCGATCAGCACGGGATTGTTCTTGGTTCGCCTGGAGAGCACCTGGATGATTCGACGAATCTCCTCGTCGCGGCCGATAACCGGATCGAGCTTTCCCTGTTTGGCGATGTCGGTAAGGTTTCTGCCGTATTTTTCCAAGGCCTGATATTTTTCTTCCGGAGACGGGTCGGTGACCCGCTGATTTCCACGGATAGTAGTCAGGGCCTGTAAGAAGTTCTGCTCAGAGATACCCATTTTTCTGAGTTGATCAGCCAGGGACAACTTTCGCTCCTTTAGCAGGGCCAGAAATATATGCTCCTGGCTTACATATTCATCCTGCATCTGTGAGGCGACTGAAAACGAGTTGTCCAGAAGACGTTTCAGTTCTGCAGAAACGTATACCTGAGTGGCTCCCGATCCGGACACCCTGGGCAGGGACTGAACCTGTTCGTTAACCAGGGCCAAAACCCGGGAGGGGTCGATGCCCATTTTCTGCAAGGCAGGAACAACTACGCCATCGGGCTGCTCCAGGATTGCTTTGGTCAGGTGGGCCGGGGTGATCTCTTGGTTGCCGCCGTTCTCGGCAAGCTGTTGGGCACTCTGAATCGCTTCCTGCGATTTCAGGGTGAATTTATCGAATTGCATGATGACGCCTCTATGTCTGAAGTATTAATTTGACTGCTAAAGTTTAAATCAGACTAGAGAATAAGGACGAACGAGAAGGGTGTCAAGTTTTTGACATTTACTGGCTTGGGGGACTTCACCGACAAAAAGAAAAGGTGGATTTACTGAGTAAATCCACCTTCTTGAAAAGCGTCGAGCAGTACGTGTCAGAATCAGCCGCAGCCGTTTGAACCGCAGGATCCTGAAGAACATCCGCCTCCCCCGATGGGGTTGGTCGAAGATATGCCAAAACCTGAGCGCGGTCCTGCCTCAATGTATTCCACATTGATAGCTCCACAGGTTTCCAGCAGGCTGTCCTCTACCAGAAAGGTCAGTTCGCTTTGGTCGTAGACTTTGTCGTTTTCTTTCGGCTCATCCAGAGCCAATCCCAGGGAGGGACCGGATCAGCCGCCCTGCATCAGGGCGACGCGCAGGGCTGAGTCAATATTATTCTGGCTGAGATACTCTTTGAGTTTTGTCGCTGCCAGGTCGGTTACGGTTAGAGACATGTAAACCTCCTCTAATTTTTGTAGTACGGGTTTCTCGTACCTCAGATGCCCTCACGGCATAGGGTATTCTCGTATTTGCCAACATCATAAGCCCGCACCTATGAGAAGTCAAACCCTACATTTCAATAAAGTATTAAATGGTTTCCAAGCATGTAATAAGCTATTGGATATTCTAAATAAAGACAAACAATTGCTGAATTATTCCGGGGTATAATAAGAGATGGTGCTTGAATTGATAAATTGTTATCATTATCATGTTGGGATTAAATTTCTTGTCATACTCATGGGTTGGGAGTGATCATTGTAGTCAGCACGTTGAGGAAATAAGATGAAAAAAGTGGTGATATCAACTGGCGGCGGGGATGCCCCCGGGCTTAACGCGGTAATTTATGCGGTGGTGCATGCATGTTATCGACAGGGCTGGGAGGTGTACGGCAGCAGGAGCGGCTACGCCGGATTTCTTGACATAGATGAAATGGTCCGACTGACTCCTCGGGACGTTCAGGAGATCTATGCGATTGGCGGTACTATCCTGGGGTCGACCAACAAAGGCAGTCCCTTTGCCAGACCCGTAGAGAATCTTGCGGGTGAAATCACACTGGTTGATATCAGTGATAAGATAATGAAAAATTACAATCGCATGGGGTTCGACTGTCATATCGCCATTGGCGGGGACGGCAGCCTGGAAATCGCCCATCGTTTTTCTAAACTGGGAATGAATGTGATCGGCGTTCCGAAAACCATCGACAACGACCTGATGGCAACCGATCGAACCTTTGGTTTTGACACAGCGGTTTCCACGGCCACCGAAGCTCTTGATAAACTGCATTCAACGGCGAAATCCCATGACCGGGTCATGGTGGTGGAGGTGATGGGCAGAGATTCGGGATGGATTGCCCTCTATTCGGGAATATCGGGTGGCGCAGACGTCATCCTGATTCCGGAAATACCCTTTGAGCTCGAAAGTGTCTGTGAGAAGATAGACGACAATGAACTGCGCGAGAAACATTACTCCATAGTGGTTGTTGCCGAAGGTGCCCAGGCCAAAGGCGGAGAGATAATTTCCAAAGGAGAAGGGGAACTGGGACGCCAGGAGGTGATCCTGGGAGGTATCGGCGAATGGGTGGCCACTGAAATCAGAAAGCTGACCGACAAGGATACCCGCTCGCTGACCCTGGGTCATCTGCAGCGCGGCGGTTCACCAACCACTTTCGACCGGCTGCTGGCGCTGAGGTTTGGGGCGGCGGCGGTAAGGCTGGTCGAGGCCGGCACCTTCGGTCACATGGTGGCCCTTGATTCGTCCCAGATGAAAGCGGTGCCCATAGAAGAAGCAATCAAGACCAGAAAGAAAGTGGATCTCACCAGTGATAAGATCACAACCGCGCGGGATATCGGCATCTGTTTCGGCGATTGAAGAAAGACGTCGATATGGGGTTTACATCAGATCAGCTGCAGGAAATCTATCACCGGCTCGATGAATATTTCGGGCCGCTGAACTGGTGGCCTGCAGAGAGCCCATTCGAGGTTATTGTCGGTGCGGTACTAACCCAGAACACCAACTGGACAAATGTCCAGAAATCTCTCGAGTCGCTCAAGCGGGACGATCTCCTCAGTTTTGATGCACTGCTCCACATGCCTGAAGGGCAGCTCGCCGAGTTGATCCGATCGTCCGGTTACTACAACCTCAAGAGCCGGCGATTAAAAAATCTTCTGGAGATGATGCAGGCAGAGTATGGTTGGGATCTGTCGCTGTTTTTTTCGGAAGACCCGTATTCCGCCAGAGAAACTCTGTTGCGGGTC
>JARRLH010000162.1:0-6941 GCA_037387205.1 Desulfofustis sp.
GGGCGAAGCCGGCCAGTTGCCAGGCCAATGAGGGCAGCTGCACCCCGCTATTAATGGTGAACGGTGCGACAATTATGAGGGTATAGATAAATAGCACTGCCGAGATAAGCGCGTAGTTGCGATGCGGTTCATCCATCTTCCTTGCTCCTGTTTTTTGCCGCGGGAAGATCGATAATGATCGAGGTATAGCTGTCAAGCAGGCTTTTAATGCGCATGTAGCCGCCGTTGTCTCTCACCAGCCCGTAGGAGATGCTGAGTCCGAGGCCCGTACCGGCGCCGTTGGGTTTGGTCGAAAAAAACGGGTCGAATACGCGATTGATCAAATGGTGTTCGATACCGGTGCCGTAATCGGTCATGGTGAACCGGACATAGGGGGCATTGGTATGATGTACCAGGGATATGCTGAAGTGCAGTTTTTTGTCGGGGTGGCTGCCCGGAAATTTTTCGTTGAGCGCATAGCGGCTGTTGGAGATGACGTTGAGAAACACCTGCTGAATCTGGGATCGGTTGCAGAAGGCCAGAGGCAGGGTCTGTTCCAGGAAACGCTCTATGATAATATGGTCTTTCATTAACTGGTGCTGGACCAGTTCAAGGCAGTCTTCCAGCAGCGCGGCGCCGTCTACTGGTTCCGGTTCTTCCACCCTGTGTCTGCTGAAATCAAGCAGGTTGCGAACAATCGAGGCGATCCGTTTGGCCTCTGTGTTGATACGGCCGATTACCTCTTCGCTCTGGCTGTCCTGGGCAAGGTCAGTGAGCATCTGGGCATAGTTGAGGATGCCGTTTATCGGGTTGTTTATCTCGTGGGCAACCCCGGCCGCCAGCTCGCCGATCGAAGCAAGCTGAGCGGCGCGCAGCGCTTCCGCTTTATGGCGCTCTTCCTCGGTCATGTCCCTGGCCACCAGCAAGGTCGCCTCGTCGGGCCCGGCCGAATACTCCAACGGGCTGACGGTAAGCAGGTAATCGCCGTGCAGGCCGCTGAGCTCGGTGTGCAGTATTCTGCTTTCACCGCTTTTGATCTGGGCTTCCAGGGGACAGACGCTGCCTTTTTTCCTGCCCCCGTGCAAAATCTGGCAGACACTTTCGCCGATCACCTCATCTCTGGATTTACGCGCCGCGGTGAAGGTTGCATGGTTGGCATCTATAATGGTGCCGTCTCTGGTGGTGATCAGAGCCGGATCCTGAATGGCCGCGAAAATATTTTCCCACTTGGCAACGGCACTGTCATATTTTCTGTCGGCGGCCAACTGATCGGTGATATCCAGGCCAAAGAGCACCATGCCGACGGATCCCTGGTCAATGTCGGGCTTAATGGAGCTGTGCCAGTCAATGGTTCTCAGGTCTCCTTTCTTGGTGCGCAGCGAGGCCCTGAAGCTGAGATTCCCGGCATTTGTTTTCAATAGTCTGGAAATAACATTCTGATAGTGCAGACGGTTTTCAGGAGAGAGCAGAATATCCACCCAATAGCTGTCTAGCACATCCTGCTCACGGTAGCCGGTTACCTTTTCGGCTTCGGCATTGAAGCGCAGAATTTTACCGCAGGGCGTGATGGACACCATCAGAGCCTGGATCGAGTCGATGATTTCGGTATTGAAATCCCGTTCGAACTGAAGCTGCACAGAAACATCATGGGCATAGAGGGCGAGCGACAGGTCTGCGACAGTGGTTTCCAGGAATTTGAGCTCATCCGGAGGAAAACCGTCAGGCTGCTGAGAAAAAACAGCCACCACCCCATAGACGAAATTGTGGTGACTCAGCGGCCAGATGCTGCATGATCGGAAGATGGCCCGCTCCGGGGTGAGCGGCAGGGTGACCGGGGGATCGATATCGGTGAACAGCGCGGGCTCACCCGATTTCGCCGCTTCCTGGATGGATTTGATCAATGTACTGTCGAGCAGGATGAGTTTGCGTGAAATCTTTTGCTCATCATTGCTGTCGGCACCGATCTGTAGAAAGGCAAGCGGCGTGATCTCATTTGTTTCCGGGACGTGCCTGCCGATCCAGCCACCACTGAAGCTGCTGAACTTGAGCAGTATTTCCGCACATCTGAGAAGCAACTCATTGCGGTTCAGGCCGGATACTTGTTCGTTGCTCAGACGGATTATCGCCTGAAGTATGTTGGACCGCCTGACGAGTTCATCATCGTAAGGCAGGGAAGTAGATTCTGAGGCAGGAATCATGGTGGATACCCGGCTGCTGAAAGTTTAACCAATGCGTCACTTGTGTCGCACAGCACTGTGTCCGGACGCCTTATACTTCATTATACCACAGTTCTGTGGCAGGATTCGGACTGTACTGGCTTTACCATATCCGATGCAACTTTCACGCCCGATTCAACCTTTTAAAAAATACAGAGCTCGGGCTCGTTCTCAGTTCCAGGTGGTGTGGACACAGCCAGGGGGAACTCAGCAGAGAGGTAGAAAGGCCTTGTAAATTGTGCTATTAATGGTAACACAACCGTGTTGTTCAAGCAGGCGAGGGAGCTTCACCCAGATATCGATTAGGAACACGCTGCGCGCGATCCTCTATGTCAACCAGGGAAACAGTTTTTCAGCGGATCAAGGAGTCGGGCCATGTACCGGTCCTGCCCGAGATCCTTGTCAGACTTCTGGAAGCGTGCGATAACCAGGCAACGCCGTTGACCCAGGTTGCCTCTCTCATCGATAAGGATCCTTCTCTGAGCTATAAAGTTCTGCAACTGGTCAATTCCGCTTACTTCGGATTGAAAACCACCTACAGCGGGGTTGATCAGGCGGTTGTCTATCTCGGTGCCAATTCAGTCAAGAACATGGCGGTCACCGCGGCTGTCCACCAGGTTTTCAATAGCGGTCTATTTTCCAGCCTCACCTACTTCAATATCCATTCGTTCTGGCATCACAGTCTCAAATGCGCCTGTCTGTCGCGGCGCATCGCCGAGCACCACGGCCAGGCCAACCCCGATGATGCCTATCTGGGCGGCCTGCTGCATGACCTGGGCAAACTCGTACTGGTTTCCGCCTATCCCGACCAGTATGAAGCGGTGCTGGCCGAAGCACCGCAACAGGATGACCTGCTGGAAACCGAGCACAACCATATCGGCTCCAACCATGCCGAGATCGGCGCCTGGCTGGTGGCCGACTGGAACCTCAACTCTTTGATCGGCGACGCCATCAGCTATCATCATGAAACACCAGAGCGGGTGACAGGTGCCTTTCCCCTGGTCAAGATAATCTACGCGGCCAACCAGCTGAGCAAGGATGGCAGTCGCGAGTCCGCCCGCGGTATCGTCGACCTGCTGCTCGGACTGGGTGGGGAGGATCTTGGGCAGATCGTCGAGGCGGCAGATGAGGAGATTCTGCAGATCAGTGCCGAGCTTGGCATCGTGGTGGAGCCGCCGTCCCCCGAGGATGGGCTGGAGGGGCGCACTATTATAGTCGCCGAGGAAGGGGCAACTCTGCACGCCAATCTGGCCTCGCGTATTAAAGGCATTTCGCTGCTCTCCGGCTTTCTGGAAAATATGACCCAGGCCGAAAACCGGGAGACGATGATCAGGGCCTTCGAGCAGTCGCTGCAGGTGCTTTTCGGCTTTGACCGCACCATACTGCTGTTGCCGGACAGGGATGAGGTGCTGCTCATCGGCAGTGTCTCAAGTGCGAACAAGCTCCGAGGACTCAGCCAGGAGCTGATACTGCCGATCCAGAAAAGCAGCAGCCGCATTGTCAAGGCCTATCAAAGCCGTTCCCTGGACTATTTAAGAGAAGCTGAAGAGCTGGAGAGCCTCGCCGACAGGCAGGTGTTGTCGGCCCTTAACCGCCGGGTCGTGGCGCTGGTGCCGCTGGCCGCCGAAAAGCAGAAAGTCGGAGTGGCCCTTGTCGGCCTGCCCGAGACCATGACTGAACTGTCGAAAAACAATTACCGCCTGCTCAAGACCATTGCCCAGCAGGCGGGCATGAGCCTCTATCTGGACGAAATGAAAGCCAGAAAAGCGGAGGAGATCGAAAAAGAGCGCCAGGCCGCTATTTCAATGACGGCCAGAAAATTCGCCCATGAGGTCAACAACCCTCTGGGAATCATCCACAATTATTTGACCACCCTGAAAATGAAGGTGGCAGATGAGGAGAACATCAAAAAGGAACTGGGCATCATATCGGATGAGATCAACCGCATTTCAGCTATGATCAACCAACTCGACACCTTTGCCCAGACGTCATTTGCAGCCTCCGATCTGACCAATGTCAACAATGTTATCTCCGATATCGTACAGCTCGTCAAATCCTCGTTTCTGAGCGACACGGCAACCGAAGTCATATTCAACGCCGATCCAGATCTGCCGCTGATCAGGACATCGCCGGACGGTATCAAGCAGATCATCATTAACCTGCTGAAAAACGGTTCCGAAGCCATGAACGGTGAGGGGACGGTAGTGGTTACCACCAGCCGAAAACAACTATCCGACAGTGATGCGGAGGGCGAAATCGTCATCCGCGTGGAGGACAACGGTCCGGGTCTGCCCGCTGCAGTGAAAGAAAATCTCTACACCCCCTTCATCTCCACCAAAGGTATCGGTCATTCCGGACTTGGTCTGTCAATCGTTAGCAAAGCAGTCGCTGACCTGGGCGGGACGATAGAGTGCAGCAGTGAACCGGATCGGGGTACCGTTTTTGAAATTGGTTTACCGATCAGAAATGAGTAGCCTGGGCGCCCCCGTGCAATGAAGGACAAAGTTAAGATATTGCTGGTTGATGACGAGGAGCGATTCATCGACGGTCTGCAGGGCGTGCTCGACCACTACAATTATTCCTGTGCCCGGGCACTTACCGGCAGTGAGGCCAGAAAGCTGTTAGCAGAAAAGGAGTTTGACATCGCCCTGCTCGATGTTGGCCTCCCCGACATGTCGGGTTGTGATCTGGCGGAATTCATTACCACCTCATGCCCGGACACCAGTGCCATCATGCTGACCGGTCTCAATACGGTGGAGACCGCTGTCCGGGCAATGAAGCAGGGTGCCTACGATTTCCTCGCAAAGCCGATCAATCACGAACACCTGATCAAGGTAATCGGCAAGGCGGTGGAGCACAACAAACTGCGCCGAGATCTGAGGGTCAGCGAGGCCAGGTTCCAAATCCTGGCCGAAGCAGGATGGGAAGGAATCGCGGTGGTGGAAAAAAATCTGCTGGTGGAGGCAAACAGCCAGTTTTTTCAAATGTTTGGCTACGCTAAGGAAGAATTGATACAGCGGCCTTTTCCGGACACGGTCATCATTGGAGATGCCCTGCAGGAACTGGGCGAAGGTGAGGTGGCTAAGACAGGGTATGGAGCCGAATGCACCGGGCTCAGAAAAAGCGGATCCAGGTTTCCGCTGGAGGTGCGGCACAGGTCCATGGACTACCTTGGGCGACCGGCCAGGATCTGGGTGCTCAGAGACATCAGCGAACGGGTCCGGGCCGAGCAGGACAAGCTTGCTTTGCAGGATAAACTGGCCCGGGCAAACCGGCTTGAGGCCCTTGGACTGATGGCCGGCTCCGTGGCCCATGATCTCAACAATATTCTCACCGCGGTGGTAAGCTACCCGGAAATCCTGCTAAAGAAGATGCAGGAACAGGATCCTTATTTCGCGGAAATCAAGAAGATCCAGGAGGCGGGCAGACGGGCCGCTGCCGTGGTTGCCGACCTGGTGTCGGTGGCCCGGGGCAAAAAGACGAAACCGCCGCCCCTTGATCTCAACGAGCAGATCCTTTCCCATCTCGAATCGATTGAACACAATGAGCGGCTGGCCGAGTACCCGGGGGTAGTTATTGACACCAGACTGCAGACGGACCTGCAGAGTTGTTTCTGTTCTCCCCAGCGGGTCCACAAAATATTGCTGAATCTGATCGGCAATGGCTTGGAGGCCATCGGCCACGACGGGATAATCAATATCAGTACCGAGAACACCAGGTTTGCCAATCCGGTCATGCGGGACCAGTCGATGCGGGTCGGCAATTATGTAAAAATGAGTATTGCCGATAACGGTGAAGGTATCGCCCCGGAAGATCTCGAGCACATTTTCGATCCCTTCTATTCGACCAAGCAAAGCGGCCGAAGCGGAACCGGGCTCGGTCTCGCTATCGTCTGGAACAGTGTCATGGAAAGCGACGGCTGGGTCGAGCCGGTCAGTGACAAGTCGGGCACCCGTTTTGATGTCTATCTGCCGGCCTCGGGTAAAGAACCGGCAGTCAAGCAGGTTGAGCGCAGAAAGCAGGACAACGGCGGAGGAGAGACCATTTTATTGGTGGACGATGAAGTCGAGCAGAACGAAACCCTGCAGAACATGTTGAGCAGTATCGGCTACAAGGCCTTTTGCGCGACCACCAGCGAACAGGCACTGGGCTTTATGCGCTCCTGCCGGGTCGACCTGGTGATCCTCGACATGATCATGGAAAATGACCTGGACGGCTGCCAGCTCTACAGGAAAATGCTCGAGATAAATCCCGATCAGCGGGCACTGGTGATCAGCGGGTTTTCGGAAAGTACGCAGACGGCGGAAGCCAGAGCCCTGGGGATTACCACTATTCTGGAAAAGCCGGTAACGCTGCCGGTGGTGAGCAGAGCCATCAGACAGACCCTGGAAGACAGCTGAACAGCGATGAATGATTCGGAGTGGGGGCGCATTGATTTATTGACCCCTTGGTAAAACTGTCTTTAAATAAAGAAACGCGGGATATTACATCCTCCATGCAGGCCAGCAGTTGTGCTGCATCATTTAAGATGTACCTGACAACATGGCGCCCATCGACCTGACCACCATTGCCCAGACCCCCCCTTTTTCTTTTCTGCCGGAGCAGAAGATAGAAGAGTTGCGGCACCATTTCGTCGAAGAAAAAGGTAAGAAGAATGAAGTGAAATTCGTGCGCGGCAAAACCAAGGTCTCTTCACTCTGGGTGGTAGTCGATGGTTCGGCTGAGCTCTACTACGAAAAAAACGGA
>JARRLH010000163.1:0-6933 GCA_037387205.1 Desulfofustis sp.
CATCGATCTCGTCCAAATCAGCCTCCTGCCGTTTGAATTCATCGTCGAGCTTGATGATGCCGTCCGCCTCACGAGCTGCATGATCAAGTGCCTCGAGACTCCGGTGTTCTTCTTTCGCCTGCTCATCTATGCGCTCAGCATGCTCCCGCAACCTGAGCGGGATCTCCTGCAACTTGCTGAAGTTGATTCGCGCTTCGGAGTAGCGAATCAAGGCTGCGACCTTGCCGTCAAGCCAACGGGTGAGGCCCCAGCCCCGATAGGCTGTCGTTCCGTACCCCCGGTTCCAGAGATACATAAACAAAGAATCGTTGCGGTACGAGCTGCCCTTGATCTCCAGCTCCTCTTCCCAGCGGCTGGCTTTGCTTTGGGCGTGCTGCAGGGTTCGTTCGAGGTCCTGCACTGCCTGCAGCTGTCTCTGGTATTCCGGTTCCTGCTGCAGCCGTTCTTGGGTTTTCTTTTCGGCCTCGTCAATGGCGCGGGCCGCATCTTCGACGAGAGCAGCCTGCTCCTCTCGTCGCCTGTCCAGGTCGAGACGCCGCTGCTCCAGGGCTTTTACATCATTCTGCAGGCGGCTCAGGCTATCCTTTCGCCTGGCCAACAGCTCTTTGACTGTACGGTCGGTTTCAGATGCGGACGGGACGGTGAAGTCGCCGGTCAAAACCTCCAGCCGCAGCCGACCCAACTCACGGAATTGCTCGATTTCTTCCTGCTGCAGTTTAAGTTTCTGGGTGGCGTATCCGGCAATCCGTTCTTCGGTTTCGGCTATCTGGCCCCTCAGTTGCTGCAGGGTTGAATCGATGGAGGCCAGTGTCTGTCGTCCGCTCATCATGGTATGCACTCCATCAGATAATTTACCAGGAAGTGATGAATCCGCCGGAGGTCGGTATCAGAAACTCCGGCGCCAGGTATCCCTTTTTCTTGCGGCCAAACACGTTGTTTTGAATGATACCGTCATCCTGCTTGTCGGCTGCGATTCTTTGAAAGGTCGTTTCGTCGACGCGCACGCCCCAGGCGGACACTGTCTCCATCTTGCCGGTCTCCTCATTGGCAATCGATACCTGCTGGACAGTACCGGAGTCATCGATCGCTTCGACGATGATGTAATAGTTTCGAGCCGAGGTGTTGATGTCCGGGATACGCCAGACCCCCGAACGTTCGCCGGGGCGCGAGACGATTTGCATGGTGTATTCCTGGTCGAGTTTCCGCTCGAGCTCCTCCATGGCGGCCAAGGCCTGCTGCATATCCTCGGTATCGCCTGACTTACGTGAGGCTTCGGCCTGGGCAAAAAGCGTTTCCACGGCCTTGGTCCCGGCCTCGGATTCAGCCTTGTCGAGGAGAAGTTCATACCTGCTCTGTATCTTCTCAGGCAGGGCTTCTTGTGGTTTGACTACCAAGAGCTGATAGGCAATGATCGCCACCAAAAAGAGTACTGCAAGACCGCCTGCCCATGGCAGCCAACGGCCTCGGCTGGCATAGATATGGGCCATCCGCACACCGAATCCGGAGGGCGGTGGACGGTAGCTGAAGCGATCCTCCTGCAGGGCCTTGACTCCTTCCTCGATGACATGGTCAGGGACATCGATACCCTGAGCTTTGTAGATTCGCTGGAGTTTCTCTTTGAATTCCCGGTCCCGGGCGTCGGAGTCCAGTGCGCGCGCCACCACCTTTTCTTGATGGCGCAGGGTATCGACCACATCCATGGCCAACATCACCTCGTCCAGCGGTTGCCGGCTCTCTACTGGTGCGCTTTCCGCGTTCATTTTATCTCAGCTGCCAGCGCTTCGCCGCTTTCGGCGAGCCGGGCCAGCCGTCGTTTTCCATCCTCGACTGCTTCTCGAATCTCGTTCGCATTGTTGGTGCTCTGGATCCGCATCTCTTCTATGATCTCCCGAGACTTCACCTGAAAGTTGACCACAGAATCGACCAATTTTTTCACGGCGTCCGCCCTGATGGTCGGGCCATAGCCGGCCCTGACCGCAGCCTCCTGTATTTCCCCCCCTACCTCGGCGAGCACTTCGAGGGATTGGCTCACTCCCTCCTTCATCGCCTCGACGGTCTGGGTACTCTCGTGCAGACCGAACATGCCCGTAAACGACGCAGTCAGCGCGGTCAGCACGGTCTCATTGGTGGAGAAGAAGGTAACCGCCTGAGAGTAGACCCGTTCTTTCACGTTGGTGGTCTGCAGCAGACGGGTCATAACCACCTCTGAGGTGTTGTAGCTGATTGTCAGGTTATCGGAGAGATCCTTGGCCAGCTGATATCTCTTCTCAGTGGTTTGCAGGGCTCGAACCGCTTCATCGCGGGCCATTTCCAGGCGGGCTCGTTCTGCCATGTCCTCGCCTTGAAAATCTTCGACCGCTTGCATGGCTTCCTGCACTTCAGCCTGAGCCTCTTTGAGCAGTGCTTCCGCCTTCTTGAGCAGCTCAAGGGCCTCTATTTCTGATTCTTTTAAAGCTCCGCGAAAATCCTGATAGGCATCCAGGATCGCCTGTTCGCGCTGGATCTGCTCCTGGGTGGCATCCGTCACTTCTAGGTAGGTGTCCTTGATTGTGGCGAAGCGATCGGCGATATCGCCGCGGGTTGCTTTCATCCACATATTTGAAATTCGCTCGAACGTTGAGAGCTTACCGTCATCAAGCTGGTCGACCATGTTTTTTGCGTCATCACGGATTGAATTGAAGGCGTTGGTGATGTCTTCATAGCGGTCGCTGATGTCCATGGCCTGAACCTGTTCCCTTACCACGTCATTGAAGAACGAGGCCTGGCTCAGGGTGCGGCTGATGGCGATAACGCGCTCTTCGTCGATGCCGGTCAGTTGGTTGAGCAAGGCGACCATCGGATCTGTGCGGCCGGACCCGGGTTCGGGGAGCAGGCCAAGATCTCTCACTTTATCCATGGCTCTATCAAGATACTGCATGGGACTTGTCGACATAGTTACCTCCGTATGGCGTCATGTGCTGCCGACGCGGTTGTGGTTGCTCGTGCACCTGTCAGAAAAACGAGGCAGGGACTGCGATTGCAATAAATCTTTGTGATCTGTGTGAGTTAAATTGTCTATTTGATATGGAGGCCGGCCGGGCGTCCTGCCTCAATCCAGCCGGCTTGAAATAGCGCATATCGTTTTGGCTAGGTCTCTAACTCTAGGTAGTAACGCACGAGCGAAAAATCAATGCGCTGAACTGCATTTTTGTCCGCCTCTGCCGGTTCCGGTTGATTGATCTTCTTTAGGCGATCAGGGCGCTAATATTCTAAAATCTTCTTCTCTGGGACCCCGCCCGGTTTTTCGGAGGATGGGGGATGATCACGTTATTGCCGGGAAATTCAAAGATTCCCCAGTCCTTCTTGGAGTACCAGTCACCGACCACCTGCCCCTGATCATCGAGGATATAGGCTCCCATGAACCTGCCCATATATCTGCTGGAAAACCCCTCATCGGTGCTTTGCCGGTCGCCCCATTTGACCCAGTATGCCAGCTGCTCTGTGTCTAAATCCACCTGGTGCCAGAATTTGGACTGCACCGTGAGTTTCTTGTCGATACCCATAATGGCATTGGGGTTCAGCTCGGTGCCCGACCAGTAGTAATTGTAATTGGGGTCGATCGTCAGGGAACGATATTTTCTGGTGACATCGCCGCTCTCTCGAATAGTCCCCGCGTTCTGAATGGCCGTGGCGGTACAATTGCTCAACAGAACTGCCAGGGCCAGGAAAATAAGTTGGTGCCACATTCTTGCCATCTGTGTCTCCGTCAATAAAATTTAGTCCAATACTATGCATCCGCCGCAGCTGCGTCAACAGCGTCCGCCGGCCCCTCGCTCGCGCCTTGCCTGACTGGGTGCCTTGAACTCGTGTCGTCATGTATAGTTTTTGCGGCACCGTTCGTTTCAATGTGTCTTCTTCTCCGCCACATGCTATAAAACTGAGTAGACCAGAATGTTTAAATCACTACTGGCAGACAGGGCACGCCATAGATGGAGCACCAGCAGATGAACGGGGAGCAGCCCCTGAGAAAATACCAGACACTCCTGCTGGTGGGGGCCGGGGTCTTCCTGTCGACCATGGATTCGAGCATGGTCAATGTCGCTTTGCCGTTCATCATGAAGAGCTTTGGCGCGCCGCTGCGCTCCATTCAATGGGTGGTCCTGATCTATCTGCTGTCGATCACGGTTACCCTGCTTTTCTGGGGAATCGTCGCCGACCGTTTTGGCAGGTTTAACACCTATCTCTTCGGCATTTTAATATTTCTTTCAGCGTCGCTTGGGTGTGCCCTGGCGCCGACCCTGACGACTCTGATCGTCCTCAGGTTTATCGAGGGGCTCGGGGCGGCGATGCTGATGGCGGCCGGTCCCGCCATTATCCGCGATGTGTTTCCCCAGCATGAAATCGGCAGGGGACTGGGGCTGGTGGGCATTGCCACCTCGGCCGGCCTGATGAGCGGGCCGGTGGTCGGCGGTATCCTTATCAGCGTGTTTTCCTGGCGGGCGATGTTTTTGGCCTGTATCCCGGTTGGCGTCCTTATGATGGCAGGCAGTGTGTGGGTGATACGAAACGGCCGCAGCGCTTCCGTGTCTGCGTCCGAGCCGACCTTCGACTGGAGAGGCGCCTTGCTCTGGGCCTTGCTGATCGCCTCGCTGGTTCTCTATGCGCATTTTCTGCCGAGGCTGGACCTCGTCTGGAAAATGGCTGGCGGTGGCGGGCTGGCGCTGCTTGGCTTTCTTTTTTACTTATCTGAAACCACAAGAAAATCCAATATCCTGCCCCTGCATCTCTTTCCCAAAAGTTATTATCATATCGGCCTGATTACCGCCTCTCTGTCCTTTGCGGTGCTCTTCGGAGTGCTCATTCTGATGCCCTTCTACCTGACTCATATCAAGGGGCTGGCGGCCAATCTGGTTGGTTTAGTGATGATGGCGGTGCCGGTGACTCTGTTTGTAGTCTCACCCACCGCGGGAATGCTCTACGATCGTATCGGCAGCCGCTTCCTGACCACTCTTGGTCTCTCTGTCAGCACCCTGGCGCTGCTGCTGCTCTCAGCCATTGATCAGACCACCGGGCTGCTGCCGATTTTCATCGCCCTGGCAATGCTCGGTATGGGGCAGTCGATGTTTCTGGCGCCAAACACGGCTTCGCTGCTGTCGCGTATCCCGGAGGTGGATGCGGGCGTCACCTCCGGTCTGCTGGCCACTTCGAGAAATCTCGGTATGCTGGCCGGCGCGGCCTTCGGGTCGATGATCTTTGCGGCCTGGTTCGGTTATTTTTCCGCCGGTGAAGAGTTGAGCAGCTTCCGCCCAGACCTCAGCGCCCCATTCATCTCGTCGCTGCGCGGGACGCTGCTCTGCACCGCGGCGCTTTCGGCGCTCAATGTGCTTATCAGCTGGCAGCGCGAGGGCTGATGGGAACTAGGGAAAAGCAGGCTGCCGTCTCCTGGGAAAAGTGACCCGGGCGGTCATGCCCTGGTCTTCGTTGGTGGTGAGGGAAAAGCTGGCATTGTGCTGTTTGAGGATCTGTTCCACCAGGGTCAGGCCCATGCCGGTACCGTAGGTTTTGGTGGTGTAAAAAGGATCCTTGGCCCGGGATACGTCGCCGTTGGCCATCCCGGCACCGGTGTCGCGAATTAAAATGGTCACCTGGTCTTTGTCGATGTCTGCACCTATGTGAAGCTCTCCCCCGGCGACCATCGACTCGATGCTGTTTCTGATCAGGTGCAGAAAGGCCTGGTGGACCTTGTCGCCGTCGATGTCGAGCAGCGGCTCCTCATCGGGCAGTTCGACCCGGTAGTCGATATCCTGTTTCTTCATGGTGGAATAAAACACCATGACCGCCCGTCGGACGATATCGAACAGGGACTGCTCCCGCGTTTGCAGATTGGTGTCGCTGACGAAATTGAACAGGTCGTTGAGGGTCGATTCCACCTTGGCCGATTCCTTGGTCAGCACCTTGAGAAATCTTCTGTTCTTCTGTTCCGAGACACGTTTGTTAAGAAGGCGGGCGGTGCCGCCGATCGAGGTGATCGGATTGCGCAGGGCATGCACCAGCTGGGCCGACATCTGTCCCAGGACGGCGAAACGCTCCGACTCGAGCAGCTGATCCCGGCTTTTCTCGAGTTCTTCGGTGATCAGTTCGAGTTCCTCGATCTTCTCCTGCATATCGTGGTACAGGCGTGAATGTTCGATGGCCAGGCTGGCCTGGGCGGCAAACATCTCGAGTGCCTTGACATCGCTCTCCTCGATCGGTTTGCTGGTGATGAAATTGTCGGCGATGATCACTCCCAGCGACCGATCCGGGGAAAAGAGGGGAACGATGACGAAGCTGTCCTGGTTGAGGGCGGCAATCAAATCCGCCGGGATAGGAACATCAGCCCTGCCGCGCTGGACCAGGATCGAACGCCTGGTCTGACAGGAGTGGATCAGCGGGTGATCACTCTGAGAGGCGCTGATTTTCAGGGTCTGGACAATTTCATTAACCACCCCGTTGGTCTGCTTCAAATCCTCGGAACTTCTATGGAAGAGGGCCTGAAGGTCCAGGTTTTCGGTTTTGATCTCCTTCCAGATGCTGAGTGCATCCGCTCCGTCGTCGGGGCCGATAGCCAGCTCCCCCCTGAGGGTTGAGCCGTCCTCGCTGAACAGAGCCAGAAAAGCACGGTTGAAGGCCAGACCTCCCTCGGAGGTGATGCCGATCAGAATAGTCTTGAGCACAGCCTCAAGTTCCACCTCGCTCAGGTAACCGCTGTTCATTATCAGCATCAGGTGATGCAGGAAAAGGGTCCGAAGATTGGCGAGCTGCAGTTCGCGGCGCAGGGCCCGGCTGTTCGACAGCAGCTTTCGCTTGTCTAACACTTCAACTGCGGCCTGCTGGAGAATATCACCATGCAGGGGACCCGGCAGATATCGGTCAATTTCCCAGCCCAGCAGGTCGGGGGGCGACTCGGGTTCGGTG
>JARRLH010000164.1:0-8854 GCA_037387205.1 Desulfofustis sp.
ATGCGCCCTGCCAGCAAATGTGAGCCATATAAAAGAAAGGCATCGGACAGCAGCAACTCGAGTTCGATCAGCTGATCGATGGAGTCCGAGTCTCCTGGTAAGAGGCTGCCTTTCCAATCCGCCAGCTTTCGTTTTATTTCTTCAAGGTGATAGTCATCAGGTCTGAGGCCTTCCTTACGGGCATCCTCTAATGCCCCAAGCAATTCATTCGCGCCTTGCACAACAAGACCATGGTCGAGCCAGATCGGCTGAAAACCGTTTCTTTCATAAAATAGATTCAGGGCCTTCAATGAATACAACCGGGATGAATCATGCCCCTGTTGCGGCTTTTCCAGGGCCTCTAAACTTGAGCGAAGCCTCTCCCGAAGGGTTTGCGGCAGCAGTGATGATGCACTAGATTCGATTGCTAAAAACAAGAAATAAAAGCTTAGAAAAAACAATAAAAGGCACTTCAATAATGCGTCTACGTTGTTCTTTTCATGCTCAATCTGCATAGACAACCGCTCCGTCGCGCCTGGGGTCGGCGGCACCTACCCAGTCGTTATCCTCAAGTGCTATCGCATGAACACCACCGAAATATGGATTTAATTTACCTGCGAACAAGCTGGTAAACGGGGCGTGCACAGAAAACCCTAATTCTTCTAGAGCAAGCAGCGTTGCGGAACTGGGGCGCACTTCCATCATCACTTCTTCCTCACGGATTGTATGAAGCCGCGGCTTTTCGATGGCGCTTTGAATGGTCTGTTTCAAATCGAGCCAGTTGCTGATCACCTGAACCACCGCAGAGATTATTCGATCATTGGCAGGACTGCCCAGTACCATTAAAGGTTTAGAATCGCGGGCTAAGATGCTGGCACTCATGGACGAATAGGGCATTGCGCTTGGTCGCAGGGCAAATGGGTTGTTTCTCAAAGGTGAGGCAAACTCGATCATGTAGCTGTTGTAAAAGAAGCCCAGAGCAGGATGAACAATTTTTGCGCCGAAGTAGGAATTGAGGCTCTGGGTCACCCCGACGGCCATGCCATCCTTATCGACAATAGAAAAATGCGTCGTTTCGCCGGTTCCTTCGTCTCTTAGAGATGCGGCAATTTTTTCAGCCCTTTTTGTGTTGAGCTTTTTCTGAACCTGATCTTCATAATGGATCAAATCCTGAATCGGCCGAATAACTCTGTGCCTGTGTGCTACCTTCAGAGCCTGAACCGTCCAGACTGTCCTCATTGAACTCTGCTGGCTCATTATCTCGGAAGACACCTGGCCCAGAATGTTCAATGCCATAAGGACAACCCAGCCCGATGCGGGAGGAGGCAGCGTGGCGACATCGCACCCCCGATAGAAGCCTTTCAGCGCCGGCAGTATCTTCGGGGCAGGGATATCACGCAGATTAGAGCGGTTGACCCAGCCATCGTGCTCCGCCATATCTTCTGCTATTTCCTCTGCCATTTTTCCTGAATAAAACTCTTGTGTTCCTTTCAATCCGATTCGCTGCAATGCAGTGGCAAGTCGATAATTCTTCATGCAGGAGCCGACTTCAGGGACGCTGCCTTCAGCAGTGAACAGGAGTTCTTTCGCGGTCTCATTTTTGCGTAAAGATTTACGATATCGCAACAGTGACTTGCGCCTGAACTCCCCCAAAGGGTACCCCTTTTCAGCATAATAGATTGCCGGCTCAACCAGCCTTTTCCAAGGAACTTTTCCACTTCCGTAATTTTTATGGACGAAATCCAGCATCCGCAGAATACTGGGGACCGTAGAGGCTCTTCTGCCTCTGAGATCTGTCAGTTTCAAATCGGCCGGTAACTCAGGAGGCGCGAGCGAGGTGCCATTTATGACGAAGGGCACATTATTGGGTCTCTGGACAATCATAGTCCCCTGGGCCCCGATTCCCGAACCCGCGGGCTCAGTCACCCCAAGAGCCAAGGATACGGCCACCGCTGCATCGACCGCATTTCCCCCTTCTTTTAGTACATCGGCACCAGAATGTGCTGCCTCGGGATAACCCGCAGGGATGCGGCATTAGTGGCTCCTTTGCCGACACAGGTCTGATTGACTATCTATTGTGCAATCAACCACCGCCTTATCCCCGTTTATTTCCTGCATATAGGCGAAATCCCATGCACTTATCTGATTGCTTTCATAAAGGATTTCATTTGCCTTGGCAATCGACTCGCACAGCACTTGTCCGGACCTGGGAACCGTCGAGCCTTTTTTAAAGAAGTAGGCAGCGGTAAATCCGCCTGCCGTATTCATCGGAGCTTTTTGTTCAAGATATGCTTCCATATCTTCTTTTGAAACGGTGCCGGAATACTCGTACACGACGATACGGTTCTTATTGATGGTGCAGTTGACCACTTTATCAACATTTGGCATTGATGCCGCTGGCGAACTAGCGGCTATTGCGATGATGATCAGCAGGAAACATATTTTTTTCATTTTGGTCTCACCTTAGCGGTAAATAATGTTTCTAAAGAGCCTCTTGCAAAACTAAGATTTTCGTTCAAAATCAAACCATGCGAGAAATTTTACCACAGGCATACGATTGATATTCCGAGGATAAAATTTTGAGCATAACGCAGAGTGTGGGCGAAAAGATCGTTTTGCAAATGGCTCAAAATACTTTGCTAATCCTCCTGAAGTTCAATCCCAGTATAACAAGTAAGATGAGAATACCCAGTCCCAGAAAGGCAAAATCACTCACTCTTGAATACTGTTCAGGAGTACTTGCCCTTAACAGCAGGTAACTCAGGATCAATAATGCAAAGACGAACGTAGTAATAATTATCGTGAGGGAACTGAATATTTGATTATTTTTTCGACAGATGCATATCTCTGAATATTCGGATAAAAGAGCGTTGTACGTTTCCAGCGCTTCTTTGACCTGAACAAATTGGTTTTTAAGATCCACGTAGAAAGGATCAATATGAGGACTTGCTATACTTCTCTCCTGGGGATCCACATCGCCTATGAAATCACATACCGGGCCTGAAATTCTCAGCAAATAATGGATGATTTTTTTATACGTGACTATTTGCGTGAGAGTTTCAGAAGTAGCACCAGTCGTTAACAGAACTTCCAGGTCCTCCACCTTCCGCCCTATCTGTTCAACAATTTGCAGATAACTGTCAGCGATGCTTTCCAGTAGGCAATAGCTCAGATATTCAACCCCGCCCTGACGCAGCTTTCCGTTCGGGTCTTTTAATTGTTTACGCAGAGGGGTGAACAGGTCTATTGGCCTTTCATGAAATGATATTAGAAAGTTATGGCCAATCACTAGGCCCAGTTGATCACTGTCGACGCTATTGTCATCCGGATTGTAATGCACAAGCTTCAAGGAAATATATAAGTAATTCTCGAATTCATCATACTTAGGGCGCAACCCGGTGTTGAGAATACTTTTCAGGGTCAGCTGATCTATCTTAAATAGGCCTCCTATTGCCTCTATGGATCCTACATCGTGCAAGCCATAAACGCTTATCCAGCGGATGTTCTGCTGTTCTTCATGTGCGGGAATCTCCGGCAAATCCCGCACGTGAATCCGTTCGAGTTCCTGATAGGAATCCGGGCTAAAATCAATTACCCGCATCATGGGGGTATCGACTTTCTTGTGACCAATAAAGACTACTGAATCTGGTATCTTGCCAAGAAGCAGGTTGCGTTCTTTGATTAGTCGTGCCATGGTTTTCTCACCCTTCTGTGCTGACCTCGTATGAGGATCAGAACCGAGACCTGGCAGCATCCTTCAACTTCAGAGACTGCCAGGCCACCCCGCTATTCATCAAATTCATCACTCGGTAGACTTTTTGATTTTTCAGGTTTATCAGCAATCATGCATTCAGTCGTCAGCAGCATACTGGCTACCGAAGCTGCATTCTGAAGGGCCGTGCGAGTAACCTTGGTGGGATCAATAATCCCTGCTTTGGCTAAATCTTCATATTCCTCAGTAGCCGCATTGAATCCCTTCGCCCCTTTGAACGATTTTACCTTATTTGCCACCACCGAGCCTTCGTGCCCCGCGTTATTTGCGATCTGTCTGATCGGCTCTTCCAGAGCACGGAGAATGATTTTCTTGCCGAGTTCTTCTTCTGCTTTGAGATCAAGTTCTTTAAGCGCGTCAATGCAGCGCAGGAAGGCAACGCCGCCACCGGGAACGACCCCTTCTTCCACGGCAGCTCTGGTTGCGTTGAGCGCATCCTCAACCCGCGCCTTTTTCTCTTTCATTTCTATTTCTGTGGCGGCTCCCACATTGATGACCCCGACGCCACCGACCAGTTTGGCCAGCCGTTCCTGCAGTTTCTCCTTGTCGTAGTCGGAAGTTGCATCCTCGATCTGGATTCGAATCTGCTTGACTCGGCCGTCAATCTCGTCTTTACCCCCGGCACCATCAATTATGGTCGTATTGTCTTTATCAATAACGATACGCCGGGCAGAACCAAGATCATTGACAGTGATATTTTCCAGCTTGATACCAAGGTCTTCGGTAACGACCTTCCCGCCGGTCAGGACGGCAATGTCCTGCAGCATTGCCTTCCTGCGGTCACCAAATCCAGGGGCTTTTACTGCCGCGGCCTTGAGGGTGCCGCGCAATTTGTTGATAACCAGCGTGGCCAAGGCCTCACCTTCCACATCCTCGGCGACGATCAGCAGTTCTCTGCCCTGTTTGGCAACGGATTCCAGGACCGGCAGCAAGTCTTTCATGCCGCTAACCTTCTTTTCTACCAGCAACAGATAGGGCTCATCCATGATCACTTCCATACGCTCGGAATCGGTCACTAAGTATGGCGACAGATAGCCTCTGTCGAACTGCATGCCCTCGACAATCTCCAGAGTGGTTTCCATCGACTTCGCTTCCTCGATGGTGATCACACCTTCTTTACCCACTTTATCCATGGCCTCGGCAATAATGTTGCCGATCGATTCATCAAGGTTGGCGGAAATGGTGCCGACCTGGGCGATTTCCTTCTGCTGCTTGGTGGGGGATGAAAGTTCGTGGAGTTTGTCGACCACGACTGCCACCGATTTATCAATACCCCGTTTCAACTCCATGGGATCATTACCGGCTGCCACCAGCTTCGCTCCTTCACTGTAGATAGACTGCGCCAGGATCGTTGCAGTAGTGGTGCCGTCACCGGCGACATCGGAAGTTTTAGAGGCAACTTCTCTGACCATCTGGGCTCCCATGTTCTCGAACTTGTCCTTAACCTCTATTGCCTTTGCCACGGTAACGCCGTCTTTGGTAACCACCGGCGCACCAAAAGATTTCTCTATCAGAACATTACGGCCTTTAGGCCCCAAAGTGACCTTGACCGCATCGGCCAGGACGTTGACACCGCGAAGAAGCTTCTCGCGGGCTCTCACATCGAATCGGATATCTTTGACGCTCATTTTGTTCCTTCCTATTTATCTGTGTGTTGATGGTGTAGAAGTGGCTGTTACGCGCAACGGTCAGTCTACTTCTCTATAATGCCCAGAACGTCGTCCTCACGCATGATCAGATAATCTGTGTCATCAAACTTCACGTCAGTGCCGCCGTATTTGGAAAAAAGCACGACATCCCCTTTCTTCACCTGCAGTTTGATCCGTTTCCCCGAATCATCCAATTTACCTGGGCCTGTAGCGATGATTTTGCCCTGGGCCTGTTTCTCTTTGGCGCTATCTGGGATGATGATCCCTCCTGCGCTTCTATCTTCCCCTTCATGTCTTTGAACTAGAAGACGATCATTAAGCGGTCTGAATTTCATGGTTGCTCCTGTATGAAGATGGTTTCTCGTGCATTGCAACAACTCCTTCTGCGATATTAATTATTTTATGGCCAGTTTCAATATAATTATATTAATGCATTATAATAAAAAATTACTTTACATAACACAGCTTCCTAATTAAGATTTTTCTAGCGGGCGAAATCAACCGCATGGTCACGAGGTGGAACATGAGAAATGGAAAGCTGAAACAAAAAGAACAGGAACTCCAGGTAGATCCACATGAGTTAATCGCAAAGCAATCGGTAAGGACAACCTTCAAACTCAGTGAGAAGACCATCAACTTACTGAAAGTGGCGGCAGGGCATCTCGGCATTAAGCAAAAAACGTTGCTGGTTCAGCTTCTTGAAGATAAAAAGGCTTTAGATCTACTTGCCGATGACGCAATAACTTACGCTCGTGATGAGAACAAGTGTAGGCCCAAGACATTGGTTCTAAGTCAAAAAGCCTTGGATCAAATAGAAACTGTCTCGAGCTATTGGGAAATCCCCAGGGACTATCTAATAGAACTGTCTGTGGCCAGACTCACCTCTTACGTTAATTCCTTAGCTCTGACACATGAGAAAAGGGGATTGTTAATGGAGGAACTTGATCGGCACAATACACATGTATCTGATTTGTTTAAGAAGGCCGGAACAATGCTGGAAGAGGATGATGTTTTTTGGGTCAGGTTAAAGAATCTCACCGAAAGAACTCAAAAACAGGTGGAAGAAATAAGAAAGACTGTCAAAGACAAGAGCGAATTTGCTTATTAGCAATGTGGGAATGTACGCTATTTGCCACGAGCATTAATAGTGAAGAGAAAAGTAAAGGAATTGAACAGCTGGTTTTTATCCGCCCGTCTTGCAGCACCGGAATAAGTATTTTCAAGACGCGTATTGAAAAACAACGCATACCTTGTCATAAGTGCAGGATATTAGGTCGGTACATCCCATTGAAATGATCTAAAAACCGAGCTTTGGTTTGAGCACTGAGTGCATTCTGAGATGAACCTGATAATTGCTCCGTTCATAATGCTTTATGCATCAGTCTTTCTCCTCGTGGCGGGAATTGGTCTACTGGGAACCTATCTGCCTCTTCGCCTCACGGTTGACGGCATCGCAACCCAGTATGTTGGCATTATCATGTCAGCCTACTTTTTCGGGATGTGCATAGGAGCCCTGTATTGTCATCGACTGATCAGGAGTGTTGGGCATATCAGGGCGTTTGCTGCCTTCGCGGCAACGACAACCTCAGTAGTGGTTTTGCACGGCCTATTCGTTTCTCCATTATTGTGGATTGTATTACGTTTCCTTTCAGGCTTATCGACCATTGGTCTCTATACCGTTATCGAAAGTTGGCTAAACGAATGCACGGTGCCGACATTTCGGGGCCGGGTGATGTCCGTCTACATGTTCGTAAGCTACCTCGGCATGGGAGGGGGGCAGTATCTCCTGAACTTCGGCCCGATTCAGGACACGAGGATGTTTTTTATAATCAGTCTGCTCCTGATGCTATGTATCGTGCCAGTAGCGGTGACCAAATCAATCCATCCCGAGCTTCCTCATTTTGACCAATTCAGCGTGCGGCATCTCTTTCGCAGAGCACCAGTCGGGATGCTCGGTTGTTTTCTGGCCGGCCTATTGAACGGCGCATTTTACGCAATTATGCCGATTTTCTGTCACAACATCGGTCTTTCGGTAATGAACCTGTCAACTGTAATGAGTGCCACCATTCTCGGCGGTATGGTTTTACAGTGGCCGGTTGGGGCGTTATCCGACCGGTTTGACAGAACTCATATGCTTGCCTTGTTGTGTGTGGCCATTGCGCTGACCGCCATCCTGATCGTTTTCGTCGCGGAGAACTCCTTTCTACTTTTTCTTCCCCTCATGATCCTGTTCGGCGGGTTGATTTTCACCATATATCCCGTTTCCGTCGCCCGAGCTCACGATCTGTTCGAGCGTGCCGAGATCGTCCCGGCCAGTTCAGTCCTGCTCCTCTGTTATTGCATCGGGGCAACCGCCGGGCCGGTAGCGGCCTCCGGGACGATGAATGCCTGGCAGACCGAATACGGATTTTTCGTTTACTGCGCTGCAGTTTCCCTGGTGTCTGCGCTCATTATTTTGTACCTGCGCCAGAAAGAATTGATCACCATTGTGGCGCCCGAAGATCACAGCACCTTCGTCCCCATGAAAGGGACCTCACCGGCGGCGGTTCTCATCGACCCGCGCACAGAGATTGGCGATCAAGCCGGCACGGGAAATTGACAGACATATAAGGAACAGTCTTCTTGCCAAAGTTCATCTCGTAATGTTGTAAACCCAGCTCAAAGGAGTTGCTCATGAATCCAAAATCCCCAATGAGTCGATATCCCACCTCGAGGGAAGGTCTCATGGCTGCCGAATCCAGGACCATTAAATCCGAGCAGACAACCTCGCCAAGTTATCGATTATCGTTTAATGATCCTGACTTCCTTACCAGGGAAGAACTGCGCCCGGTGCGTCTGCAGCTCGAATTATTGAAACCTGAACTTTTACAGCAAGAGCGAGGAATAGATGCGACAGTAGTGGTTTTTGGCAGCAGCAGAATTCCTGACAAAGAGACTGCTCTGTCAAAAGTAAAGCAGGCAGAATCGGCTGCTCGCGAAGATCCCCAAAATCCTGATCTAAAGTTACAAGTAGCCATAGCGCGTCGCCTCCTGAGGAAAAGCGGGTACTACCAGGAGGCTCGAAAGCTCGGCAGGCTCATCTCCGGGATCTGCCACGATCGTTCGGGCTGCAACCTCTTTGTTATTACCGGTGGGGGGCCAGGGATTATGGAGGCGGCAAACCGCGGGGCTGACGATGCCGGGGCTCAATCGATCGGCCTCAATATAGTCTTGCCGCATGAACAGGCGCCAAATAGCTATATCAGTCCCGAACTCTGTTTTCAATTCCATTACTTTTCCGTCCGAAAAATGCATTTTCTCATGCGGGCTCAGGCTCTGGTTGCTTTTCCAGGGGGATTCGGCACCCTCGATGAACTTTTTGAAACATTGACCCTTATTCAGACAAAAATAATTGAACCGCTTCCTGTTCTGTTGTTTGGCAGAGAGTTCTGGCAGCAGGTGATAAATTTTGATT
>JARRLH010000165.1:0-9500 GCA_037387205.1 Desulfofustis sp.
GCACTGAACTCAAATTATCGTCTGCTTGGTGACTTCGCAAACTATTTATATGAAACTGGCTTGCTCGGTAAAAACCTAATATATGACAGGTCATTACCACGTTCTTTGATGATCGGTTTAACTGCCGATTACTCAAGAAGAGAGAGCAAGATCAATGATGACGAAATTGTCGACATTAATAATTCCTGGCCCAGAAGTTGCCGCAGACAGTATCAATTATTTGAGGATTTCTCAAAGAGAGAGCAGCAGGAGATGGCGGCCGTATACCCAAATCGGCAGCCAAGGTGGTAATCAGCCCAGGCTGCCGATGCTGTGCATCTCTTTGCTTCGGTGATTTTGAGTTATGCTCCTTATCCGTGCATATGTTTGCAGATCTCTGCCACATGGTAATGATCGGTTCCGCAACAACCACCGAAGATGTGCAGGTTGGGAAGAACCTTTTTCAGCTCGGCGTTACTTTCTCCAAATTCACTCAGGTCGCCGCGATCCAGTTCTTCCGCTTCATCAAGTTCAGCATGACTTTTCTTCGAGGCGTTTGAGCGTACCCCTTTAATTCTTCCCAGCCAGTAATGGTCTTCAGTCAGTACGTGTCTGAAATGGCTTGGATGAGCGCAGTTAATCATGTAGTAGGCCGGTGCACTGTTGGTTTCAGTATCGACCTGGGTGATGGCATCCCCGAGCGGCTGGCCCGAAGGAAGCCTGCCGTCGGTCTCCACGGTAAAGGAAATAACCGAAGGTATCTGCTCTTTCCGGGCTGCCTTGACGATACCGATCGCTTCTTCGACGTAGTTTATAGCTCAAAGCACTGGATCTTGCCAAGATCGGCTATCTGCTGGCCCGGGAAGGGGCCTGGGATGGTCAGCGGATCGTCTCTCAGAAATGGTCGAGCAGAGGGAATGCAGCAAATTCAGGAAGTTCATAGCCATTTTCAAAAATCAGGGTGGTCTCCAGGCCGCCATCCATTATGAACGTGGTGGTTTCGGGCAGGGTGATACTTTCGTTTTGGGTAGTCATCGCTGTCTCCTCCAATTGGGGTTTGAAACTGAAGTTTGTCTCCAGTCACCCCATAGGCGTAACTTCGAGGGTTACGATGTAACTTCCCAAGAAAATATTACGTATGTTCGCTTGCTAATGGGTTATCCATTGGCGAGTTTCTTCAGGAGAGTAGGCACAGAAGACGCCGGTTTTAATAGAGTTGGCCAAATGTTTGCCTAAAGATGGATGGTGGTCCGCAATTCTCTTGATCGCCTTTTTGATCCTCATGGTGACTGCTACCCGGGCCCGTTCTGAGGGTGACTTGAGCCTCCTGATCCGTCCTCCCGCACCGAGTGCCTGCGTCAGGTGCTCGACCAACTGGTCATACTCGGTTTTTAGTCGCGTGGTCCGGGCCAGGTCGTTCTGTTCCTCTGCCTCGCTGATGTCTTCTTCGAGGTCTTTTATCCGTTCCCGGTAGGAGCTGACTGCTTCTTCATCCAGGACAAGACTGGCTTCGTCCATACTCGAAACGGAACCCATCAGCTCGGTGCAGTGGATTTCCGTCTCAGAGCTTTGCAGCAGCCGGTTGATATCCATAAGCCCCTTCATATTGGTAAGCGTGAGCTCTTCTCCCTCGAACTGGATGCGCCAGAATGCCTGCTCCTTTTTGAAGATCGAAACGGCTGTCTTCGATGTTCGCTCGATAGCACGCGGGCTCACCACAGGTCCTTTATCGGCGGCGTCGATTCCCACCCGCTTCAATCCTTCGATAATATGGGCGATGTCGCTCTCATAACGAAACGGGTTGGCCATCTTGACCCAGTCGATCATCTCCTCCGGAGTCGGGGTCCGGCCCCTGGTTATTGAGCTCTGGAAGTTTGAGACGAACACCTCCATATAATTTCGGGCCTGCGATTCCTCTCCCAAGTAAGCGTAGGCCGCGCCGATGTAAGCCGGCAGATCGACCCACACCTTGGTTAGCTGCCGCTTAAGTGCCATGTCGATGGACTTCTGATAATCCTTTTTGACGAAGTACACGAAAGAACCATACTGGTAGTACCAGAGATTCCGGTAGGGATTAAGCTCCAGGGCCTTGTCCACCAGCCGCTCCGCTTCGGCGATTCGACCGAGAAAGGCCAGGCAGGTGGCCAGCTGGATGAGATTGTCCCCGTCACTTTGGTTGAGATAGAGCGATCGGTCGATATGAAATTCCGCCTGTTCGAACTGGCGCTTGAACATATAGACCCGACCCAGAATCATCTGTACCACGTGATCGGTGTCGTCCAACTGAGCTGCACGGCTGGCATACTTAAAGGCGTAGTGCGCCGACTCCTCGTAGAGTTCCCAGAGTTGGCAGCTCCACTCGTTGAAATGGGACAGCGACAGACCGGCATAGGCTCGTGCGTAATCTGGATCCATGGCCAGAGCCTGGTTGAAGAAATCCCGGGCTTCTTGATCCGCCTTCAGGGTGCCGCTGCTCAACCTGGACATACCGCGTAACCAGCAGTCGTAGACCTCGAGGGTAGTGGAGGTCTTTTTTCTGGCCACCGATAGCAGGTCATGATCCACCTCGGTCTGGATGGCGCAGACGATCTGCTCGACTATGCGATCTTGGACCTCGAAAAATGATTCAACCGGTGTATCGTAGCGTTCGGCCCAGAGAACCTTTCTGGTTGAAGTGTTCAGCAGCTGGGTGTGAATCCGCAGCGCATCTGCTCCAAAGCGGATAGTTCCTTTTACCAGATAGCGTATCGAGATTTCCTCAGCCGCTTCGAACAAGTCGACATCGCCGTCTCCGAGCAGGTTGGCCGTATAGGATGAGATGATCTGCAGACCGGAGTAACGGGAGAGATCAACTATCAGATCCTCGACGAAACCGGTCATCAGATGATCATACTCATCGGATCCTGAATGGTTGTCAAAAGGAAGGATCGCGATCGAATTATGTCCCGAAACAGGCATCGTACCAACCGATTGATACTTTTTGAAATCCGGGCCTACACCCTCCTCCTTGGTTCTCCCAGAGACACCAATGTCTTCTGAAGTGAAAACCTGGAAGACGTGGACCGGTTTCTCGATATTTTTAAGCTGATAGTGTCCAAGATCCTTGAATCCGGCTTCTAGCTTATTTTCGACCTGTACCAGAACCTCCTGCGAAATATAGATCTCACCCGGCTCCGTCAAACTTTCAATGCGGGAGGCAACATTCACCCCGTGCCCGAATAGATCCCCTTCCTCGGAGATGACCTCACCAAGGTTGACTCCGAATCGAAACTGCAGCGACTGCGTGCTATCGTTGGTCAGGCGTTGCCAGGTCAGGGCGCAATTAAGGCAATCGACGGCGCTTGAAAACTCGACCAGAAATCCGTCGCCCAGACGTTTGAAAATGCGTCCGTTATTACTTTTGACACTGGGTTCGATAATCGTCGATTCACACTCTTTCAACGCCTGAAGCGTTGCTATTTCATCGCTATCCATGAGATGGGAATAGCTCACAACATCAGCGGCGAGAATGGCTGCAAGTCGACGTTCCATATCTTAGATTGTTAGAATTTAGATCATAAGAAATCGTGCTACGCTGTAGTATATGCATTTAAACGACTTGGGTCCAGAATGACCTTATGCGGTTAAATAGGTCCAGTCGTAATGGATGGGGTCACCACTGGCAGTCTATAATTTTAGGCTGATACAAGATTCCAAGAGTCATCAGAAAGGCCTAAGTACTCTGGTTCAAGGGTTCTTCCCAATATGGGTTCACCAAGATCTTGTTGATCACCCCTAGGAAAAGGTTCAATCTATCTTAGTGGCAAACTTGACCAGTGCCACAATGTAGTATATTATTACGGTATGTCGATAGCAAAAGTTTTTTGATGTAGAAAACCAAACCTGCTGCAAAACAGGGACGGAAAGCTACGGGTCTTATTGAGATAGCCGGGTTGCCATCAAAGATGGTTGCTCGGCTTATTCTTTTCTTGAGCTCCGCATATCTCATTCCGTCGGGGATATAATCTAAAAAAAGCTGTGGAGGTGATAAGATGTCAACTTTATCGAATGATCAAATATCGGAATTGAAATCACGCTTTCGTGGTCATCTAATTACTCCTGATGATTCCCATTATGATTATGCTCGTAAAATCTGGAACGGTATGTTTGACAAGCGGCCCTCCCTCATCGCTCAGTGCGTGACGACTGCCGATGTCGTCAATGCCGTCAATTTTGCCAGAGAGCATGGTTTATTGGTAGCGGTTAGAGGAGGGGGACATAATTCTGCCGGCAAGGCTGTTTGCGATGATGGGATTGTAATAGATTTGTCATTGATGCGTAGAGTCAATGTCGATCCAAGAAAGAAAACAGCCAGGGTGGATGGGGGAGCGCTGTTAGGTGATGTCGACAGCGAAACACAGCTCCACGGCCTCGCTGTCTCAGCAGGTGTAGTGTCTCACACAGGTGTTGGTGGCCTGTCCCTTGGTGGCGGGTTTGGTTGGCTTAGCAGATCGCATGGCCTGTCTGTGGATAACTTGATTTCAGCTGATGTTGTGACCGCCGACGGCACACTGCTGCATGTGAGCCAGGACGAGAATGAAGATCTATTCTGGGGCATCAGAGGAGGTGGAGGCAATTTTGGTGTGGTTACTTCCTTAGAATTTAAATGTGCAGAAATAGGCACCGAAGTGTTTTCTGGAGTAATCGTCAAAGCCTATGAAAATGCTCATGACTATATATCGTTCCATCAAGCCTATGTACAGACTTTACCTGACGAAATGACGGTGTGGCTGGTGGTAAGAAAAGCTCCGCCGTTACCTTTTCTACCAAAAGAAGTTCATGGTCAACTTGCGATCTTGATCCCCTTTGCATGGCTCGGAGATCAATCTGAAGGGGAAAAACTTATCGAACCGATACGAGACCATACGCCCTCCCACGGTGAGCATGTTGGCATGAATCCATGGGTTGGCTGGCAGACATTGTTTGATGGATTCGCCGAGCACGGTGCGCGAAACTACTGGAAGTCCCATCATTTGAAGGATCTTTCCACGGAATGTGTCGACCAGCTGCTATCTTTTGCACAGACGCTTCCTTCAGATGAATGCGAGATTTTTATTCCTCATATGGAAGGGGCTCCAAGTCGAGTGGCGGAAGATGCGACCGCTTTCGCTCACCGCTTCACACCTTTTGTGTTGAACATACACACCCGCTGGAGGGATCAGAACGATGATGAAAAATGTCTGGCTTGGGCGCGGGAGTTTCATCAAGCAACGGAACCTTTCTCCCAAGGGGTGTATGTGAACTTTATCAGTGACGAAGGCGAAGAGCGGGTAAAGGACGCCTATACCCAGTCAACTTGGGATCGACTGGTTCGGTTGAAAGACAAATACGATCCCCAAAATATGTTTAGTCTCAATCAAAACATAAAACCGTCTTCATGATCTGACCCAATGGGGAGCTTACAACAATTAGCATTGAAACATAAGCAGGGTTAGGCTGAACCGATATCTAACCGGCAATGGGGTTTTAAATCTCGCTCCCGATAAGACACGTGCCCTGCAGGAAATGCATCGAGTACTCACCCCAGAAGGACGACTACAAATTGCTGATATCATCGTACAAAAAGAGGTCCCAGAAAGTGCCAAACGGAAGATCGACCTATGGACGGGCTGAATAGCAGGCGCTCTTCTGGAAGAAGAGCTTGCAGCGTTGGTCACCTCGTGTGGATTTAAAGATTTTGCCATCACCTGGCGTAAGGATGTCTTCAAAGATGCCTCACAGGCGGGCAATGCCGCAAGTTTTGGCACACTTGGCATTAACTTTAAGGCCACAAAATAGCGGAGCTATATGAGCTGATATTCGTATCGGCTCATCATATGATTGTAGACCATGTCACTCATCGATTATTCCTCCAAAAGATTTGTCAGTGGCCGAAGCCTGTTACGTAGGTCATTTAAGGAAAGTGACGCTATTCACCCCTGGAAAACTGTACTGAAGGTTTTCTTGTTGACTTCATGTGCGCTCGCGGCATTCGCTGCCAATTCGGTACTCTGTCGGTTTGCTTTGGGCACAGGGGCTATTGATGCCGCCGGGTTTACTTTCATTCGACTGCTCTCTGGGGTGGTCGCTCTTTTTCTGGTCCTCTTGATCAGAACCAGTTCTTCACCGATGAATGGGAAAGGAAGCTGGCCCGCCGGGCTCATGCTATTTCTCTATGCAGTGACATTTTCTTATGCCTATCTGGAATTGGAGACAGGAAGCGGGGCGCTCATATTATTCGGTTCTGTGCAGATCACCATCATAGGGGTCTCGATAGTGAGAGGAAATAACCTGCTCCCGGTTGAATGGGTGGGCTTGGCCCTTGCATTTGCTGGGTTGGTGTACCTTTTTCTTCCCGGTGTATCAGCACCTTCCATACAAGGGTTACTACTCATGTCAACAGCGGGCGCAGCGTGGGGGATGTACACTCTTCTGGGACGAGGGTCTGATAATCCTTTGGCTGATACTGCGTATAACTTTTTACGCTCTATGCCATTAATTCTGGTGATTGTGATATTCGCTTTCGGCAATTTTCAGTTCACCGCCAACGGTACAATCTTAGCAATCGTATCTGGCGCCCTCACATCTGGGCTGGGCTACACCATCTGGTACATAGCGTTAAAAGATATCACCGCTACACAGGCTGCAGTTTCTCAGCTGGCAGTTCCAGTTATTGCTGCGCTAGGAGGGGTTATCTTCATGTCAGAGGTGATATCACTTCGATTGACTGTGGCCGCCTTTATGATATTGGGGGGTATCTTTATGGTAGTAATTGGGCGAGTGATTTTCATAGAAAAGGAAACCTCTATACCTTGACCGTTGTACTTTTGAAAGCCTGGTCAAAGATTTTCTGAGTAGTCGGCCCATCTATCCGGATTTATATACACGGCGGACAATCAGTTCCAGAACTGATGTGATTTGATATTTGCGTTGGCAACCTTATGATCCCAGGATTTTGACGGGTTGACGTTCTTTCTGATGCTCTTTCTTCGAAGCAATTCTCAGATAATTGACACAGCTGAGGGCAACCTCTCAGTCGGGTAATTTCTCGGTGTCGATAAAGATTCAGGAACAACCTACAACTTACCGAATTTAAATAATTTATTACATTTGATCAGGCAACCTTAAACTTGACTTATAACACGACACGCAGCCTGAGTCCGTAAGCCCACAGACTGTCTTCTTCGGGGTTCAGCGCCGGGTCCTTGATGTACTGGATCGATGGAGTGATCGCAAGTTCCTTGGTGAGCTGATAGCGCCAGTAAAGCTCCATGGTGTATTGATCGTCCGCGCCCTCGAACGAGACCTGGTTGGGCTTGCCCCAGTTGAAGCCGAGCCCGATCAGCCCGCGCATAGGCATCGGCTGGTAGCCGACACCCACTGACAGAGAACCCTCCAGCAGACTGCCGCTGTCCTCGGTATAGCCACCGCGGACAAAGGGCAGCCATTTGTCGTCACCGATCCACTGCTGCCATGAAGCGTTAAGCCCCCAGCCGTCAGGGGTGCCGTTGGCCCGCTCATCGATATGCCAGAGGGTCAGGTGCACGTTGTCGAAATAGAGTTTCTCCTGCCCCGGGGTAAAACCGATCTCCACCCACTTGAAGAAGTCGCCGTCTTCCGAAATGTTGTCAAATCCCTGAAACGGGTCGGTGGGATCCGCGTTGGCGTCGCTGATCCCTGCCTGGACATAGAGCTTGTCGGTGACCAGACCTCCGGCACCGATGCCCAGCGTGGCGTCGTTGGGCAGGTCGGTGGCCGCCGAACCCGTCGAAAAAGCGAAGTTGTTGAAGCCGATCCAGGGGCTGGCCAGCAGATAGACGTCGACAAAGTCGGTCACATCCAGAAAGCCGGCGACTGCAGCCCAGGTGCCGCCAGCGAAATACTGCTTCCAGTAGAGGTTGGTGAGTCGATTATTCTGGCTGCTGAAGGGCGGCTCGAAGATTCCCGCATAACCGGCCTCGAAGCCGAGGGCGCTGGGTGGAATCTCAGAGTAACGATGACGGTTCTCGGCCTTCCAGTTCAGGCTGCCTTTATTGGGGGTACCGCGGTTGACCAGATCCCAGAACCCGAAGAAGCGCACCATCCCGCCGCTGGCACTGTCCTCACCGGGGCTGCCGCTGACACCCATGAACAGGGCCGAATAGTCGAGACTCCAGTTGAACCCGGTGCGTTCGGCTACCCCGACTTTCCAGTCCTGGATCGGCTTCAGCAGCTTTGATTCATAGAGCGGGTTGACCTTGCGGTCGAGCTTTATCTGGTTTTCGACCTCGTCGGTGGAAAGACGCGGCCGCAGATTCGATTGCTCTTCAGCACCACCCCAGGCCGCCATAGACAAACAGGCCATCACAGTTATAAACGTAGAAGCTGAGAACTTCTTTTTTATCATAAATTTTATTTTCTTTTAGTTGTTTGGAAACGCAATTGCATTGCGTCCCCAAACACAAAATGACCGAGTGATAGACTTATGACAACCAGGTCTACAGAGTATTTTTATAGATCTTACCGTCCTTCATAATGATCCGCATGGTATCAATCCCCTTTCCGAACGGCCGGGGTTCGGCGTCGAACCATTTCTCGTTGCCGCCGACAACCGTGATGTCCTCCACCGGGTAACCGTCAACAAGCAGCATATCGGCATAAGCGCCTTCCTCGATAACGCCGATCTTGCCTTCCGGATAGGGGTCCCTCACTTCGCCCGAAAGCTTGAGGATTTCTCCGTTTACCGAGGTGAGTGCCTTAAGGTAATAGTGGTTGCCGAAGAACTCGGCGCCCAAATAGATCTGGTGGTCGGTCTGTGCGTTGCAGGCCAGCGGCATACCAACGCAGTCACTCTGAAACCCGAGTTTAGGCCGGAACTTCTTAACGTTTTCGACATAATCCTTGAACGCTTCCTGAGCCGAGGCTGCCTTTCTGGCTGAGGCGGGACTGGACGAGATCGCCGAGACCTGACCCAATGCGGGAGAGAACGCCTGCATATTGGTGGTCATGTAGGCACCGACTTCTTCCATCTTCATGGCAATTTCCTCGTCGAACATGAAGCCGTGCTCGATGGTTTTGACCCCGTTCTCCAGGCAGCGCATGATCGATTTCTTGCTGTAGGCATGGGACATGACATAACTGTGATAGGCCTCAGCTACTTCCACCGCGGCACGAATCTCTTCAGGAGAGTATGCATCAAGCTGCCAGGGGTCGAACTGTGAAACGACCCCGCCGCTGGACATTATCTTGATCTGGGTGGCACCCTGCATGAAATTCTGCCGGGCAGCGGCCTTAATTGCATCAACACCATCAGCGGTGAGGCTCATGCCGAGTTTACCGACATTGGTCTCGGGACCGTATAATGTTTCATTAGGAGTGGTCAGGCTCCTGAAATCAGCGTGCGAACCGGATGGACCGATAAAAGCGCCGGAAGGGTAGATTCTCGGCCCCACCACCAACCCCCCATCGATAGCTCGCTGCAGTCCGGCCGCCATGCCGCCCGCATCGCGCCAGGAGGTAAAGCC
>JARRLH010000166.1:0-6853 GCA_037387205.1 Desulfofustis sp.
GGCATTAAAAATTGTCTTGGGAAAATCGACGATAACGCTGCCAATAACCTGGTCTTTGTCATTAAAAATCGACGAACCACTATAAAAATGCTCCTCTGTTTCAATCCCCCACTCTTGATGTTCAGCATTCTTTTGCACCTGCACTATATCTTCCGAAACTGCTTGCTTATGAAGTGGATCAGTTGAATAAATAATGAGCCCGGATGGAGATAAGGCATGAAGAGCTTTGATATTCTTATCGGTTTCTTTCGACCGTTTCAAAATTACCTCAGCGTTATTGACCATTTCAAAAGGCAATCCCAGGTCTATCACAGATTGAAATGAGTTTGCCGTGGTATGGGCTACAACGGAGAGTCTGTGTACTATTAATCCAGAAAGAATTGAGTTGAATTGAAGATAGAATAAAACTGAGAAAGTTGAGAGAATGACGGCAATGATTGTGTTTAATGCGAACCAGCTACGCCATAGTATAGCCATCCAACCTCTCTCCGGAGTTAAGCGGGATAACCCCCTTTTCTGATCAGTTACGATGACTTGATATTAAGTCGTCGGGAAACAAAATCAATTCATCAAATCTTACTCTCTGATGTAGTGTTAATTTTATGCAGTTACCTCAGAGCTTTCCTCAAATTGGGTAGATCGTGATTCTTCCTGACCATACGAGAATCGGAGCAAATGCATCTAGAAAGAGGGGGGCAACCAGCAAGGTTATATTTCCAGAAAAATTGGAGCGCGAGGGTGATAAGGGAGTTAAATTTTGCTTATCTACCGGCAGACTACGGGCTTATATGAATAATCGTGACCTCGGATAATGTTTCCCATATTGTGGATCAATAGAGTCATGTCATCTATATCCCTGTTAGGATTGCCATTGATTTGTTAAGGTATTTTTCAAGTACTTGAATCCAAGTCAAAGCGAGTTTTGCAGACACGGCAGATTTGGAATTTAACAAAGTTCTTCACTCATATTACCCGGATCGTGGTCGTACTGCTGGTTATTTACATTTTCATGAATTTCGTTCTCGATCTATTCCCCTGGACCCGGTACTTTGCCTTAACTTCGCTCAGCCTTGTTCTCATTCCACTGCGCATTCTGGTGCAATCGTTTATAGATTATTTACCGAGTATGTTCTTCCTGATTATCCGAGAATTGAGCCAACTGGCTTTATCGACAGGTTCCCTCTGGCAAGGTTAGATTTTTAGAAAAATTGGCGTGCGAGGGCAGTCATCAATTCATCACGCCTCTCTACTAAATACAAATCTGGGTTGGTTAGATGGGGTTCGCTTCTATGGTCTAGATACTTTGATCTTTGTCAACAATGTGAGGGCAAGAACCGTCGCAAGAAAATAGAGCACACCAGCAAATGCGAATACCATTCGCATTCCGATTAGACTTGAAATAGCGAAGCACATTAGAGGACCTAGCATCCTGGCTCCTGCGTTCACAGAATTGTCGATCCCATACACTATTCCTTCATCACCCTTTTCAGAAAAAACAGCAAGTAACGCGCTTATTGAGGTGACGACACCGCCAAGGGCGGCTCCGTAAAATAGCTGCAAGATGATCAACTGCCAACTGCTCTGAACGAGGCTCTGAAAAATAAATGCTATGCCGGCGCCACACAAACAAAGAATGACCATCTTCTGATGGCTAGACCTGTCACCAAAGCGACCGATCATTAAGGAGAAGAGGGCTGTCGATGCAGAGGCAACGCTTATGACTATTCCGGTATAGCTGTTGACCTGCTCTTGGTTATCAATAAGAGTGAGGATAAACAGGGGGAGGATAGGATAATAGATGATTCTTCCTGATTGATTGATAAAGCGCAGTAGATAGAGTACGCCGACCCCCGGTGTGCGCAAGACCCGCATCCATTCACCGAAAAGACTAAGCTGCTTTTTCCCCGTCGTTCGCCGCGGAACAAACTGTTCATCGATGAAGCGCCACACGAGGATACCTGCTATCACCAAGAGGAATGCGGTAACATAGAAGACTGATTGATAGCCAAACAAATCGGCAATTACTCCACCAAGTAATGGACCTAAAGCAAAACCTAAACCCATTGAGACTTGCATAAGGCCCATTGCAAAACCCGATTTCTCCCTCGGTACGGATGCTGCCACCAAAGCGTTGGCAGCTCCAAGCACTCCGGTTATGGCTCCCTGAAGCATTCGCAATAGCACAAGCTCTTCAGCTGAGCGGGGAAAGGCCATGAGAATCAGGACGATGGCACCACCAAATGTGGTCCTTTCAACCATAACTTTTCGTCCATATTTATCAGCGAGGTATCCCCAAAGAGGAGAGGCAAGCATCATGGTGAAAGCTTGGCCTGAATATACTAAAGCCGTGCACAGCGATTCACTCATGGAAGTAGTTGTCCCAAGAGCATGCACGTAGAGCGGAAGGAAGGGAAGAACACAAGAAAAACCAACCACCGATAGCATCTGAACTATGAACATGATCGAGAGGACCCTCTTCCAGTTTCCTCCCGACGAGTCAGCTATTGTGGTGGTCATTGTGTATATTTCATAAAATATAGAGTCCTACATATCTTTGAATCTACGAAGAATGTATAAGTACACCTCTGTTGGCTATGGCGGAATCAACCATTTGTTATGTCATTTATTTTTAGTTATTTATGTTATTGCTCATCAATTCCAGGCAAAGATTCGAATGAGAAAACTAATGGAAATGAACTTATCAGGTTGCCGTTGTCCTCAATATGTCTGACTTTGAAATGAATATCAGGTAATTAAGCTGCTCGCCAGAGTTTTATCGCTCAATTTATATCTAAAAATTCTATATAATTTGGCGGTTTACGAAACAAATGTTGTCTAATTTTTGATTGTTCAGTACAGCCAAAATATTTGACGTCGCTTGCACCCCCATTTTAGTTAAAGACTCTTCTGTTACAGCCCCCACATGTGGCGATACCAATAGATTCGGTGCTTGCCATAGAGGAGTGTCGGTCGGAGGAGGTTCAACTTCAAAGCTGTCCAGGCCTGCGCCGGCGATTACCCCATTTTCTAGTGCCCAGGCCAGGTCATCTTCATTTATAATTCCACCGCGAGCTGTATTTACCAGATAGGCTGTCGGTTTCATGATTTTGAATTGGTTTCTGCCAATCATGCGACGGGTTGCGTCAGTGAGCGGGCAGTGAAGACTTATCACATCAGCGTTTCGATACAGTAGTTCGACGTCATCCACCAACTCTGGGCAATCGTCTTTCTTCAAAGCAGGATCATAGGCAAAGATTGTCATCTTGAACGGCTTGACCAATTCAACTAATTCTCGTCCAATACTGCCATACCCTATTACACCAAGGCATTTTCCGGTAAGTTCGGTCCCTCTGTAAGTTGTTTTCTCCCACTTTCCTCCACGCAAGTTTGCATCCAGCGATACGATACGTTTCGTTAGGGTGAGAATCATTGCTAGAGCATGTTCCGCAACAGAACGAGAATTGGCTCCAGGAGTAATCATAACTGGTATTTTTTGTCGGGTCGCAGCATTGATATCGATGTTATTGACGCCGACACCATGCTTGGCAATGACTTTTAAGTTGGGAGAAGCTTCGATTACTGCATCGGTTATGTCTCCCATCCGGACGAGAATAGCATCGGCTTCTTCCTTGCTGACAACTGATGCGATTTCATGGCTGTCGGTATAAGGGGGGACTAGAATAATCTCAACTTCATTATCACGCAGTATTTTCATCGCCTTCTCGACAATGGCTGGACCGGTAATTACTACTTTTCTTTTTTTCATAGTGTTTCAGATTCCTTTAAAATGCCTTTTTCCCTCAGAGTTGGGATCAGCCATGACGGATAAATATCCTCATCCTTGCCAGTAGCAATTGTTTCCAATCGTTTATTCTCAGCCTTGGTTTTGTTTCTTGCACCTTCCAAAGCATCATGCAGGAAACGGCTCGGAATGACGACAACCCCATCGCCATCTCCAACAACTACATCACCAGGAGCAACAACGATACCTCCGCAACTGACAGGTATATTGACCTGACCCGGTCCTTCCTTCCCCCCGCCAAGAGGTGAAATCGCTCGGCAAAAAACTGGAACCCCAGACTCTTCTATTTCAACACAATCCCTGATTGCGCCGTCAATGATGATTCCACCCAGTTCCTTGCGCCGTGCAACGGAGTTTAGAATGTCTCCGTATATGCCATTTTCAGTATTGCCCCGTGCATTGATAACGATGATGTCTCCCTTCTGAGCAATTTTCATTGCGGCATGAACCATCAGGTTGTCAGCTGGATGTATTTCCACAGTAATGGCCGTGCCGCACATTCGCATCGTTCTCAGCAATGGTTTGATTCCTGAATCCATTACCGAAAATCGCCCCATTCCATCACCGAGAACGGCAACTGGGTACTCAGACAGATCGTGCACGATAGTATCTTCTGGTCGTTCTATCTCCGTGATGATACAAAAACCTGGTTTGCCAAAGTAAGTCTTATTCATGTTGATATCCTTTGTTAGTTGTTTGCCTAAGCTTGCGGCACATTCTTTGGAACCTCACCTTCGGCAAGATGACGAAGTGAAGTTAAAAAATCATTCTCAATCGGAACACCGCTTTGACGGTATTTTTCAGCTTTGTCAGCTTCAATTTCTCCCGGCAACAGGATGGACGTATCGCCATCTTGGGATCTGCAGCTTTTCATTGCGGCACAGAGCGCTTCCATACGCTCATAGTAAAGTTCCAAACCGATCGTGACCTTTGGGTCAATGACGATGAAAAAGTGTCCCACCCGTTGAGGATTCACTTTTTGTTTGAAAAGTGAATTCACTTCATCGGCGACGGCACCGCCACTTAAAACGCCAGCGAGGATGTCTACTGCCAGGGCAATTCCATAGCCTTTATGCCCTCCAATAGGCAAAACAAAGCCATTCAGGGCTTCTGAAGGATCTGTAGTCGGAACCCCTTGTTCATCAACCGCCCACCCTTCAGGTATCGACTCATTTCTTTCCTGTGATTTTCTTATTTTGCTGCGGGCAACAATACTCATCGCAATATCGAGAATAAAATGGGGCCCGGATCGCCGTGGCGCGCCAAAACCCAACGGGTTGTTACCCACCTTTGATTCCTTTCCACCCCAGGGGGCCATTGTTGGATAGGCATTTGTTCCGACAAAAGACACCAATTCTCGATCGCAAGCCATCTGCAAGTAGGGTGCAATGGCACCGAAGTGCTGGCTGTTTCGGCAGCAGACAAAGGCAACTCCGTTTTCTGCAACTAACTCAAAAGCGATCTGGAAAGCTTTGCTGCCTACGAGGGGACCTAATCCATTATCGCCATCTATTACCGCACTTCCAGCTTTTTGCTGGACAATTCTCAGGGCAGGAATTGGATTGAATATGCCATCATGGATGCGCGCAATATATGGTATCAAGCGCTTTGTTCCGTGTGTATCAATGCCCATGAGATCTGCCATGCAGAGGATATCTGCAACAGTGAAGGCATCGTGCGACGGTACCCCTGCTTTTTCGAGACTCTGCACAGCCAGTACACGTAACTCTTCGTATGATATTGTTGTGTAGCCAACCATTTTAAAGGCCACTAGGCGTTTTCAGGCTTATCTGCTTTCGTCGCTTCCAGGTTTTTTTCAATTTGCAGGTTGCGTCTCTGCATTCGCCACCCTGCATAGAGGGAGAGGAACGTTAAAATGATAAGGGTAAGAGAAATAGGCCGAGTGAAAAATATCGTCAGGTCACCCTGGTTCATAAGCATTGCTCGCCTGAAGCCGCCCTCTGCCATTGGGCCCAATATCGCACCAAGCAAAATGGACGCCATGGGGAAGCCGCTGCGAGTCATGAAATAGGCAACCGTTCCAATACCGATGGTTACCCCTATATCGAAAATATATTGACGTACTGTAAAAGCCCCTACGAGACTGATGAGCAGCATTGCCGGGGCCAGAATATAGGTTGGAATCTGGACTATTTTGCCAAACCAGCGACTACCATACCACCCCATAGCCAGCATGATGACATTGCAGAACGCAGCACTAACGATGAATGTATAGGTTATTTCAGCGTGCTTGGTGAATAGCTCTGCTCCGGGAACCAAACCGTGAATCATCAGCGCGCCCAAAATGACTGCCGCAGTTGGGCTGCCAGGTATCGAAAGGGTGAGCAACGGAACCAGTGATCCGTTGCATACCCCGTTATTGGCCGCTTCTGATGCGGCCACGCCCTCCGGGATTCCCGTTCCAAACTTTTCAGGTGTTTTAGATGCTCTTTTAGCCGAGGCATAGCCGACGAAACATGCGATATTTGCACCGGCACCAGGTAATATGCCAATCAACGTGCCGAGTACTGCAGAACGGAGATACGTGCGCTTCATATCCCAGATTTCGCGTAATGTGAGCTTGGGTCCTCCTCCGTCTTTAGAATTTAGGCTGATTTGACCTGTTCCCTTGAGAATTAAATCCTCGATCAACACCATACATCGGGGGAAAGCGAACAGTCCAAGAATCAAGGGGATCAAAGGAAAGCCGTCATACAGATAGACAGCGCCAAAAGTGAAACGCATATCTCCAGTTATCGGGTCAATGCCGATGGTTCCCAGAAGCAGACCCAAAAAACCTGCCATGATCCCTTTGATTATTGAAGTCGATGATAGAGCTGCAATAATGGTTAAGCCAAAGATAGCAATTAGGAAATATTCCGGCGGGCCAAAGGCCAGCGATGCCCTTGCCAGGGGAGGCGCCAGAAAGAGCAATACCAGCGCACTGAAAATCCCGCCGAATGCGGAAGCCGACACTGAAGCGGTTAAGCCTTTATTGGCCAACCCTTTCTGGGCAAGCGGATGTCCGTCGTACACCGTGGCAGCGTCTGC
>JARRLH010000167.1:0-6785 GCA_037387205.1 Desulfofustis sp.
TACTTTGTCCCGGATGAAGGCATCGTTGCGGCTCTTCAGTTGGCCGGCTTACGCGGGGTAGATGTTCGAATCCTGATTCCGGACGAGCCTGATCACCTGCTTGTCTATCTGGCAGCCTTCTCCTACTTTCAGGAGGCAGAAGATACCGGGGTGCAATTCTACCGGTATACCAAGGGCTTTATGCATCAGAAGGCCATGCTCATCGATGACAGCGTCTCGGGGATCGGAACCGCAAACTTTGACAACCGCTCATTCCGCCTCAATTTCGAAATCACCGCTTTGATAGTTGACCATGAATTCAATAAAGAAGTTGAACAGATGTTTCTGGATGATTTCAGTAATTCGAGCACCATGGAGGATGGTTCGTACGACACGAAGCCATTTTGGTTCAAGCTGGCCGTTCGCTTAGCCAACCTCACGTCACCGATGTTATGAAAATCGACCAAAGAAAAGGTGCAGGAAAATGAAATGAAATTCAAGAGTAATACCAATGCCAGGAACTGGCTGACTGTCGCAGCGCTGCTCCTGGCGCTTCATTTGACCTATTTTGCTCCCCCTTCAGCGGCTGCTCAAAAAGAATTTCCAGACTGGGACCAGGGGGTGTATGCCGAGATCAACAGGAGGCATGGAGAAAAGGCCGCCCAGCGCATGATCGATGTGGTGCAGTTTGTCAAGGTGCACCTCAACGATCCTGTCGATGTGCAATAGGAAGCGGTAAACGACAATATGAACGAAATGACCTGGATCGCTGACAGTGAGTTATGGAAGCAACCGGACTACTGGGCCACCCCGTTTGAAACCATTACCACCTTCGGTGGCGACTGCGAGGATATTGCCATCGCCAAATATCTGGTTTTGCTTTTGCTGGGGGTGCCTGATGAACATATGGGGTTTGCCCATGTAATTACCTCTGAGAAAGAGCACCATATGGTCCTGCTCTACAGAGCCTCGGAAAACGAGAGCGTTCTTGTTCTCGACAATAAAGTTGCCGACCTCAAAACGGCTCAGGAGCGCCCGGACCTCATTGGTGTATATATTTTCAGAAATGACGGCACTGTTTTCACTATCAAAGATGAGGGAGATGCCAGACGATCCGTTAAAGATACGCTCGAGGACAAGCGACTTGAGAAATGGCAAACGGCTAAAGCGAGGTCGAGAGAAAACACCGAGAGCTATATACCTTTTAATGGTGGCAAGCCTTTAGCGCCCGACTGGCTGAGAGAATATGACTGATAAATCCAAGGCCGCAGCATTGTTTTGTAGACCAGAGTGGACATAATCTCCGGCGCCGAGATACATCCACGTCAAGATTTAAAATAAAATCAGGATTGGTTCACACTGAAATAACATGTATCAAAGGTACCAATGGCAGGCTATAAGGGGGCGGCAACATGGTATAGGAAGATTGCTAACTTGTAGCCGTTTCATCTTCCTGTGGCCACTTATACTCATCAGCGGATTAGCTTCATGCACCGCTCACTATTCCGTAAACGATGCCATTGAGTCGACAGAATCGGTTCAGCGTTATTCCCTTCTCAAGGAAACGATATCAAATCGATCAGATGAGCTTGTGGTTTACCTTGCTTTTTCAGGGGGAGGGACCAGAGCGGCTGCCTTTTCGTATGGGGTCTTGAAGAAACTTGCGGAGACTCACATAACCGCAAATGATCAGCCCAAGCGTTTCATTGACGAAGTCGATGTTATCAGTTCCGTCTCCGGTGGCAGCTTCACCGCTGCCTATTACGGATTGTTTGGCGATAAGATATTTGAAGATTTCGAACAAAAATTCCTCAAGAAAAATGTGCAGGCTGAGTTGAAACGGCAGATATTGTCTCCTCTGAATTGGTTCAAATTGGGATCAGCCTATTATTCCCGAAGCGACCTCGCTGCTGATTATTACGACAAACTGCTGTTTGAAAAGAAAACGTTTCAAGAAATAGCCAACTCGGAAGGGCCTTTGATAGTAATTAATGCAACGAACGCGGCATTGGGAGTCCAGTTCTCTTTTACCGGTAGTCAATTTGCGCCGATTTGTGCTGATCTCATGACTTATCCCGTTTCTCGGGCTGTGACGGCTTCTTCTGCGGTGCCTGGTGTCTTCACTAGTATTATACTGAAAAATCATGCGGGGAAGTGCGACTACCAATCTCCCGAGTGGTTGGAAGAAGCACTTCTTGAGGGAAGTACCAACACCCGCCGTTACCACCTTGCGAAAGCTTTAAAAAGCTACCTGGATGCCAAGAAGCAACCTTATATCCACCTTCTTGACGGTGGATTGGTTGATAATCTTGGTATCAGACTGATAATCAACACCACCCTGAAAGAGGTCGATCACTGGAAAATCCTCCAGGATAGAGACCTTGAGGAGGTGAGAAAAGTTATCGTTATTGCAGTAAATGCTCAGACAGAGGGAGAACCGAAATTTAATAAAAGAGATTATTCGATACCAATAATCGACAGCATGGGTGCCGCTACTTCAGTCCCGCTGAAAAATTATTCATTTGAGACAATGGAACTGCTGAAAGAGAATCTAGAAGATTTCGCGGAAGCTGCGACTGAATCGAGATGTCTCGAAACCAGGCACGGAAACGGCATAAACTATTCTTGTGCCGTCAAAGCGTATTTAATTGAAGTAAATTTCGATAAGTTAGAGAGAACTCCCGAACGTACACATCTTCAAAATCTGCCCACTTCTTTCAAGCTTGAGCCAGATGATGTCGACAGACTAGTGGCGGCCGCAGCTGAGCTATTGAGCAGCTCAGAAGTGTTTCAAGAGCTCATCTCCGAGCTTAAGAATTAAATTGAGTTAAATCACTACTGGTGTAATTAACATTTTGGGTGGTGTCGTTTCTCAATTCCTAGTCTATTCACCCTAACCTGAGGCACATATTGAAATTATAAGTAGTCCCAACGGAAGTCTCTAAAGAGTACCGCGGCGCAAAATTAAAAATAGCTGAGCCCTTTCGGACTCAGCCATAGTAATAGAAGTGTGATCCTGGATTATCTCAAGGATTATACCAAATCGGCGAGGTATAGGCCCGCTCCTGGCCTGAGGTCTCGGCTACTTCAGGAATCTCGACGCCGAAGCGAAAGGCGTCGTAGACCACCCAGCGCGGTGTTGGAATCTCTAGGATACGGGCATAGTAGAAGGCAGGCTGGGCTGGGTCGAAATCTGGATCGGTCCAAACGGTGCCTAATTCTGCAGCGCCAATAGTGTTCGTCCAGTTTGCGTTTGCAACGTCAACGGTGTTGCCGACGGGCGGCAGCATACCGTTGGCATCGAGCTCACGGCCCGGTGACCAAGCGACGTCGTATACTTTCTCGTGTGTCTTTCCATCAGCGTCAAGCCACCCCTTGATAATCTGGATTCGATCGAGATTGGCACCGATTGGATCACGAAGCGCGTAGACCATGAAAGAGGGATTAGTATCACCTTTCCGGGGACGCAAATCGCCACCCATCGGGACCCCTTTCTCGTACCCACGGAAAGCGGGCTGACGGCTTTTGAGATCTTCTGCTGCGTAGTCCCAGCCGCCAAAGAAGCGGACTATCATGCGTGGTCCGGTAGTTCCGTAAACCTCCTTGCGATCCATCGAATCCCAGATTGCCTCGCGGGTGTTTTCCGTAGCCCAGACCGCAGTGAAGCCAGAAGCCACGAGCATGTCGCCTCTGTAAGCACCATTCTCAGATTCGGCGAAAGGATGATTCATTCGCTCAGGAGAAGGTTCAGCGTTTGTTGCCTTACCGAAGAAGTTGTCTTCTTCGACAGCAGCAAGTGCGGTGTGACTATCCGTCGAGCCGACCAAACCAAATTTGTATGGGTTGGTACCAAGTCGACTCTCAAGAAGAAGACCGTTTTTGAGTGCTTCCCGGGCATACTCATACTGCAGCATTTCCTCTGTCTTGGCCTCGGATAGATCGAGGTTACCCACATCCCAGGTCTCATAATCGGCGAACGCATCATCGGGTGACAGGAAGGGATGCGCCTCACCGTCTCCCTTGATTTGCGTGATCTCGTACATCGGTTCCCATTTTCCGCGTAGCTGAACGTAGTTCTCATCAATGGCCTTACCGGTATACTGGGCATCGACCGGGAACATGATGCCATTCGAGAGATTGCCGTTGTGCGCAATCGCTAAAGCATAGCCACTTGTGGTCTTTTCATAGTTTTCGAGCCAGGCGTAGAGTTTGAGAGGATCGGTCGAGCCAATCGGCTCTTGCGTTGTATAAGGGACGACCTGGCCTGCCTTTTCTCCGCCGTCTCTGAAAATTACGTTGCGGTGCAGGTTGTTTCCTTTCACCAGCGAAGTCCATTCAAAGCCAATCAGTGTGGTGAACCGGCCGGGTTCATAATAGTCCTCAGCCGCTGTAATGACTTTCTCCCAGATTGACTTGTAAGTCTTGCCTCCAGGCGAATACTCTGCCATCATTTCTGGGTCTATTTTACCCTGGGAAAACGTGCCGATCAGATCCAACGCCGCATCCGCTGAGGCCTCTCCACCTTGCTGCAGCCCCTCGTACCAGTTTTTAGCCTGGTCGAACGCGATGACTTCGGGCTTGCCGGCGGCAAGGTCGTTGAAGAATCCCATACCGTCAGAGTGGTCAGCAATTACAAGCCAGTCAAGAGGCCTGGAGAGCTTGACCGGTTGACCGCTCGAAGCCATAACCTCATCGCCTCGTGCGAAGCGATAGGCATCTTCAAGTCCAAGCCGCGCACCAAAAAGGCCCGCATCCATAGACAGACCAGTGTGGAGATGCGTGTCCCCCCAGAAAAGTTGGTCCGGGAAACTGCGCTGCGCATAAGGAGAATAAGCTTTACCAGGATAGAGATCTGAAAGTGATTGCTTCGAGGGAGTGAACTGGGCCTGCGCAGCATTGGTAGCGAGCAGCGGTGCTGCGAGGAGCATAGTGCCCAGCATTATTGACTTCAGCAAGTTTTGATGAGCCATAATGGACCTCCATTTTCTAAATTTGAATTGCAAGTCAATTGAGTGGTAAGCCTTAGCTAAGCACAAAGGTGCGATTTTTACTTTGACCATTTAGGTAGTAAAATTAGCCACAGATTTTGTGAACTCACTATGAAATGCCAGACTAACCCAGCGAACCTAACCAGTCAATGCAATAATATGTAACGATTCTTAACAACTCCCAAGAATGACAATAGATGTTTATCAGAAAGAAAAGATGGGTAGTTTCTAAATTGTTTATGTTTGTGCTCAATTTGGGGAGTGCAGAATTACATATCACTTAGGAGCATAGAGACCGACTGGTAATCTTCGCGTGTTCATGATCCGGCAAAGATAAGCTTCTTCCTGATAGCCCACGCGATCCAATTTTTCTTGTTACCTGACCTTGCCAGCAGAACTCTCTCGTTAGGCGCATTTGTCTCTATTCGCATATGCTCAGGAACAAGGCCAAGCAGAGGTGTTGGCAGCAGAATCAGAAATTCGATGTGGCAATGTTGATGTGGCGAGCAACCGGCTGGCAAAAACTGTATTGCTAAGCGAAGCGGTTTTCGCCAGTCCCAGTTGACACGATAGTCTGTTGAAGCTAGTTCATTCAGGCTTTCGGGGAAGACAAGGGTGTTTTGTTATCAGCCACTGAAGTGTTAACTATCTCCTCCTGCTCAAAGGTAGTCATTACCCCTTGTGAGGTCCGTTCCCCCGGTCCCGGGCATGATCACAAAAGCCTAAGTCAAAATGCATCAGCATTGACCATGATGCTTTAAATACCTCCAGTTCACTCTGAGTTTGCCCTTTTCGGAAGCAATTTGGTCATCAAAATGGCCCCCGTCTGGTCTATTCTAAATTTGACTAATTGATGGAGGAAGTCAGGTCGGAACTAAGAAAGCCGTTAAAGGATTCACTGAATTAATTTTGGGGCGTTGAGGTGAGGCGAGTCAGTAAAGTACTCAATCTGGAGGCTGGTCTTCTAGGGCCTGTTTTCTTTTCTCCTCGGACTTTCCTCCCTGGTAGGCAGCCCATAAAAGTGAACCAATCCCTGCTGACCAAGGGATCGTTACGCAAACGCCGGCAAGAAATATTGATAAGTCACTCATAGTCTTTACCCTTTCCGGCAAGCATTAAGGCTCCTGAAGACAAAATGGACGGCACCCACAGGCCAACGTACACACCCTGATCCTTATAGCCGTTAAACCAAAGATATACTGACAGCAGGAATGAACATCCTGCCGCAATCAAGAATAGTGTTTTTATTTTCCAAATTTTAGACATGTTACCCTCGTAGCATTAACTTTAGTGGTACTCACAAAAAACCTCTTAAAATCATCATGTCATGAATATCAGCATACAATTTTGAATCTGCAGCTTCCTGAATGAATTTGAAGTAGAGAATATCACTAACTCGCACCTATGCTAGATAAACAGATATGAAGGCTAATAATCCTAATTTAATTGTTCAGGAAATTTCGCCAGTGTAATGCTCTAGCTGGTCGACGCTCTTGAGTGCTCTTGATTTTCTCGTCGATGACTTTGGGATACTCATTAAAAAGAAAGCGGGTTTGTATTCTCGATTCAAACCCGCTCCTGTGATTAGTGAAATCCTAGTCTGAATTGGTTACGGTAACAGTACAGTATCGACCACATGAATCACACCATTGCTGGTCATGATATCGGTCTGAATTACTTGCGCTTCATTGATTTTTAACATCTTGCCATCGACCATAACTTTCAGATCCATGTCATTGGCGGTTTTGGCCGAGGTCACTTTAACCACATCCGCTGCCATGACTTTGCCTGGCACGACATGGTAGAGCAGAATCGCCT
>JARRLH010000168.1:0-9462 GCA_037387205.1 Desulfofustis sp.
GGCGAAGGAGGCAACCGCCCGGGCCTATCAGCAGGCTAAATCGAGATTGGGCCAGGAGCCCGCCATGGCACTGGTGTTGCCGGACGGCATGTCGACCATGTTTATACCGATAGATGCGATTCTGAGGTCGGAAATGGGTGATGGTTTACCCATATTTGGCGGCTCTGCGGGAGATGGCTTCCAAATTGTCAAGACGTATCAATTTCTTGGCAATGAAGTTTTTTCAGATGCAATGGTGATTTTGTTGCTGAGCGGAGAACTGCAAATCGGCCTTAATGTGGCCACGGGCCCCATTCCCTATGGCCAATACTATTCTGTTGAAAAGGTGGAAGAGAATATCATCCATAGCATTGATGGCGTGACGGCACTTGAGTTTTACGAGCGTTTTTTCGGTGAATATATCGAAGACCGTGAATTGTCGTTCTTCCCCCTGGCTGTATATACCGGCGAAAGTGACGATTTTGTTCTGAGGGACCCCGTGGAAGTTAATCGAAAGTCTGGCAGTATCTCTTTTGTCGGTCGCATTGAAGAGCCCTGTAGAGTCAGGATCACTCAGGTCACCCGGGACGACACCTTACGATCGGGCCATAGCGGGTCCAGGCAGATTTTGTCAATATTTGAAGAGGCAACGCCCGATTTGATACTGCTTTTTTCCTGTACATCACGCCGTCATGTACTTGGCTCCCGTACCGATGAAGAATTTGAGGTGTTAAAACGAGATGGTCGGCAGGTACCTTTTTTCGGATTCTACTGCTATGGTGAAATCGGCCCGTTTGCCAATGGAGAATCGGTTCACTTTCACAGTGATACCTGCATATCGCTGGCCTTAAAATGCAGCTCTAATGGCTGATGAGCGAAGAACAAAAACTAATCCAGCAGCTTGAAAAAGCAGAGCTGGAAATCAGCTACCTGAAACGCAGAATCTCCCGCATGGAAAAGCGGCTGCTGCGCCAGGAAAAGCTCGATGATATGAACCGCCACCAGACCAGGTGGGCCATGCAGCAGCTGGAGCAGGCCCGGATGCTGGCGGAGCAGGCCAGCAAGGCGAAGACCGATTTTCTGGCCAACATGAGTCATGAAATCAGAACACCGCTCAACATCGTGCTCGGCATGGGGGAACTGCTGGCCGGCACCAACCTCGAAGAGAGTCAGAAGCAATACCTGCAGAGTCTGCGTCTCTCCGGTGAGCACCTGCTCAAACTTATCAACGATATCCTCGAGTTTTCAAGAATTGAGTCGGGTACCATCGAACTCATCACGTCACCATTTGATCTGAAGGAGTTGCTTGTCGGGGTCGAGGCCATGGGCACCCATCTGGCCCAGGAGAAGGGAATCGGATTCTTTCTCGACTATGATACGTCAGTGGACAGCACTCGCTTGGGAGATTCCCGAAAGATCAGGCAGATCTTGATCAACCTGGTGGGCAACGCGGTAAAGTACACCGACAGCGGCAGGGTCAGATTGTCCGTGAAAAGGCTTGCAGAGGACGACGCAGAAAAAATTTCGTTCATTGTAGCAGATACCGGAGTCGGTATCCCAGACAACATGCAACCATTGATCTTTACACGATTCACCCAGATCGAACAGGGAAGCGTGCAACACAAAGGCGGCGTAGGGCTCGGCCTGGCTATCAGCAAACGGCTGGTGCTGGCCATGGGGGGGCAGATACACATCGACAGCGAGGTGAACAGGGGCAGCACCTTCACCCTTGAACTCAGCCTTCCCCTCGCCGAGAAGGCGCCATACACCTCCGAGGGCGGCGGAGAAACAGGGGCCGCTGATCAGGTTCTGCCCCCGCTCAAACTGCTGGTGGTTGACGACATTTATCTCAATTTCGAGGTGATCAAAAATTACCTCAAGGGCATGCCCGTTGATGTCAGCTATGCCGAGCACGGCCGCCAGGCGCAGAAGGCGTTTCTCGATCACAGCCCCGATATTGTCCTTATGGATCTGCGTATGCCGGTGATGGACGGGATTGAGGCAACAGCGCATATCCGCAGGCTGGAGACCAGACTGGAAACGGTGCCGACGCCGATAATCGCCATGACGGCGCACGCTTTCGTGGAACAGGAAAACACTTACCTGGAGAAGGGTTTCGATGAAGTCCTTATCAAACCGTTTTCACAACAAGAGGTGGTGCGTATCCTGAAACGCTATGGGCCGACGCAAGTAGTCGAAATCGGGCAGGCCAAGAAGGCCGCCCAGACGCCTGAGAAGTCCTCCGAGACAGCCTCTGAGGCCTTAGCCGCACTGGTTCCCAAAGTTCTCGACTCCATTAACGAGGAGATCAGGGTAATCAAAGAGGCGCTCTACGAGAATGACCAAGACAAAGTGAAACAGACCAGTCACGCAGTCAAGGGGCTGGCAGGTTTTTACGGGTTCGACCGCCTTTCCGGTCTGCTGGAGCACCTCGACGACAGCGTGCGACAGCGTGAGTTCCGAACGGCCTATGCGCTGGCCGAAGCGCTTGGCAGCCACGTAAACGAGCTGCGCCGCGGCAGGCCAAGACAGAACGACGATCTCGCCAACTAACCGTGCGGGCCACGCTTTCTTTTTCTTTTCGCTTGCCCAGCAGCCGGTTGTTTACCGGCGGAGAACGGTTTCCCCGAAAACGCACGCTCTATGATCCGGCGCTGCCGCCTTCGTTCTGCTTTGTTTTTGGCAACCGCAATAGTGCTGTCGCGGTCACGGTGCCGGCCGCTCACATACATGGCCGTCGATAAGGTGCCGGGCGTCGGGGTGAAATCCTGGAATTGGCGAACGGTGAGCCCCAGGCGCTTCATCTTTTTCACCATGCTGCGGGTATGTTCCTCGGTGCAGCCCGGATGAGCGCTGATGATGTAGGGGGTGAGGCCCGCCTTTTTCCCGAGTCTTGTGGTTATCGTTCTGAAAAGTTCGACAAAGCCGATCAGCCGGTCATGCCCCTCTTTGTGCATCAGGGCCAGAATGTCTGCTTCGGTGTGCTCGGGGGCAATTTTCAGATTGCCCGGGGTGTGGTCCCTGATCAGTTTTTCAAGCAGCTTCGGTGTGTGCTGCAGCAGTTCGAGACGCAGACCTGAGGATATAAACAGATGGTTGACGCGGTCCAGGGCGGCGACCTTGGTGAGCAGCTCGAGAAACAGGTGCTCGTTGAAGACAAGGTTCTTGCAGATCTCGGGATAAAGGCAGTCATGCTGCGGACAGGAACCGATGGCGCAGCGGGTGCCGAAGAGATTGGCGGTGGGACCGCCAAGATCGGTGATGGTGCCGTCAAATCCGGAGCTGGAGGCAAGCGTCTCGACCTCGGCGACGACTGAGTCGATGGAGCGGCTGGTTATCCGAGGTCCCTGGTGCCTGGTGATGGCACAGAACGAGCAGTTTCCGTAACAGCCGCGAACTATGGTCACCGAGTTCCTGATCATCCTGTAGGCCGGCACATCCGGCGTTGACGGATGCGGCCGACGGCTGAAACCGAGTTGGTAGAGTTGATCCATTTCCGGCGGGTCCAGCGCTTTGGCCGGGGGGTACTGGACAATCCACGAGGCTTGCTGTTGCTGCACCAGCAGCCGATCGGCGCGGGAGCGGGCCAACCGGTCGATAATCCGTTCAGCCTTCATGAATTGGCTGAGATCAGACTGGATCTCGTCCCAGCCGGGCAGTATCACCATTTTCTGTTGTCTTTCCAGGCAATCCTCTGTGAAGCCGGCCATCTGCGCTGCATTCATTCGTATGCAGGTGCCACCAATCCCCTTCAGGGGCTGCTTCCTATCCAGCAGTTTTGCCGCTTCAACCACTGCTCGTTCGGCCATGCCGTAAATAAGCAAAGTTCCTTTGGCGTCGCTCAGGTGAGATCCCCTGAGGCGGTTCTGCTGATAATCAAAGTGGACGAAGCGACGCAGGGAAGATTCTATGCCGCCTAAAATAATCGGTGTCTGGGGAAACGCTCTCTTCGCCAGGTTGGCATAGATAAGGACGGCACGGTCCGGGCGGTAGCGGTTGGTTTTATCCCGGGCGTCCGAGCGCCAGGGCGACCCCCCGGGGGAATAGGCATCAAAATCGCGTACTTTACCGGCGGCACTGTAGTTGGCTACTATCGAATCAAGATTGCCGCCGCTGACCCCAAAAAAGAGCCGGGGCCTGCCGAAACGACGAAAATCGTCCTCGCTGTCATAACGGGGTTGCGGGAGAATGCCCACCCGATACCCTTGTGCTTCAAGCAGGCGGCCGATCAGGGCGATACCGAAAGAGGGGTGATCCACATAGGCATCGCCGCTGACCAGCACAATATCGATTTCTTCCCAGCCCCGGGTCCTGCATTCCTCGGGCGTGGTTGGCAAGGGTTGTACGCTAATATTCACCATCGAAGGTCGCAGCTATCTAGTGTTTCAAGGTAGAGGGATTCATTAGTACCGCAGATGGTCGAGTGCTGCCAGCACCTTTTCTTCACGGCGCAACGGGTTCAAGCCATATCCGCCTGCTTCGCTCTACGCTTAACGCTTCGCGCACCCCACTACCGCGCAGTTTCGCTGGCTCCTTGCCCGCGCCTTGCCTGACAAGTCGGCTTGAACTTTTGTCGTTGGCTATCATTATCTTGGTCCGCTTTCCGGGCCGAACGCAGCCTCGATTTAAAATGGACCGGAATCACAAAAAGATAAGAAAGATTATTGTCATATCTCATTTGTTATGTAGAATTGGGCGGGGAATGCGAAAACGTTAAATTCTGAGCCATTTGCAAAACGATCTTTTCGCCCAAACTCTGCGTTATGCTCAAAATTTTATCCTCGGAATATCAATCATATGCCGGTGGTAAAATTTCTCGCATGCCTTGATTTTGAACGAAAATCTTAGTTTTGCTAAAGGCTCTTCTGGCAATCTTTGGGTGAGCGTGGTCAGGATAGGGAGGTTTCTCGACAGCCTGGAAAAAGAGGTGCTGAAGTATCGGGTGCCGGTGGTCGATCTCATCGGTGTCCAAAGCCGTGACAGTTACCGGGTACTGATCGCCACCATCCTTTCCTCCCGCACCAAGGATGAAGTGACTGCGGTGGCCTCGGCCCGCCTGTTCGACCGGGCCCCAGATATCGACAGCCTGGCCGGCTTGTCGGAGACGGAGATTCGCGAACTTATCTATCCGGTGGGGTTTTATAAGACCAAGGCGAACCACCTGCAGAAAACGGCCCTGATCCTCAAAAACGCCTGGGGGGGCGCGGTTCCCGACACCATCGAGGAACTGCTGCAACTACCCGGGGTGGGAAGGAAAACGGCTAATCTCGTACTGTCGGTCGCTTTCAACAAACCGGCCATCTGTGTCGATACCCATGTGCACCGGATCATGAACATCTGGGGGTATGTACGGACCAAAACGCCGCTGGAAACAGAGACGGCCTTGCGAAAAAAGCTGCCACGTAAATATTGGCAAAAGGTCAACCGTATCCTGGTAGCCTTTGGACAGGGAAAGTGTAAACCGGTGGCCCCCCATTGTGACGAGTGCATTCTGGAACCTGATTGTGCAAAGATAAATGTCGTGCCCAGAAAAGTTTGAACAGGAATGAATCATGCAGCAGAGTAAGGGAACATGCAGAATATTGTTGGCAGACGATCACGTCCTGATTCGCCACGGTATCAGAATAATTCTCTCCAGCGATGCTAATTTGGAAATCGTCGGGGAGGTGAGCAACGGTGACGAGTTGCTGGACCGGCTCAGGGAAACCGTTGTCGATCTGCTGATTCTCGACATCTCGATGCCCAAGGTGAACGGTATAGAGCTCACGGAAATTCTGAAAAAAAGGTATTCGGGTTTGAAGATCCTGGTGCTGACCATGCACAAGAACATCAGATTCCTGCGCCGGGCAATCGCGGCCGGGGCGGATGGCTACCTGGTGAAGAGCGACACCGAACAGGAACTCATATCCGCCATCCGCAAGATCCGTGAGGGCAACACCTATATATCTCCCTGTCTGGAAACCGACTTCGCCGAAGAAATGCTCAGCACCTATCGTAATCCTTCTTCCTCTAAAACATTCAGGGGATTGACAAAGCGTGAAAAGCAGGTTCTCGGGCAGGTGGTCGACGGTTTGACATCCAAACAAATTGCCGCCAATCTGGGTCTGAGCCCGCGAACCGTTGACCATCACCGGGCCAGTCTGTTGAAAAAATTCTCTATGAAGAACAGTGTCGATCTGGTCAACTTCGCCATCAAATACGGCTATGTAACTCTCGAAGAGTAAGATCGCGGCCGCCCATCTCCAACCGATTAAATTCCCGCCCATAAGGTGGACCAGTTCAGGCCGGGTAAAAAGCTGCGCTCGGTGGTCATAGAAAGCTGAGGTCTCTTAGGGCTTCGCCGGGCTGGTCCTGACAAGCTGATACCAGAGCAGCAGGCCGGCGGCGACCATCAAAGCGCACAATATCTGGCCCATGGAAAAGGGACCGATGAGGCCGATCTGGGCGTCGGGTTCCCGAGTATACTCGATAAAGAATCGGAGAATGCCGTAGCCCATGAAAAACAGGGCCAGCAGCGAACCGTGGGGCCACAAACGATGACCCTGGTAGGGTTTGCTGCGCAGTGACCAGAGCAGTATGAAGAGAACAAGTCCCTCAAAGAAGGCTTCATAGAGCTGTGAAGGATGGCGGGACAGCGCTCCGCCGCCGGGAAAAACCATTGCCCAGGGCAGTTCCGAGGGGCGGCCGAATAATTCGCCGTTGATAAAGTTGCCCAATCTGCCGAGCCCGAGGCCGATTGGCATGGTGATTATGTAGGTGTCGGCCGTCCTGAAGACCGGTATCTTTTTTTGGATGCGAGAGATAATAGATTGGATTGTAAAACAGGACATAGCCCAGTCGGGCACCGATGATCATCGACACGATCAAGGCGATGTTGAGGTTCTCGAAATTGTCCTGCAATTGGGGAAATGAGCGCCGTTTCAGCTGGTATCTGACCAGCAGATAGGAGGCGGTAAAACCGAGCACATACATGAGTCCATACCAGCGAAGCTGGAGGGGACCGATGTGCAGCAGGACGGGGTCGATGTCGGGGAAGGCGAGCATCTGCATCATTCTCCGGCTTTACCTGGTGTCCCGGAACCAGTCCTGGAGCGATACTTTCTGAGGTGAACCTGGAGGATAGAGATGGCCGCCGGGGTTATCCCCGAAATCCTGGAGGCCTGGCCCAGCGACAGCGGTTTGACCCGACTCAGTTTCTCGACCACCTCGTTGGACAGACCGGAAAGCGTCGTATAATCGAGGTCAGATGGAATTTTTGTGGTTTCCAGCTTCTTGAAACGGTCGACCTGCTCGTTCTGCCGCTCTATATAGCCCTTGTATTTCACCCTCAGTTGAATTTCCTCGCTGAAGCGGGAGTCGTTCAGCGCTTCCAGGCACTGTCGCCGCTCCCCGCTGCACAACTCAGCCAGGTTGGTGATCTGCAATTCCGGTCTTCTGAGCAGATCGGCCAGACTTGACTTCTGCTTGAGGCCGGTGCTGCCGAGGCTGCCCAGTATCCCGTCGATGGCGGCCGATGGCTTCAGCCAGGTAGTTTCAAGAAGCCCGATGCCGGCCTCGATCTCCTTTTGCTTGGCGACGAAAAATTCATACTGCTCTTGCGGCAGTAAACCAATTGCACGACCGATCTCCGACAGCCTGGCGTCGGCATTGTCCTCGCGGAGAAGCAACCGGTACTCGGCCCGGGAGGTGAAGAGTCGATAGGGCTCCTTGGTGCCCCTGGTAATCAGATCGTCGATCAGCACACCGATATAGGCTTCGGACCTGTCTATGACCAAGGGCTCGATATCCCGGCAGTAGCGGACCGCGTTGATGCCGCCGATGATGCCCTGGGCCGCTGCTTCTTCATACCCGGACGTACCGTTGATCTGGCCGGCCAGAAAGAGTCCTCGAATTCTCTTGGTCTCGAGCGACGGCAGAAGTTCCAGTGGATCGACGTAGTCATATTCAATGGCATACCCTGAGCGCACGATAACCGCATTCTCGAGCCCCTTGATGCTCTTGATCATTGCCGCCTGGGTGGCCAGCGGCAGGCTGGTGGGCAGACCGTTGGGATAGACCTCGGTGGTTTCAATGCCTTCGGGTTCCAGGAAAATCTGATGCCTCAGTTTTTCCGGAAAACGCATGACCTTGTCTTCTATGGAGGGGCAGTAGCGGGCCCCGACCCCCTCGATGATCCCGGCGTACAAGGGCGACTGGTCAATGGAAGCCCTGATGATCTGATGGGTTGTCTCGTTGGTGTAGGTAATGTGGCAGGGGAACTGGGGCTGTCGATATTCTCCCTTGTTGGTGAAAGAGAAGAATGCCGGCGGCTGATCGGAATACTGGGGTTCGAGTTCCGAGTAGTCGATGGTATTGGCGTCCAGACGCGGCACCGTGCCGGTCTTCATCCGGCCAACAGCGAAGCCCTGATCCCGGAACCACGAGGCCAGGCTCAGCGAGGGGGAGTCCCCCATGCGGCCGGCCGGAAAGTTTTTCAGTCCAACGTGAATCAGGCCGTTGAGAAAAGTGCCCGTAGCCACGACCACCGCCTTTACCTCGATCTCTTCATCCAGCGAGGTGCGCAGCCCGGTGATTTGGTTGTCCTTGACGATCAGCTGATCGACCGTGGTCTGACGAATGGTCAGATTCTCCTGGTTTTCGAGGATTTTCTTCATCCGCAGCCGGTAGAGCAGCCTGTCCGCCTGGGCTCGTGAAGATCTGACCGCTGGTCCCTTGCTGGTGTTGAGGCGGCGAAACTGAATGGAGGTTTCATCGATGTTTTTGGCCATCTCACCGCCCAGCGCGTCAATTTCGCGTACCAGATGGCCTTTGGCCAGTCCCCCTATGGCTGGATTGCAGGACATGGCTCCGATAGTATCGAGATTGATCACGCAGGCCAGGGTCTTGCAGCCCATGCGGGCAGCCGCGAGGGCGGCCTCGCAACCGGCGTGTCCGGCTCCAATGACAGCAATGTCGAATTTTTGTAAGTCAACCATAAAAGGCGGTTCCGGTGGGCTGCATCAGGTGCGTGACGGGATATCGTGTATTGACCATGACAACAGCGCCCAGCGCTGTGGCTCGCTCCTGCTCACGACAAGCTGGCCAGATTCCCGCTTAACTATTCTATTTTTCACGTATTTTTCAAGAAGTTGCCGCTCTTCCGGCTGCAGGTCTTTGAACATCCAGGCGTAGCCCTCAACCGCTCGTTCCAGGTTCTCAAATCGCTGATCCCGCTCCAGCTCCAGAATGGCGATCCGGGGGTGGATGCCCAATCGATAGAGCATATTGACGGTGTAAATATAGTCGGGACCGGAACTGAACTTCCTGTTCAGGGCCGCAAAAGCCTCGGGGTCGAACGGGGAGGGGGCGATGCGTTCGGCCACATGGATGGCGCTCCTGGCAAAGCGTCCCAGCTTCTGCAGAGCGCCGGCAAGATCAGGAATATTCATCGATCTCGAGGCAATCACCAGGTCGTGGGACTCAACCCCGAAATCCGCCCAGTTG
>JARRLH010000169.1:0-7142 GCA_037387205.1 Desulfofustis sp.
TAGGCTGCAAGGATGAACACGTCGCCAACGATTGGACCCCGTATGCGAAACCCCAGCCCGACACCGGACAGTTTTGGATTGGTATCAACGAGTTCGTCCGGGGTCAGGTCCCAAAGGTGAAGGTGACTTACATTCCCAGACTCTGCCACCACTGTGATGATGCATCCTGCATTGAGCAGTGCCAGTTCGATGCGATTATCAAGCGTGATGATGGTATCGTCCTCATCAGGCCTGACGACTGCACTGGCTGCAGGCTCTGCCAGTCTGCCTGTCCCCATGAGGCAATTTTTTTCAACGAGGATCTGCTGATTGCCCAAAAATGCACCGGCTGTTCACACCTGATTGACAACGATCCGGACTGGACTGTGCCCCGCTGCGTAGATCAATGCCCGACCGAGGCCATCAAATTCGGCGCCGAAGAGGATTTTCAGGAGTTCATCGCCGAGGCTGAACTCATCAACCCGGAAGCCGGCACCAAATCAAGAGTGTATTATCAGCACCTGCCAAAAAAATTCATCGGCGGCACCCTCTACGATCCCGAGGAAAAAGAAGTCATCATTGGCGCTGTCTGCTCGCTGCGGGATACGGTTTCGGGTAAGATTTACTTCGCCGAAACAGACAATTTCGGGGATTTCTGGTTTAATGATCTCGACGACAACAGGACCTTTACCCTGACCATAGAGAAAGACGCTGCATCATTGACCCTGGACAAGATTACCACCGACAGGGACCTGTCTCTGGGAGATATCCCGATGCACCTGCAAAACCCCACACCAACACCATAGACAAGGGATCCGGCATGACAGTCATTACTATTTCAAGGACTCTATACAGCGGCGGTGAGCAGATTGCCGAGGAAGTGGCCGCCCGGTTGGGTTATCCCTGCCTGCGCCGGAAAGAGCTTATCCTGGGCGCTGCGGAATATTTTCATTTCGAGGAGGCCAAACTCATTGAAGCCATGGCCGAGCCTCCCAAACTCTGGCAGCGGGATCGGGATAAGAGAGATGCGCATTTCAATCTGATCAGAGCCACCTTCCTGAGACGCTGCCAGGAACAGCAGGGTTTGGTGTACCACGGTTTTTCCGGCCAGGAATTGATCAGAAATGTCCCCCACGTGCTGCGGATTTTAGTAATGGCCGAGCAATCGTACCGCCTGGAGATGGCCGCCGGGCAATCGGGGGTGGACCCTGACCAGGTAATGGCAGAAATTAAGGCCAGCGATAGGAAATTCAGCAAATGGACCCGCCTGATGTATGGATTTGAGTGGAACAATCCAGCCCTGTACGATCTCTGCTTCAATATCGGTCGGGTCAGCATCGACAGTGCCGTGAACAGTATCTTGCACATCATCGCCAGCGGTGATTTCAAGCCTACGGAGAGCTCGATCCAGAAGTTTAACGACGAACTTCTGGCCAGCACCGTCTGGTCGGCAATCACCCAGAATGAAGAGACCAGCGGGGCCTACGTGGAAGCCTCTGCCAGACAGGGGAGAGTGCTTCTCACCGGCACCGTCCGCTCCAAAAAAATTTTGCAGGCGATCAACCTTCTGGCTGCGGACATAGACGGCGTCGAAGAGCTGGTAAACGAGATGAATATAGGCACCATCTGGCGCTCCTGACCACTTGGTTTCCCGGCAAAGCGATTCCTGAACGAGCTAAGCGCCGAGGGTGGAGGCAGATTCATGTTCATGGCAGTCTGCGATCGGACCGTTTGATGCCCAGCCTGGCCATTCTCGACTCCAGCGTGGTCGGCTTCAGACCCAGGATCTCCGCCGCGCCGTTTCTACCCCTGACCCGCCATTGGGTCGTTTCGAGGGTGCGCAGGATGTGCTCCCTCTGGACCTCGTTGAGGGTTCGGGCCTTTTCCGCTCTTACTCCTCCGCCCTTCGGCACTTCAACTTTCAGGGTCGGCCCCGAGGAGATGATCACCGCTCGTTCGATTACGTTTTTCAGTTCCCGGACGTTTCCCGGCCAGCTGTAGTGACACAATTGGTTCATGCTGGAACGGGAAATGCTGACAATGGATTTATCCATTTTCTCACAAAACTCTTTGACGAAATACCAGACCAGCATGGGAATATCGTCGCGACGCTCCCGCAGCGGCGGTATGGTTATCGGGAATACATTGAGGCGATAGTACAGGTCGAGACGGAACTCGCCCGCATCGATGGCCTTTCTCAGATCCCGATTGGTGGCGGCAATCACCCGCACATCCGAATGAATGGTCTTTCTGCCGCCGACCCGCTCGAAGGCATTCTCCTGCAATACTCGTAAGAGCTTGACCTGCAGGGCCGGAGGGAGTTCACCGATCTCATCGAGAAAGAGCGTGGACCGGTGGGCCAGCTCGAAGCGGCCGATACGCCTGGAATCAGCCCCCGTAAATGCTCCCCTCTCGTGGCCGAAGAGCTCGCTTTCGATCAGAGTAGCGGGTATAGCCGCACAGTTGACGGTAACTTTTGGCTTTGTTCTGCGACGGGAGAGGTTATGGATGGCTTGGGCGATGAGTTCCTTGCCCACCCCGGTCTCACCCAGTACCAGAACCGTGGTGTCCAATTTGGCGACCTGCTCTACCTGGTTAAGTATCTGCTTCACGCCGGTGCTTTCGCCGATGAACTCCTCATGCAGATACTGGAGGCTGATCTCTTCTCTGAGATAGGTGTTTTCCGCTTCGAGCTTTTCTTTTAAATCCTGTATCTCTGAAAATGCTTTGAGCAGTTCCTGCTCCTTGTTTTTGCGAATCAAAGCGTTGGCAAAGACAACACCCAGCATGTTGAGACGCTGAATCAGCACCTCAGGCCACCTTCGCTCAGAACGCAGACAGGCGAACCCGGCCACCCCCAGAAACGATCCGCCGGCAGCCAGAGGAATAAGGGCGCTGGATTTAATCCCCTGCTGCAGGCAATGTTCCCTTTCAACCGTCGCCTCGTCGGGCAGCTCGCTGATACTGCCCATCACCACCGGTTCGCATTTGAACAGCCGGTGGCTGTACCAGGGCTGCTCCTCATTGAGAATCAGGTCAGGCATCGGGGTAACCCCCGGTACTGCATAGGCATGGGTTACCTGCAACTTGGATCGATCGTCTGAAAATTGAGCGACGCTGCATCTGTCGATATCGAGATTTTCAGCTATGCGCTGCAGCACAGTTTCAATTTCCATATCGATTCTATCGGCCGGCAGATTGACGAATTTGCCGGATATATCGGCCAGCAGCGTTTCAAACTCGAGGCGCTGTGTGATCAGCAGCTCGGTCGACTCGACGGTTTCCAGGGTGTCGGTCATTGTCTCATCCTCCTGGTGGTGGCACCGGAGCGAGCTTCAACTGAAGCGTGGGCGCTCGGCTCTCGCAACCGTGAAAATCTACGAAATATAAGAGAAAAATACGCGATATCGGAGACAATTTCAATCAAGCCGAAAACGGCTTTTCCAGTAAAAGGAAATAGAATGGAAAAACGGTCACATATAAATGTTTTTCTGACAACAGCCCTGGCACGAAACTTGCGACAGGAATTGTATGTAATTTTTCACGGGCAATTCCATCACTCACATTCTCTAGGCATAGGGGGCACAATTATGACCTATGACAAATCAGTAGAAGTCTATCCCACCACTGTCTGGTCGGCCGGGGCAGGCTGCCACGGCGCCTGCGGCCAGAAGCTCTTTGTCAAGGAGGGGAAACTGATCCGCGTAGAAGGCGACGAAAACGCCTCTTGGAACCAGGGGCGCTCCTGCCCTCGGGCGCTTGCTCTGACGCAGTACGTCTATCACCCGGACCGGATTACCACTCCCCTGAAACGGGCCGGCAATCGCGGTGCAGGCAAATTCGAACCAATATCATGGGACGAGGCCTTTGATACCTGTGAACAGAAGCTGAAGGCCATCAGAGATGAATATGGAGCCGAATCGGTCGTGTTCGCCCAGGGCACCGGCCGGGATGTCGGCGGTCCGATTTCTTTTCTCTGTTACAACTACGGCAGTCCCAACTGGGTGCAGTTGGGACTTTCTGGTCAATCGTGCTACACGCCCAGGCTTGGAGGCATGAAGGCAACCCTCGGCGATTTCTGCGTGATGGATGCAGGCCAGTTCTCCGCGCTGCGCTATGATGACCCCGAATACCGGGTGCCGAAGGTGATTATCGTTTGGGGCCAGAATCCCCCGCCCACGTGCTCGGACGGTTTTTTCGGGCACTGGGTGGTCGACTGCATGAAGCGGGGAAGCAAAATCATCTCCATCGACCCCCGCTACACCTGGATGTCCACCCGGGCCGACTACCATCTGCAGATCAGGCCGGGGACGGATGGCGCCCTGGCCCTGGGCATGCTCAATGTGATCATCGACGAGGGGTTGTACGACAAGGAGTTCGTCGATAAATGGACCTATGGCTTCGATAAGCTCAAGGAGCGGGTCCAGCACTATCCCGTCGATAAAGTAGCCGAAATCACCTGGATTCCCGCAAATCTCATCAGAGAGGCGGCCAGGTTCTACGCCCAGAATAGCCCGGCCGCCATTCACTGGGGGGTCCCCATCGACATGAATCCCGAGGGAACGACCGTGGCCCAGGCGATCTCTCACCTCTGGTGTATCACCGGCAACGTCGACAATCCTGGCGGTAATGTCATCGCCAGGCCGTCGCACGGCGTCACCACTTACCCCTATTCCACCGAGGAACTGGTGGGACTGTACGGCCAGGATCTGGTCGACAAACTCAACAAGGTCCGTATCGGCTGCGATACCTACCCAATGGTCAAGGGATTTCGCGGCTGGGCCCAGCCCGACATGGTCATCGACCAGATAGATTCGGGTAGTCCGTATCCGATAAAAGGTGCCTGGATACAGACGGCCAATATTCTCGGCGGTCAAGCGGCGCGGGCCAGATTCCACTATGAGGCCCTGAAAAAGCTCGACTTCGTGGTGGTCGTCGATCTTTTTCACAACCCCACCTCGATGGCCCTCGCCGATATCGTCCTGCCGGCCGCGACCTTTGCCGAAAAGGACAGCTTCCGCTCCTGGTGGGTGCCTCTCGGGGTAATGCATAAAACCATCCAGGTCGGTGACTGCAAGTCGGACTGGGAAATCAATATAGAGATGGCCAACCGGTTGAATCCGGACTGCAAATACAAAAACATCAAGGAACTGATCAACGACCGCTTGTCGGTAGCGAATTTCACCTTTGACGAGCTGGTCGCACAAGGATCCCAGGCCATGCCGCCCGCAGGTCACAGCTCCAGACCTTATTACCGCTACGAGAAAGGCTTGCTGCGCCATGATGGCAAACCGGGCTTTACCACCGACACGGGTCGCATAGAACTCTATTCGAAAGCCTTTGACAGCTGGGGAATAGACCCGCTGCCCTTTTATCGGGAGCCGGCCCAGGGACCGGTTTCCACACCGGAGCTCTATGAGAAATATCCGCTCATCATGATCACCGGGGCCCGGTCCCATATGTTTTTCCACTCGGAACACCGGATGATCCCCTGGCTGCGCGAGAAAAACCCCGAACCCTACGTCGAGGTCCACCCGGACACCGCAGAAAAGTTCGGAGTCTACGATGGGGAATGGATCTATCTGGAGAACGACATGGGCAGGGTCAAACGCAAAGTGCGAATTTCACTGCGCGTCCATCCCCGGATGATCCATACGCTGCACAGCTGGTGGAAACCAGAACTCAAGGGCAGTGAGCCGGACCTTTTCGGGGTGTGGGATTACCAGATCAACCAGATCATCCCCGGCCCCCAGGACAGCGCTTCAGGATTCGGCGGCGGACAGTACAAGACGACGCTGTGCACGCTCAGCAAGATCAACGAACAGGAGTGAGAATCATGGCGAAAATGGGACTCTACATCAATTACGATTACTGCACCGGCTGTCAAAGTTGCGCCGTCGCCTGCCAGCAGGAACACGATTTTCCAGCCGGCAAATGCGGGATCACCGTAACCGAGTTTGTCTACCCGGCCGACAAGAAACCGGTGGCAGTTGATTTTCTGCCGTTTCCCAACGAGTTATGCGATCTGTGCATTCGCCGCCATCAGCAGGGTGAAGACCCTGCCTGCGTCAAGCACTGCCAGGCCGCCTGTATGTTGTTCGGGCCCCTGGAGCAGCTGGTTAAGGAAATGGAGAATACGCCTCGATCCGCACTCTTTTCACCGCGATGAGAGATTTTAGGGTAATATAGCAACAAGATGCAGGAAAGCCCGGTCTCCAATCTTCAGCGAGGGGATCAAAGATCAATTCTTTATTGGAGGTCCACTAATGCGAATCAAAAGTATCTTATTGTCGATGGCGCTGATCAGTATGGTTTGTGGCTTCGCCGTCGCTGCGGCGGCTCAACCGATCACCCTGACCTTCGCCAACCAGAACCCGGACACCAGTTGGAGCGGCATGAAAGCCATTGCCCCCTGGGCAAAACAGGTTGAGGAAGCCACCAACGGTAAAGTCAAAATTCAGATCTTCTACTCCCAGACACTGACCAAGGGCAAAGATGCCTGGGAGGCCACTAAAAATGGAATCGCCGATATATCCTGGTGTTTTCACGGCTACTGGCCGGGCTTGACCCCCCTGGCCGACGTAATCAGCCTGCCGGCGCTGCCGTATACCACTGCAGAGAAAGGCAGCGAGGTATTGTGGAAACTTTACGAGAAATATCCGGCCATCCAGGAACAGTTTGCCGACAACAAAATCCTGCTGCTCTTCACCAGTAACCCCTATCTTCTGATTACCACCAAGAAGCAGGTAAAAACCATGGAAGACATCAAGGGGATGAATCTCCATCGCCATGAACAAGAAAAAATGGGACAGCCTCGACAAGGAAATCCAGGATGCCATCATGAGTGTGGGCGGCCTGGAAGGTTCAAAGTTCTGGGGCCGCAATCATTTTGACACCGCCAAGGACGGCGTCATGGAAAAAGTAAAGAGTGAAGGCAAGAGCATCGACATTTACACGTTCTCAGACGAGGAGCGCCAGCGCTGGATCGATACCGCCGGCAAGCCGATCTGGGACCAGTGGGTTAAACAAATGGAAGAAGCAGGCCACAGCAACGCAAAGGAAATTCTCGATACCGCCATTTCCCTGAGCAAAGAATAATCTGACGCCTGTCCACTACTTGCAACTCATGCATAGTCATCCCCCTTGTTTTCAACAAAAACAAT
>JARRLH010000170.1:0-6733 GCA_037387205.1 Desulfofustis sp.
AGATTTGAGACAATAAGATCTTAGAAATGGCAATCTTAACGCTTTGTCTTTAAATCAGAGTCAGGATATAGTGGAAACTTCTCGACACTGTAGAAAGCTTAATGTAGTCCATGGCAGACTTTAACTCTTGCCTGCGGGTTAAGCAGGTCTTCGGGAGGTTCTCTATTGCAAAAACCATCAAAGATATGGACGAGACATTTCAACAAATAAGCCTTGTTGGCTTTATGAAACACAATGGTGGTCTAGAGTTCAGAACAATTTCTGAAACTGATTACCAATTCAGGGCGAGAATACAAGACATTCACTTGAATCCTGGCGGTGTTACTCATGGTGGCTTCATAATGAGCTTGATGGATTCAGGCATAGGGACAGCTGCTCACCGGGTACTTGGTAAAAACGCCAGAGCAGCAACAATTTCCTTAGACGTCAAATTTATCTCCGCCTCTAAAATGGGGGATTTGCTTCTGGGCACAGCCAAAGTCCTGAGAAAAACACGTTCCTTGGTCTTCATGCAGGGCGAATTACGATGTGGCGATAATCTTATTGCAACTGCCGAAGGGATCTGGAAAGTGCTCTAGTAAGCGTTGATCGATTTCTTGTATTCAAGCACTCTCTGCCTGACAAGATTCAACATTTGCAAACAGGAGTCGTACATGAAAGCTAAGAAAAATAATATCTTTCAGGACTTACCAGACAACCCCGAGAGTACGGAACAATATCTCTTTTATCTTCATGGCCTTATCGTGGAAGAGGCCGGGATCCGCCCTCAGAGTGAAGAACACGGATTCTATGAATACCAACTCATCCTAGAACAGTTGGCCCAGGAAGGTTTCATTGTGATTAGTGAGGCACGGGAAAAAGGGACTCAAATCAAGCCCTATGCCGAGAAAGTTGCGGCCCAAGTTAAAAAGCTCCTTGTACACGGGGTTTCACCGGCGCACATCACCATACTCGGTGCTTCAAAAGGCGGTATCATTAGTGCTTACGTTTCCACTATGCTCAAGGACAAAAGGATAAACTACGTATTTCTGGCCGGTCTGTTCGAAAAATATTTAACAGATGAAAACCTGAAGTTGTATGGCAATGTTCTTTCAATACACGATCGGTCCGATAAACTGTCAATCACCCCTCCATTATACTTTCAGCGATCTGAAGGGCTTGGAGAATTTGAAGAGATCGTCCTCAGTCTTGATATCGGGCACGGGTTGATTTATAAACCCTACCGTGAATGGATTGACCCGATTTTGAAATGGGGCAAGACCAAAATAGCCTGAAACCTTTATTCCTGGAAAGCAAAAACAGTTTTGCCTGTCTATCCATGTTGGAGTTTGACAAAGGCGTTAGTCAAGATCTCTTATAGAGATTTTAACTGACAAAGCATTCCATTTGCGAAAGATCTACCAAGGCAAGCTTCTACCTGAAGGCAACATCTCCGAGTAAACCTACGTCCTGTAAACCAACCGATTGAACGACCCCTGGCGATACTCTTCCCCATGGTTTCCCTCCTTGTCTGAGAATTATTGTCACGTGCTGTGACAATCTATTTTAACAGGAGTGGGGATGATCCGTTATCTGTCAGACATTATCTCTGTGTATCTTCCCTTGAGCCAGAGGAGCTTTCCACAGCATCAATAGTTGAATCTGTAGGAAAACGGATGATTACTCAGGTAGTCCAGCAGCTTGCAGCAATTCACAAAATCTTTCGAGATGCTCAGGATTGCAATAGGGATAGGATTTTCGTGCAAATGATAACGAAAACTCTGGACTGGATTCCAATATGGAATTTACCGCGGCCTTTGCATCGTTAGTATGGCCCACCGCTCCTCGACAGGTCGCCAGCATGGCAAGGGCCGTCGGATGTCTTTGAAGTACTGCAGCTGCACGAATGGCGTCGGCTAGTGCTTCATTGTATCGGCCAAGGACGAATAAGGCTCGTGATCGGTGCAACAAATACAGGTCAGGAAAAAGTGGGTTAAGGCTAATCGCATAGTTGAGTTGATCGACTGCTTCTTCCCCCTGATCCATATATGCAAGTTGTGCCCCTAATAACATTCGCAAATGTGCATTTGAGGGGTGCAGATCTATGCCATGCCGCACCTGAGCAAGGGTTTCGACCGTTTCACGGTCGCGCCAGAATTTCGAGACACCCAACAATGCGTGCGCCCAGGGATTTTTGTTGTCGAGCGCAACGGCTATACGAGCATGTGCAACCGACTTTTCGTATTGGGATTCTCCACTTTCGCCCCAACCGTTGCCATCCTCGGTAAGGCGAGCCCAAGCAAGCAGCACATGCGCACGGGCAAAATCAGGTTCCAGCGCCAGTGCCGCTTCCGCTTCCGCTCGTGCCTTTGCGATATCCTCTCGCGAGATTGACCAGATGAGCCTCTGTGAGCGCAAAGCATGATCATAGGCTCCCATCTGCCGCGGCGCCTGCGATTTCAACAATTCCACATGCCGATCCGAAACTTCTCCAACCAACGCATTCACGACAGCACCGGCAATTTCGTCTTGCACGGCGAATATATCGGTTACGTCCCGATCAAATCTCTCCGCCCAAAGCGTGGCGCGAGTGGAAATCTCCATGAGGCGCACCGAAACCCGCACACGGTCACGAGAGCGTTGAACGCCACCATCGAGTGCATATCCGACACCAAGTTGGTCAGAGAACTCGTAGGCGTTCGCGTTCGATTCATTGAATGCAAATGCCGATTGCTGGGCAATAACGACAAGTTCCTCGAAGCGGGCGAGATTGGTAATGATGTCCTCTGCAATTCCTTCGGAAAAAAACGCTTGATCTTCATTTGGAGACCGGTCGCTGAACGGCAGAACCATGACAACCGGTTTCCTACTTTTCGAAACAGGCCTGGAGGTATCGGGGGCGAGGGAATCAGGCCTGACACGATAGACAGCAACAGGCCGTGGAATATTCTTGACCTGTTTTTCGCCCTGGAAGTCGAATCCAAAATCCAATTTATCCGCGACATGGTCCAGGACCGTGCGTGAAACACAGACACCTCCAGGGTCAGCCAACCCTTCCAAACGAGCTGCAATGTTGACACCATCGCCCATGAGATTGCCTCCATCAACCATGATATCACCCAAATTGATGCCAATGCGGAGCAACATGCGTTTTTCGTCTGGTAATCCTTCGTTGATTTGTTTCAGCGAGGACTGAATTTTCATCGCGCATCTAACAGCTTCTACAGGGCTTGCAAACTCCGCGACGAGGCTGTCTCCAGCACTTCCAAAAATCCGTCCGTGGTGGATGGCGATTATCGGATCAGCGGTTGCGCGGCTTTTCTTCAAGGCCGCAAGTGTACCCTCTTCATCTTCACTCATTAAATGAGAATAACCAACCACATCAGCGGCAAGTATTGCAGCTAATCGACGTTCCATAGTTAAAGGGTTTAATCTATATTTAATTGGAAATACAATATGATGTAGTATATGCACGAGCCATAAGAACGTCCAGATTGCAACTCCTCGAACCAATGGCTTTGTTGAGAGATTTAACCGCACGATTCTTGATGAGTTTTTCCGTACCGCATTCAGGAAAAAACTCTACGAATCAGTTGACGCTCTCCAGGCAGATCTGGATGAGTGGCTGAAACATTACAACACTGAGAGGCCACATCGTGGATATCGCAACCAGGGACGCAGGCCCATCGAGACGTTTGAGATGGGGAAAATACGGCGAAATGAAATGTTAAAAGAGGCTGCTTAAAGACAACCGATCTGAGAGGGCAAACTGTACGGAAGGTCTTTGACTTTTACACGTTAATAAGTGACAACTTTATTGGTGAACTTCCCCGAGTAGGATGAAGACCCCTAAATAGTCAGCCCGGATATCTATCAGAGATATAGTCCTTGTAGTATCTGAGTTCCACATCCTTTTCCTCCACCTGGGCATTTACAACATCACCCATGGAGATAAGACCAATTATTCTATTGTTATCAAAAATCGGTAAGTGCCGAATCCTGTTCTTCGTCATTACAGCTCGAACATAATCTAAGTCGTCGTCTTTTCTACCTACTATAAGATCTGTTGACATAATTTCATCGATTGGCACTGATTTGATATCCTCATAGTGATTTATAGTTGCCATTAGGACATCTCGTGCACAGATAATCCCAAGTATGTTCTCATTTTTATCAATAACAAGCAATGAACCTATTCGATTGGCAGCAAAAACCAACATTGCATCAAATATTGAAGTACTCGCAACTATAGTGACTACCCTGCTTCCTTTTACTGCCAGTATATCATTTACTTTCATCTCATTGCCCCCAGCTGTTTATCAACTCATTCATGAGAAAAGTTACTTAAAAACAGACAGATCCTTGCGCTGCATTACTTCTAAAGATATAACCTTGCCAGTGGAAATATTCAATATTCCAAACCGTCACATTGTGCCGTTTATCCGCCTAGCTTGGTGATTAAAATGTAATGGTTAGTTATTGATAATTTTGAATCACCCACAAACAATGGAGGGATATATGAGCCAGGTAACCACGGTATATGATTCTTCACAGCACTGCGAAGCTACCAAGGTCCCTCAAAATCTAGCTGTTGAAATGGATTGTCCCTATACGGGTAAGGGTGAGAAATTTTCGCCAGGTGACCTCCTTGAATCTGCCCTCGCAGGCTGTATGCTCATTTCCATGGGTACTCTGGCAATGCGCAATAATATTGACATTTCAGGAACTACAATTTCGGTCGATATAGAAGCAACCATTGAACCTGTAATGCGTTATACAGGTGTTACAGTCAATGTCGAAATGGCAAGAAATATTGCTGAAAAGGATAGGATTAAATTAGAACGTGCTGCTGAGACCTGCCCCATTAAGCATAGCTTTAAAAGCGATATCCCGGTAACAGTCAACTATAGCTATCCTGAGTGATGAGCAAAAAGGCTCTAATTTGCAGTTACATTTAATGATCATAGTTCAAGTGGTGAACTGCTGGATTGTTTGAAACTGTATGGAAACATTCAAAATTTTAAGCAAACTGTTATGTTCGATCAGCTTATGAACTACTTGGTCTAATTTTATGAATCCTCACTAGTGATGAGGAACAGTAGAAAAAACCAGATAACGTTTTGACGTCATCAGGTAAATAGCATTGATCAACTACAAGTTGTTTAACAATGACTACCGGTCAAGCACTTAGCTTTTCGTCGGTTTACGACGAGTTCTACACCAAGATCCTTCAGTATTTGAAGCGAGTGGTTGGGGAGTTCGAAGCTGAGGAGCTCACCCAAACAGTATTTGAGAAAGTCAGTAAGAACCTCAGTTCTTACAAGGGTGATTCAAAACTATCTACCTGGATATATAGAGTCGCTACCAACACAGCCCTGGACAGATTAAAATCTCAGTCATTCAAATATTCTTTTACCGGTCCGCTGGCACCTCTACCTATAAATCTCCCAGAAGCAGAGCATGCTGTTTCCAACTCGAGTCGCACTCCAACCGCCCCTGACAAAAAAGTTATTCAGAATGAAATGAGTGAATGCGTGCGAGAATTTGTAGACAGGCTGCCACCAGACTATCGGACTATTATAGTTCTGAATGAATTTGAAGGGCTCACGAACAAAGAAATTGCAGAGGTGTTAGAAATATCGCTTGATAGCGCCAAAATAAGGCTCCATAGAGCAAGGAAACGATTGAAGGAAAGCCTTGCAGATGGTTGTGATTTCTACATTGATGAGAGAAGCGTACTCGCTTGTGACCGTAAACAGCCTCCCAAGAAAAAGTAGTCCCCATTATCTCACCCTCATACCTGTTTTAGGATAACGACTCTTAATCATCCATATATCAGAGCCCTGACTTTTGTAGGCGCAGGTGTATCCATTTTCTTTTGTACTCGTCAATACTAGTAAAGGCAAATTTCAAGCGCTTTTGTTTGAAGCACAAAAGGAGGTAATGAAAATGTCAGGATATGAGTTTTGCGAAGGTTATTGGTGGATTTTCCCGTTGGTCATGATCTTTCTTTGTTTCTTTTTTATGAGAAGGTCCGGGGCAAGAGGATGGTGCGGGTTCAGTGAGTACGATAGCCCCAAAGATTCGGCCATGGATATTCTTGACAAGCGTTATGCACAAGGTGATATCGATCAGGTCGAGTATGAGGAAAAGAGAAGGACTTTGGATAAAGAAAGATAATGAAAATGGAGGTGTACCATGCCATTGCATTTTGAAGATTTAGATGTGGTTTCAGAGGCTAAGGATTCGAAGTCAGCTCTCATTGTACCTTGCAACATGTGTCCTGCTGCTACCGTGGCTGATAGAGAGAAAAAGCCGTTTTTAAGGCTCTTCAAAGATTTTCTCAAATCTGCACCTTTTGAAAAATATATCTCCACATTGCAGGACCGGTTACTGGATCAGGGTGTTCGTTCAAAGGTGTTCAAGAGTATTCTGCCTCATCAATGGTTTCTTTGTATGTGGACTGCGGCTAGACAGAAAAAACTGCAAAAACATGCAAGACGATATGACACTGTTGTTGTCCTTGGCTGCGAGACGGCCACTAGGACAGTTCGCGATTCGATTGGATCAGCCAATTGTAAATTAATCGAGGGAATGGAGACGACAGGAATTATGAATACAAAGCTCTCCATGCGGTTTCCCTGTGACATTTGTTTCAAGGACAGCAAAGTAATTCCCTTTTCTTCACCTGAGAGAAAGGATCAGGCAAATAGCTGCAAAAAAGACCCCAGCTTGGTAGCCAATACCAATAAAG
>JARRLH010000171.1:0-2229 GCA_037387205.1 Desulfofustis sp.
ATTCCAGGTCCAGTACACACCCTGAATCTGTCTTTCCCTGGATGGTCGTCTACTTCCGGAATGCCGCAGAGGACTAAACCGCTCTCCGAGCGGTAGTGGGTGGCAGGTTTTAAGGATATCAAAGGATTAAGGGTCTGTTTCCTATGTTGAGGGATGAGGCATTTCGCCTCGATTCACAACAGGAGCAGACTCATGACCCACAATACCAAGCCCATCAGTCCGTTACGCCAGCGCATGCTCGAAGACATGGCGTTGCGCAAACTCGCACCCCAGACCCAGAGTCACTATCTGCGGGCGGTGATTAACTTCACCCGCTTTCTGGGCCGTGCACCGGATACAGCCACACCGGAAGACCTGCGCCGCTACCAGCTGCACCTGGTTGAGACCGGGACCACCAGTAGCTCACTGAACGCCGCGATCACCGCCTTGCGGTTCTTCTTTGCCGTGACGCTGGATCGTGCGGAGGCGATGGCGAAGATGAGTCCGGTGCGTGAACCGCGCAAACTGCCGGTGGTGTTGAGCCGCGAGGAAGTCGCACGCCTGATCGAGGCGGCTGGCACACCGAAGTACCAAGCGGCCTTATCCGTGGCCTATGGTGCCGGCCTGCGTGCCAGCGAGGTCGTGGCAATCAAGGTCGGCGATATCGACAGGGCCCGCATGACCCTGCGCGTCGAACAGGGCAAGGGCCGCAAGGATCGCTATGCCATGCTCTCCCCCATGCTGCTCGAGTACCTGCGTGCCTGGTGGCGCGCGGGTCGGGCCCAGGGCAAGCTGCTCGATGGGGGGTGGCTGTTCCCCGGGCAGAACCCCGTCAAGGCGATGAGCACCCGTCAGCTCAATCGGATCTGTCACATGGCCGCAGACGCCGCAGAGATCGACAAGCGCGTCTCGATGCACACGCTGCGTCACAGCTACGCTACCCATCTGCTGGAGCAGAAGGTGGATATCCGTGTCATCCAGGTGCTGCTCGGACACAAGCGGCTTGAGACCACGGCGCTCTATACCCAGGTGGCCACCGAGGTCCTGCGCGAGGTCGCCAGTCCACTGGAGTCACTGAGCACACCCTCGTCAGCTTAAGGCCACGGGGATGGCGTGCTCCGCCCTGGAGGTCGCGGATATCTTCCGCGCCCACGGGCCGGCGTGGCGCCTCCAGCAGGCCGGGCATGTAAGCCTCGGCCAGCTCAAGGTCATGTCGGCCATCGAACAGTGCCGCAGCGCGGCGCTGGGCGGTCACCTGCTGCACTGTCCGGCCTGCGAGCACACGCAGATCGCCTACAACTCCTGCCGCAACCGGCATTGTCCCAAGTGCCAGGCGAGTGCGGCCCGGCGCTGGCTGCACACCGCTGGTCAAGGGATTATGGAACTGCAGCGATTTAGGGGAAGGGCCGCTCAAGGAGCATCTTGCCAGGTTTTGCCGACGGCAGAATTTCGAGGCCACCCTCTGTGTCTGGCCTCTTTATGAAGGACGGGTCATCACCGCCGCCGTGCTTGGCATGCTGCCCGGACTGCGCTACATCATGCTCACCCCTGCCCTGCTGCAGAATCTCAATAGGGGTGAACTGGAGGCCGTCGTGACCCATGAGATTGGCCACGTCAAGTATCGGCACCTGCTTCTCTATGTTCTGCTGATTGGGGGATTCAGCCTTACCGCAGGCCTGCTGGCCGAGCCGATACTCTACCTGTCCCTGTCGATGGACTGGCTCTTCAGCCTGATCGCCAGGGAACTCATCTCGGCTGAAACCGCCATCATGCTGGTCGGGGGCCTGCCGCTCCTCATTCTCCTGCTCCTCTACTTTCGTTTCGTGTTCGGCTATTTCATCAGAAATTTTGAACGCCAGGCCGATCTTTACGTCTTTAAGGTACTGGGAAGCGGTCGCCAGCTCGTCTCCGCCTTTGAAAAAATAGTATTGACCAGCGGCCAGAGAGCAGACAAGCCCAACTGGCATCATTTCGGAATTGGAGAACGGATAGCACAGATCGAAATGTGCGAAAAAAACCCCTCGCTGGTCGCCAGGCAGGACCGAAAAATCAGGCTAAGTCTCGCTCTCTATCTTGTCGCGCTGGTAGCGGCAGCGCTCTTAATCAATCGGGTGCCTGCCGATCAACTGGCCCGCGACTACGAAGGAAAATACATAGAAACTGTCCTGGTGCCCAAGCTGCATGGAACAGGCAATGAAGCTTCAAAATACCGGTTACTGGGCGATCTTTTTTTCAGTAGAGGCCTTGAGG
>JARRLH010000171.1:2234-14560 GCA_037387205.1 Desulfofustis sp.
CCTTGAGGACAAGTCACTGACTGCCTATTCAAAAGCCCTGCAGTTGAACCCTGTCGACCCGGAGCTCCTGAACAATTTTGCCTGGCTGTTGCTGACCAGTAGTGATGGGAGCCTGAGAAATCCCCGAAAGGCGCTCATTCTGGCCCGCAGTGCCGCTGAGTTAAATCCAGTACCGCACGTGTTGGACACGCTGGCGACTGCTTTCTGGGCCAACGGCTATATCGAGGAAGCGGTTGCAACCGAGCGCCAGGCCCTGGAACAAGATTCAAACCAGGCACCCTTTTACCGACTGCAGCTGGAGCGCTTCCAAAACGAACAATATCGAAGCAGCACAGAGTTCATCAATTAACAAGTCAGCAAAAAGGAGCCCGCACCCATGCCCTATCTAGGCGCCCACGAGTCGGTGGGCAAAGGACTGCACCTCGCTTTTGACAGGATTGCCCGGGTCGGCGGCGAAGCCCTGCAGATTTTTACCAGGAACCAGCGCCAATGGTATCCCAAGCCGCTCACCCGGCAGGAAGTGGATGAGTTCACTAAAGCCAGGAATAAACAGGGCGACATGATCGTCGCCTCCCATGGCTCCTATCTGATCAATTTGGCCAGCAACAAAAATGATCTGCAGACCAAGTCCATTGAAAGTTTCACTGGCGAGTTGCAGCGCTGCCACCAACTGAAAATTCCCTTCCTCGTAATCCATCCCGGTTCTCACGGCGGTGACGGAGTGGAGGCCGGACTGGAACGATTCGTCAGTGCTCTTGATAAGGCCATTGAGCGAGCCGAATCTCAGACCATGGTGCTGCTGGAAACGACGGCGGGTCAGGGAACCTCGCTGGGCAGCCGATTCGAAGAGCTGGCCCACATCAGGGGACATTCACGCTACGCCGAGAAAATAGGGACCTGCCTGGATACCTGCCACATTTTCGCTGCAGGCTACGACATCAGATCAGAAGCGGACTACCTGCGAACCATGGATCATTTCGACCGGCAGGTCGGCCTCGAGCACCTGCATTTTTTCCATCTCAATGACTCCAAAAAAGAACTGGGCAGCCGGGTCGACAGGCACGAGCATATAGGCCAGGGCTGTATCGGGCTCGAGGGGTTCAGAAATCTGCTCAACGACACACGCTTCGCACATCATTCAATGACTCTGGAAACTCCCAAAGGAGAAGACCTGCGGGAGGATATTGAAAATCTGGCGAGGCTGAGAGAACTATTGGAGCAGCCACTTTTACCCTGACTTATTCATCCGCCGCACTTTCTCCCGCAAGAATTAAAGAACCTTGCGAAAAGCTTGATAAAAGTAGACAATAAAGTGGATATGCACCCTCAGACAGGAAGGACGGGCAAGGAGAACCAATGAAATTTTTGTACAGCGATGCATTGCTGGACCTGCTTGTTACTCACAAGGTCCTAAGCGACAAACAGCGAACCTTCATCAGCCTCGAGAAAGGCAAGCAGCGCCAGAAACTGCTCAAAAAAAGCGATAAGCCGGATCCACTTGACAAAAACTATCCGGACCTGATCGACGTGATTGTCTCACTCAACCTCAAAAAGAGCGGCAGTAAGAAGGAAAGCGTCGACGAGGAAACGATCATGCGAGCCGTCGGCAGGGAATTCAAGCTGGATTTCAAGAAACTGGATCCGCTTGAGCTTGACATGGACATCGTCACCAAGACCATCCCCAAAACCTTTGCCATCAGCCATCTTCTTCTTCCTTTCAATGTGGTCGAAGGAGTTCTGGAAGTGGCCGTGTACCATCCTGATTCGCAGACGGTGCTGGCCGATATCGAACAGGCCAATCAGATAAAGACCAGGCCGTATATCTCGACCAAATCGGAGATCAAGCGCATTCTCGCCGAGTTTTTCGGCTTTCAGACCTCCATCAGTGCCGCCGAAGATCAGATGGGCATGAGCCAGAGCGGCACTTCGGTGGACATTGGCAATCTGGAGCGATATGTAAAAATCTCCGCCAAGGGCATCACCTCCTCTGATCAGCATATCAAAAACGCGGTCAATCACATCTTCCACTATGCGCTGGACCAGCGCGCCAGCGATATCCATATCGAGCCCAAGCGGGACATCTGCATGATTCGCTTTCGCATCGACGGCGTCCTGCACACCATCTACAAGCTGCCCAAAGTCGTCCACTCCGCCCTGGTCTCCCGGATTAAGTTCCTCTCCAGGCTGGACATCGCCGAAAAAAGGCGCCCCCAGGACGGCCGCATCAAAATCGGCGTCTCGGGGGAAAAAGATGTCGAGATAAGGGTTTCCACGGTGCCCGTCTCCTTTGGCGAAAAAGCTGTTTTACGCATCCTCGACCCGGATATTATTTTTCAGTCCGTGCAGCAACTCGGTTTTGCCAAGCGCGATTTCGGTGTCTTCAAATCGTTCATGTACTCGCCCTACGGTATTTTCCTGGTCACCGGCCCCACCGGCAGCGGTAAATCAACCACTCTCTATTCGGCCCTGAAAACGATTGCCACGCCGGAAATGAATCTGGTGACGGTGGAAGACCCGGTGGAAATGGTTCATGAAGAGTTCAACCAGATCGCGGTCCAGCCGCTTATCAATGTGACCTTTTCCACCATCTTGAGACATATTCTGCGCCAGGACCCGGATGTGATCATGATCGGCGAAATCAGGGACAATGACACTGCTGCCCACGCAGTCCAGGCGGCGATGACCGGTCACCTGGTATTCTCCACCCTGCACACCAACGATGCCATATCTTCCATCGCCAGACTCAAGGATCTCGGCCTCGAACCATTTCTGATCGGTTCCACCCTGCTCGGAGCAATGGCCCAGCGTCTGGTCAAGACCATCTGCCCGGACTGCTCGGAGCCTATTCAGGTCGAGGCTGATCTGCTTTACAAGATGGGATTTCCGGTGTCAGGCAGCGACCCGGTCACCCTGCGACGCGGTGTCGGCTGTCGTGAGTGCAGAAACACTGGTTACAAAGGCCGCTCGGGCATCTTCGAGATTTTTCCGCTGTCGACCAGGCTCAAGGAGATGATCGCCGCGGGCGAAACCACCGAAGATATGCGCCAGGTTGCAATCAGAGAAGGGATGACTACCTTGCGCGAGGATGCCTGGAGGAAAGTAAAGATGGGAATTACCACCTACGAGGAGGCCCTCAGGGTCACCGCTGAGTGATGCGGCCGGACAGGGAATTATGGGCGCTAAAATAGTTTGCCGCAATAAAAAGGCGTATCACGACTACGCCATCGAAACCAAACTTGAAGCCGGCATGGTGCTTTCCGGCCCGGAGGTGAAATCTCTGCGCGCCGGAAAGGCTAATCTCAAGGATGGGTATGTGCAGATCAATGAACAGGGCGAGGCGATCCTGCATAATGTCCATATTTCTCAATACAGTCACGCCACCCATAATCCCAATGACCCGCTCAGGGTGCGAAAACTGCTGCTGCACAAGCGGGAGTTGAAAAAGCTGATCGGCAAGTTGCAGGAGAAAGGGCTTGCCCTCATACCACTGTCGATATACTTTAATGATAAGGGCAAAGCGAAGGTTGAATTAGGCCTTGCCCGCGGCAAAAGACAGTACGATAAGCGGGCTGCATTAAAAAAGAAGCAGTCCGACCGGGAGGTCGAGCGCGCCATGCGCCGCGACCGTGACAGTTGATCTTTTACAATCTGGGGGCGAAACGGTTTCGACGGGGATGTGCAAGCTCGTCGTTGCATGCCGAGCATTCTATTAGCTCGTAAATCCAATAGAACCTAAATATAATCGCAGACGATTATAACTACGCAGTAGCAGCTTAATACCTGTCATACTGCCGTCCCGCCGGTTTTTGCCCGTAAGACCGGATCCGGGGCGTCGACTCAACGGGCTGGCTGGCTGGTGGTGCCTGTACGTCAGACAGCGAGATTTCTACAGAATAGCGCCAGGTCCGCTCTGTTCCCGCGGCATACCCGGTGCGAACCTTCAAGTCGGGAACTAAGCATGTAGATACGAGAGGGGAGCATTTGCGGACGCGGGTTCGACTCCCGCCGCCTCCACCAGTAAATTATCAGGAACTCCGAAAAGCCTATATCCCACTTGGTTTTTCTGAGTATTCCATCTTCGTTTTTTACCCATTAATTCATTAGTTGGGTACCACCCCCCTCCAAGCTGGACATAGACCCGATATTTTTCTCTGTATTTTATCGTGTTCATCGATAAGAGCCATTGTCCAATCTCTGTCTGCAAGATCTATGTCTGTTTGAAAGCATCATTTCATTGACTCGGATGTAATCATTCTTTACAAAGTATGAGAGCATACAGAACAGAGGCGAAATGAACCGAATCAATTATAATACCTGAATGTTGTCTCCTTCTACCTACAAAGCAATTCTGCCTATAGCCCTCATCCTCGCCATGATGTGTGGCTGCAGTTCTAAAGAATTGCACAATCAGAATCTTCCTCAGGCAAATCTTCCACCTGCATTCAAGGATACAGACAACAACTATTGGTGGAGATGCCAATTCAAAATCGTTTGGCCGGAAAATAATAGATTAAACTGGGGTATGGATTTACTGCTTGCTCATTCGGTTATCTCTCCCATTCTTCAGAATCATAATGAAAATATTTCTTATTGGCGCTTCCACCGTAGAGCAGCGCGTGATAATGCAGGGCACCAGTTCTCCTTCCTATTCTTTAGCAAACCCGAAACTGCCGCTAAGATTTATGGAGACATCCAACAGAGTTCGATTTTACAGCAAGCTTTAGAAGAGAATCTTGTTGAAAGAGTGATTTCGGGCGACCCCAACAAACCCAGATTTCCAAACATTGAAGATACCAGCGATCCCAATTGGCCAACAGATATTCAGAAAAACTGGCCTTCCTTCATAATGGGTGTCAGTTCGCTATGGCTCGGGCTTATAAATGAAGCCATGCAAGAATCGACAGGTGAGCAAAGAAATATCAACCTCCTACTAGATGAATATCGTGAAGTTGATGCCCAGATCACCCAGATGTGGAGAAGCGACGGGCAGCACGCACTCCTTCACCACCTCAGTGCTGTCTTCGGATATAACCCATTGTTTGTAAGGAAGATGATTACTTTCTAATCTTTTCATTTTCTAACGAGCCTTATGCAAAACGATCTTTTCGCCCAAACTCTGCGTTATGCTCAAAATTTGATCCTCGGAATATCAATCATATGCCTGTGGTAAAATTTCTCGCATGCCTTGATTTTGAACGAAAATCTTAGTTTTGCAAAAGGCTCAGTTTTTTAAACTCATTTTGGTGAATCAACCTTAGCAACCTTCGATCAACTTTTCCCGTTTTACTGGAACCTCTTAAGTCAATTTTCCAAAGTTATTTATGACTGCTTGCTCTATCCCAACCATCCCCGACATTCCAAGAATACACAGCTAACGGCCTTTTCGGTCTTTGATGAGAGATGCAGCGATTATTCCGCCAAGCCCCTTAACGCTGCCATGCCGCCCCATTTGCCAGCCAGGAATTCGCTGGTACCATGAGCGGAATGGTGATAAGGTGGCTGCATAAAGTCCCCGGGCTGGTTCATCCTTTCAATGCGGTGGTGGATAATACGACTATTTCTTCTTACAGTAATGCCAGTGCCTGGAGAGTCGGGCCTTGTGCCGGCAGAGGAGCCTCACCCCGGCAAAAACCTTACCCAGTTGACGAACAGCACAGCAATCAATTCACCGGCTAAAACACTTTTATGAGAATTGCAATACAATATATCTTCGCCATCTTATCGCTCACTTTTTACGGCGGCCAGGTCTGACCCTACATGGCGAGCCTGTCCCCCGTGTACCTGGGGACAATTATTTCGATCGGCTTCCTGACCCTGCTGATCGCCCGCTGGCTGCTGGTGAGCAGAGTCGTCGACAGTGCCGATCAGTTCGAGCAGCCGAAAAGAACCTTTGTGCTCGAGTTCTTCATCTGTGTGGGCGCCGGCTTCCTGATCATGTCCTCCCAGTACATTTTCCTGCACTTCCCCTTGGAAAGCACCGTCTCGCTGCTCATCGGCTGCATCATCGCGGGCTTTTTCATCGGCCTCAACTCTTCGCTTATCAAGGAGAGAGAGGTAATCGCCAGGGCCTCGGAATCAGGCGAGTATAAGTTCCGCTCGATACACTATTCGCCCATCACCCTCAAGTTTACCTGGATTGCGGCCACCACCTTCGTCTTCGTCTGCCTGGTACTGATCATGGTCTTCTCCAGGGATGTCGAGAGGCTGGCAAACACAGCCAGCGACAAGGACTCGATTATGAATGCCCAGCTGTAGGTGATTTACGAGGTGCTTTTCATCATGGGCGTGCTGATGATCCTGATCTTCAACCTCATCATTTCCTACTCGCAGAACCTGAAACTTTTGTTCAACAACCAGACGGTCATCCTCGAGAAAGTCCGACAGGGGGACTTGACCAGCAAGGTCCCGGTGGCCACCCAGGACGAGTTCGGCGTCATCGCCGAGCACACCAACCATATGATCGACGGACTCAGGCACCGCTTCGAGCTGATGCACTCCCTCAAGCTCGCCGAGGAGGTCCAGCAAAACCTTATTCCTACCCGGGACCCTGCCATAGAGAACTACGACGTGAGCGGGATTTCCATGTACTGCGACCAGACCGGGGGAGATTATTACGACTACTTCACCCTGCCGCAGGGCAAGCTGGGCATCGCCGTCGCCGACGCCTGCGGACATGGGATCGGAGCTGCGATGCTCATGACCACGGTACGGGCATTCATGATCTCCGCGGTGGGAAATTATGCAGATCCGGCCCGCCTGCTCAACGAGGTCAATAAATGGATCACCAGGGACTGCGCCGCCAGCGGCAACTTCACCACCATGTTTTTTCTGGAGCTCGATCCTCAGACCCATCAGCTGCGCTGGGTGCGGGCCGGGCACGAGCCGCCGCTCCACTATCGGCGCCGGGAAAACCGAGTGACCGCCCTGGAGGGTGACGGGATCGTACTTGGGATAGACGAGTCCTACAACTTTGAAAACCAGCTCACCGAGGTCGACACCGGTGACATCATCCTGATCGGCACCGACGGCATATTCGAAACCAGAAACAGTGAAAATCTGCTTCTCGGGTACGACAGAGTATGCGACATTATCACCCGCGACAAACAACAGACGGCCACTGCTTTGCAGAATGCCATCGTCTCAGAGGTGAAAAGCTTCCGAGGCGAGGTCGACCAGGAGGATGATATCACCCTTGTCGTCATCAAGGTGAAATAAAGGGTCGGCCAGGCACCCCTATCCAGTTCCCCCGTTGCGGCGATACCCCTTCATTTTCTGTCCGATTCGTCTGCTACCGTGTGATATCCGTCTGAGGACAGTCGTTTAGCATCACGCTCTCACAGAACAAAGATACGCCCTCATACCGGTTGACCTGTCATTATTCGCTGGCGGCCATCCATAACCCCGATTTTATGATTATGGTGTGGCGTCAGAGAGTTTTTTTATAGCATGTCACATACACAGGAGTCATGGATGTCGAACCCCATACTGAGAGCTGCCCATATCACAAAGCATTACACGATAGGTGAACGCCGAGCGGTGGTGCTCAATGACATCACCTTGGCGCTTGAACCGGGAGAGTTTGCCGTTATCTCCGGGGCCAGCGGCAGCGGCAAGACCACCCTGCTCACCATTCTTTCAGGACTGGACAAACCAAGCGTTGGAAGGGTATGGCTGGCCGACAAAGACATAACCGATCTCGATGAAAACGGCTTGGCCCCGCTCAGAAACAGATTAATTGGATTTGTGTTTCAGGCCTTTCATCTGGTACCGTCCCTTACATCACTGGAAAATATCATGTTTCCCGCGGAACTCAACCGCGATCCGGATGCAGCCGAGAAGGCCTCGCACCTCCTCAAGCGTGTTGGTCTGTGGGAACGGCGGCACAACCGGCCCGAGCAGCTGTCCGGTGGAGAGAAACAACGGGTAGCCATCTGCCGGGCCCTGGTCAATAATCCCCGTCTTATTTTCGCCGACGAACCTACCGGCAATCTGGATTCGGAAAATTCCCGTGAGGTAGTCGAACTCCTGCTTGAACTGCAGCAGGAATTCAACACCACCCTTCTGCTCGCCACCCACAGCAGTTCAATCGCCGATCGAGCCGACCGTATTCTTACCCTGCACGACGGGCGATTGGTAGATGATGGTTTGCCTTCATGATGATTCACTATCGCTTTCTCCTGGAGGAACTGCGCTACGGCGGCAAACAGGCTCTCACCTTCATCGTCTGCGTCGCCCTTTCCATCGCCACCCTGACTGCACTCAACAGCTTCAGGCGCGATGTTCATGGGTCTCTGATTGACGAGGCGAGAGCCCTCCAGGGCGGGGACATCATTATCCATGCCCACCAGCCCCTTTCTGAAAAGCTGCGTACCGCAGTCGATGCACTGGAACGGGATGAACGTCTTCACCAGCAGAGAACCGTTGAGTTCTATACGGTTGCGTTATCAGAGACAAAGGGCAATTCGTTATTTTCCAGTATCAAGGCCGTTGGGCCTGGTTATCCCTTCTTCGGAACCATCACACTTGACTCTGGACAACCGCTGAAAGAGGCACTGGAGCCGGGCACTGTCGTCGTTGCCCGGGAGGTGCTCGACAGACTTGGTCTGATGGTGGGGAGTCGGCTGATTATTGGTGACACCGATTTCGAAATCGCCGACGTCGTTAATTTTGAGTCCATGCGGCCGGTCTCATTTCTCTCTTTCGGACCACGTATTTTCATATCGATGGCAGACGTGGATCAGCTCGGCCTTCTTGGACGAGGCAGCAGAGTCGAACACGAAATACTGCTCAAGCTGACTGATCCAGGGGAAGCAGAAGAGCTTGTCAAAATCCTGGGCGCCGCCGCCACGCCCCGGATCGAACGGGTCGAGACGGCGAAGAACGCCCGCTCCCGGGTGAAGATCTTCTTCGATAATCTGCTCTTTTTCCTCTCCTGCATCAGTATCCTTACCCTGATGCTCAGCGGTATCGGGATGCAGGGCTCACTCTCTGCTATTCTTTACCAGAAGCAGAAAATCATTGCGGTCACCAAAGCCTTTGGCGCCTCAAACCGCTTTTTGCTGACCCAATACCTGATCATGGTCTCCTGCATGGGGGCCTTTGGCTCCATAATAGGAATTGGACTGGGATATGTAATTAAACGTCTTTTCCCGCTGCTCTTTGGGGATCTGGTCCCGCAGGGTGTCGGCTATGCCTTTCACCCGGTTGACACGCTGGAGGGAATAATACTCGGTATCCTGGTGGTCACGGTGTTCACCCTGCTTCCCCTACATCGGCTGGGCACCGTCAAGCCGGTGATGATATTCAGGCATGAAACCGCGGCAGGGAAACCAAATACAGCCGCACTGCTGACTGGAGTGATCTGCGGTCTGTTCCTGTGTGTGCTGGTTATACGCCAGATCGACGACGTCAAAATTGGCATTTTCTTTGTCATCGGCCTGGTGCTGCTGATCGGCGCCGTCTCGCTGACAGCCTCCGCCTGCCTCTGGCTGCTCAAGCGGGTTACCCTGCCAACGCTGGCCTTGCGCCAGGCGGCAAAGAGCCTCTATCGACCCGGAAACGCCTCTCGCTCCATCATTGTCACCCTCACTTCCGCCATTTCGGTTCTGCTGGTGATCTTTCTTCTGAAACTGAACCTGTTTGCCACCTTCATAGAGTCATATCCGGAAAACGCGCCGAATCTCTTTTGCATCGACATCCAGCAGGATCAGAAAGACCTGTTCCAGACTGTGGTGGGTGAGGATGTGCTTTTATTTCCAGTGATCCGGGCCCGCCTCCTGTCGATCAACAGCCAGGCGATCGATCCGCAGCAGGAACGAGAGAGAAAGACAGACAATCTTGGCAGGGAATTCAATCTCACCTATCGCGATTCACTTCTAGATGATGAAATCATTACCGAAGGCGGCACCCTCTATGGCCTCGGCAAAAATTTACCCGCCGGAGTGGTCGCCGTCTCAGTGCTTGACTCCATTGCCGAAATTGGAGAAATCGATCTCAATGACCTGCTTCGCTTCAACATCCAGGGAGTCGAGATCGATGCCCAGGTGACAAGTATACGATCAAGAACAAAATCCCGGCTCTATCCATTTTTCTACTTCGTCTTCGAACCGGCCCACCTCGAAGCGGCGCCCCAGACATTCTTTGCAGCCATACACCTGCCCAAAGAGCTGATCCCCGACATGATTACCGCCATCGTCGCCCAGTTACCCAATGTTTCAACCATCAATGTGGCGGATATAGCTGAACGTTTTGGCCAGTTGATGAAACGGCTGTCGGTTGTCATAACCTTTTTTGCTTCGTTTTCGATCATGGCCGGCTGCCTTATCCTGGTAAGCACCATTTTCGCGACTCGCCTCGATCGCATCAGGGAAACGGTTTATTATAAAGTGCTGGGCGCTGACAGCAGCTTCGTGCTGCGGGTGCTGACTTGTGAACAGGCAATGCTGGCCCTGCTCAGTTCAATTTTGGCTGTGGGGTTCGCCGAAGCAGCAGCCTGGCTGATCTGCACCACTGTGTTTAATATCGTCTACCAGCCCCATTGGCAGGTTGCTTTAATGACGGTAGTCAGTTCGATTCTGCTGGTAGTGATAATCGGCTTGGCGAGTTCGATCGGCATCATTCAGCAGCGGCCGGCAATGTATCTGCAACAGCAAAATAACACGTAAGGACGACGATGAAACCGTGTGCGTTTATAAAACACCTGCTGATGCTGATGGGCGCGGTCGCCCTGCTGGTCTCATCCTCCTGCGAATCCTCCGGACCATCTGAAAAAAGGGGGGCTGCAGAAGATGAAATAGACGATCTCGGCTATGGAGTAATCGTTGCCATGGGCGACAGTTTGACTGCCGGACTCGGAGTCGCGCCGTCTGACAGCTACCCGGCTCAGCTCGAACGACTGCTCGTGGACCGGGGGCTCAAGTACAAAGTCATCAATGCGGGTATAAGCGGAGAAACGAGCAGCGGTGCCCGAGCCCGTATCGACTGGGTGCTCAAATTAAACCCGGATATAGTGATTCTGGAAACCGGCGCCAATGACGGTCTCCGAGGCATTGACCCGACCCTGGTGGAAAAAAATATCGAAGAAATTGTACACAGACTGAAGCAGGAGGAAGTAACCGTAGTACTTGCCGGTATGATGATGGTGACCAACCTGGGGAAAACTTATGTCACCGCCTTCAATGACCTTTACCCCCGGCTGGCGCGCAGGCATCAACTTGTTTTCATGCCGTTTTTCCTGCAGGACGTCGCCACCGATACGGCTAAAAACCAGGAGGACGGCATTCATCCCAATCGCGCCGGGTATGAAATTATCGCTGCCAACCTGCTCCCCTATGTGGAGCAGGCTATAAAACTGAACTCCCCATAACCGACCGCCAGCCCCAGGCAGAGATCCGGTAATCCTCTATCATACGGGCGGCGCGCCCTTGCTGTATCTGCAGAGTGTAGCCAAATCCTCCGGTGGATTTCTTTTGCATCCCTGATACGTGCAACCCACTATGATGCTCTCTGCCTGCATTTCAGTGGAGGTACCCCTTTGTAGCGGAGCCCCGCCTCAGCAACTTCTGGAGGCGACGCCAAAGGAACCGGTTCAGGACCCGTCAAATTTGACAAAGAATAATCATATCAGATTGTTGCGGAAGAGTGGACGGTCAAGCAAGAAAAACACCACGCTCGATTGACAGGCAGGAACGCTGTGGATATGCTTTAAACGTTAGTGTTTACGCCTAATTTGCGCCCGTAGTAAATGGCCAATCTGCACGTCTGGCCACATCGATCAGAGGCCGCCTGCGGGGGTAACATGAAAATGCCACATACAAGAGCCTTTTGCAAAACTAAGATTGTCGTTCAAAATCAAGGCCTGCGAGAAATTTTACCACAGGCATATGATTGATATTCCGAGGATAAAATTTTGAGCATAACGCAGAGTGTGGGCGAAAAGATCGTTTTGCAAATGGCTCACAAGGTAGAGTTTGATCATATCGATAATCGGGAGTCACTATGGCTGACAGGAAGGCAGTGAGGTTATTTCAGAGAGCGTTCGTGTTTCGTCTCGGCAGGGTCGTCTTGCTCACTCTGGTACTTATCTCTGCAGTCTATGGGATTGTTGCGGCAGTCTATGCCACCAAGACAATTTTCAAAGTAAAAATGAACTATGCCGTTGTCCTCGAGAAACTGGGCGGCAAACGTCAGGCGGTCACCGATATCGGCTGGCATGTCCGGTTGCCCTTTTTTACTAGGATAGAGCAGGAAGTTACCCTGATGAATCAAACGCTTTTCCTGGGGGGCAGCAACGAGCCGGCGCGTATCATCTCCCAAGAGAACATAGC
>JARRLH010000172.1:0-13011 GCA_037387205.1 Desulfofustis sp.
TATCCCGCACCCCGTCAAGCGCTCAACCCGATCAGCGGTGTCTTCATCACCAACCGGGGCATCGATTTTCCGGTACCGGCCTCTGATCCGGTCTGGGGCTATATCGGCCTCGCTTTCGTGGCAGCCTGTATCGTTGTTTGGCTGGTCCATCGCTGGGCGGTCAAACGACAGGAAAGAAGCGGCCAGCAATTCCCAACCTTCTGGGTCGGGCTGGGAATACTGCTTGGTCTTCCCCTTCTCACCTGGATTGTCAACGGGGCGCCGACCGAGATGGACGTGCCGGTTCTCAAAGGTTTTAACTTCCAGGGCGGCAGGAATATCAGCCCTGAATTTTCCGCCCTGCTTATCGGCCTTGTGCTCTATACCGCTTCATTTATAGCCCAGATCGTGCGTGCCGGTATTCAGTCCATCAGTCACGGCCAGACCGAAGCGGCCATGTCGATCGGTCTCAAACCGGGGCTGGTGCTCAAGCTGGTCATTTTTCCGCAGGCCCTCAGGGTTATTGTACCGCCGCTCACCAGCCAGCTTCTGAACCTTACTAAGAACAGCTCGCTGGCAGTGGCCATCGGCTATCCCGATTTTGTCCAGGTTGCCGGTACCACCATCAACCAGACTGGTCAGGCGGTCGAAGGGGTAGCCATGATGATGGTTGTCTACCTTACCTTCAGTTTGCTGACGTCAGCCTTTATGAACTGGTACAACAAGAAAATCAAGATCGTTGAAAGGTAGTTCACCCATGGCTGAGACAACACGGATCGAAGAGATAAAGCCCCCGGTAACCGATGTGGGCGTCATCGGCTGGCTGCGGCAGAATCTGTTCAACGGAGTTTTCAACTCCATTGCCACGATCCTGATTCTTGGCTTTCTGATCAAGCTCATTCCGCAGTTCATCCAGTGGGCCTTCATCGACAGCGTCTGGTTTACCTCCGGCCAGGAATGCCATCAGGCCGCGGGCGCCTGCTGGTCGGTCATTACCCAGAACATCCGTTTCACCATATTCGGCTATTTTCCTTATGAGCATCAGTGGCGGCCTCTGGTCGCCATGATCATCCTGGTCGGAATGCTGGTCTATAGTCGTGAATGGAACCGCTGGAATAAACGGCTTGGCTATGCCTGGATCTTCGCTCTGCTGGTGATGGGATTGCTGATGAAGGGCGGCCTCTTTGGCCTGGTGCCTGTTGAGAGCACCAAGTGGAGCGGTCTGCCGCTGACCCTGCTGCTCAGTTTCTTCGGCATTCTCGCCTCTTACCCATTGGGCGTGGTGCTGGCCCTGGGGCGGCAGTCGCAGATGCCGATCATCAAATCACTCTGCGTCGTCTACATCGAAATGATACGCGGGGTGCCGCTGATTACCATGCTGTTCATGTCCTCGGTCATGTTCCCGCTATTCCTGCCCGAAGGAGTGACCATAGATAAAGTACTGCGGGCCCAGGCGGCCATCATTCTTTTTACCGCTGCCTATATTGCCGAGGTGGTGCGCGGCGGCCTGCAGGCGATGGACAGGGGGCAGTACGAAGCCGCTGAATCTCTGGGCTTGAATTATTTTCAAATGATGCGCATGATCATTTTACCCCAGGCGCTGAAAATTGTGATTCCGCCGACGGTGGGTATCTTGATATCCGCGTTTAAGGATACCTCGCTGGTGGTAATCATTGCCTTGTATGATATCCTGAACACCACCAAATCGATTCTTTCGGAACCGGAATGGACCGGTTTCAGTACCGAGGCATATATCTTCATAGCCATGATCTACTATGTCTGCTGTTTCTCCATGTCGAAGTACAGCCGTCGCATCGAAAAGCAGCTGGAATATAAGCACACACCAAACCAAGAACAAAAATCCTCATAAAACGAGTCGACATGAGTACAGAACAGACCAGCAGTCAGAGCCCGCCGGCCGAGGGTAAACCGATCATCGAAATCATCGGCATGCACAAGTGGTTTGATGATTTCCATGTGCTCAAGGATATAAACCTGGAAGTCAGGCCGAAGGAGAAGATTGTGGTCTGCGGCCCCTCAGGGTCGGGTAAATCGACCGTGATCCGCTGCATCAACAGGCTCGAGGAACATCAGCGCGGGCAGATCATCGTCAACGGCACCGAACTCACTCGCGACCTGAAAAACATCGAGCGGGTCAGAACCGAGGTGGGGATGGTGTTCCAGCACTTCAACCTGTTCCCCCATTTGACCATCCTCGACAACCTGACGGTGGGCCCGATCTGGGTCAGGAAAATGCCCAAAAAAGAGGCCGAAGAACTGGCCATGCACTACCTGGAGATAGTGAAAATTCCGGAACAGGCCCAGAAATACCCAGGCCAGGTATCCGGCGGGCAGCAGCAGCGGGTGGCCATCGCCCGCAGTCTCTGCATGAAGCCTAAAATCATGCTCTTCGACGAACCCACCTCGGCGCTTGATCCGGAAATGATTAAAGAGGTTTTAGACGTCATGGTCGATCTGGCCAGAGAAGGCATGACCATGATCGTGGTCACCCACGAGATGGGCTTTGCCAAGGAAGTGGCCGACCGGGTTATTTTCATGGACTATGGAGAAATTGTCGAGGAGAACGAACCTTTCGAGTTTTTCGACAATCCGCAGCACGACAGGACCAAACTGTTTCTCAGCCAAATCCTCTAAGACATGGCGATCTAAGTCCAATCCAGCCTCGCAGGCTGTGTTGCTCTCGGTGCAGGTTGCTCAGAGCCTGCGCCGGCTGTGAGCTTTTATTGTCAGGAAAATTTTTTGAACAGGGCGGGGACAACGGCGAGCCACTCGAACGGCTCGTCGAAGCGAATTGCCAGTCCTTTTTCATCGCTGCGGACGATGTAGCCACTGAGATTGTTTATCTCCATCTCGCTGTGTCGCCCTTCGAGCACGATCTGAATATCGCATTCGCCGGTCAGCTCTTCTGATTCCGCTATTTCCATGTAGAGACTGAACAAACTGATGTCGCGGATCACGCCGGTAAATTCCCTGCCCCCGTCCTGCAGTTGACAATACGCCCGCGGGGTAAAGGGCAATCTGATTAGTTTGCGTCTATTATCGCTTGTGGCCATCCAGCAGATCCTCCACTTACAAGTTTCCCACCTGAGACTGTTTATCTCGGTACGGCTTCGTTAGGCTCATAGCAAATTTTTTTACAAAGATAATGGTACGTTAGTCACCGGTAGTAGATATACAACCTCTGCCGAATGGTGGCAATGATGAAATGGCGCGCGATGCCGCCAGGTTTCGGTGTCGTCGGGAATCCGGCACCCCAACAACACCCGGCGATGGTTTTTTTCGACAGCAGTCCAGATCATTTCATCAGCCAGTTTCTGGCCCGCTCGATATCGGTGAAAACCCGGTAGTTGAGCCCCCTGATCGCGGCCACCGAGCCGATGTCTTCGGCATGCGCGACCCGATCTTTTTCTTCGGGAACGACATGGGCGATTTTGTCGCCGAGCTGGTCCTTGAGGTCGATAATCGCGGAGACCACGTCGATTATTCGGTACATGTCCATTTGGCTTGCTTCCAGCGATGTCTGCCTGAGGTCGAAGAGAAGGTTGCAGTTTCTGTTGTTGGCGGAGATAATGCGCAGTTGAGCGAGCAGATTCAGCAGAATGTCCCGGTGCAGTTCTCCGGAGACGACTCCGATGATAATCCTGTTTTCTTTATCTATGTCGTAGCGAATATGCATAACCGGTCGATTCAGGGTACCTGACAGGCCGGTTTCAGCTAATCACGGGGACGATTCCAGGCCCTGGCAGTAGCGCAATCAAAGGTACTTTATCTGCAATAATAGCGCAATGGTACCACAAATCAAATAATTCCAGCTATTCTCAGCACCACCCGGAAATGGGTTCGACCCTCTGGCGGGTCCCAGGCACACGTGAGTGCTGTATTTCAACTGTCTAATTTGTATAATTGCCCTGGCTCACTCACTACCGTTCTTGCATTGATGCGGATCAGTTCTATCGTTGCCATAATGTGTTATTGTATAAGTTTCCCTAGCCCGGCCCGCGAGCAGCAAAGCGGCAGCCCTTGAGAGTGCGGATGAAAGGACCATGAAAAAAGTGATCATCGCCACCATCTCGCTGCTGGCCATCCTGTCGGCACTGGTCTATGTGGGGATTCCCGTCCCCCTTGGCGCCTTGGAGCATCGACTCGAGAGGCTGGCGGGCTCGGTGCTTGACAGGGAAGTAAGGATTGACGGGCCCTCCAAGCTGATCATCTCCCTGCACCCCTCGCTGACGATCGGGGGACTGGTGGTTGGCAATCCCCCCCACTGGCTGGATGAGGAACCTCTCCTCCAGGCCCGGAGCGGGAAGGCCCGCATCGATCTGCTGGCTCTTCTCAGGGGGCAGATTCGTATTGAGACCCTGGAACTCGAGAGGGTGGCCCTGCGTCTCATCACCCGCACCGACCACCTGACGAATTTCGTCTTCACTTCAGCCCAGCGCTCTTCGGGCAAGGACCAGAGGGTCCATGAATTCGCCGGGCTCGACTCGGTCAAGCTCAGCGATATAGAGATCAGTTATCGGGATGAGCTGAGCGGCACGCACTACATACTCACCATAGAAGAGGCGCACGGTCGCGGCAAGCCGGAGACCCCCCTGCAGCTGCAGGCATCCGGAACATTTGCATCGGTCCCCTACTCCCTGGACATAGAAGGCGGGCCCCTTGTCGATCTGCTCAGAGGTGGCGGGAGCTGGCCGCTGACCGGCGGCCGCTTGATGATCGGGGACGTTATGCTCGAGGCGGGCGGAACATTAATTCCTTATAGAATGGGAGAGGGGGCTTTTTTGAGTGTAGCCCTCGAAGGTCAGAATCTTCCGGATCTGGCAGCTCTTTTTGATGTTACGATTCCCGATCCCGGTGCCTTCTCCTTGTCGACCCACATTGGCCTGGCCCCGGGCTTTCTGCATTTTACTGATCTGGCACTGGAAGCCGCGCCGGGGCTGGTCGCGGGTGATCTGGCGGTGTCTCTGCAGGGCGACAGACCCCTGGTCGGCGGCAGCCTGTCTCTGTCGCTACCCGCACTGGAGGCACACAAAAGCGCCTCGACGGAGGGTCTCGACAGCAAAGAAGCGCGGGACGGCCGCGGGGCTGAAAAGGCGCAGCTGCCCTGGCATCTGCTTGAGGCGCTGGATGCCGACCTGGTGCTCAGAGTTGGGAAGATAAGCAGAGCCGGGCTCGAGCTCAGCGGGATCAGGTCAACGGTTTCGCTCGTCGATGGCGAATTGGTCGTTCCCGTTGCCATGAATATCCATGATCTGCACATCCAGGGGCTGTTTGCAGCTTCTGCGGGAGACCCTCAGCCCGCCGTCTCTGGAAAAATTTCAACTTCCGGCGCCAATCTCGGCCCGCTGCTGCAGAAGGCCGGGCATGACGTCAGTTGGGGCGGGTCCCTCGGCCCCCTCCAGATAAGTGGCTCCAGCAGAGGCCGCAGCGTTGCCGATCTGCTTGAAGCAATGACTCTTTCAGTGCGCCTTGGCGAATCAGCGCTGGCCCGCGACGAAGAGACGCTAGTCAGGACGGAGGAGCTGTCCTTTGAGCTGCTGGCCGAAAACTCCGTCGCTCTGTCGGTGCACGGTGAGCTTCTCGACAGCCCCCTCGACCTGCGTGCCCGCCTTGCAGATTCGTCTGTGGACATCGATCTGGACGTCTGCGATACCTCAGTTCTGGTGAACGGCCGCAGGATCGATGAGGTCGTGGAGCGCTCCGAGTTTGACCTGAAAATAGAAGGTGAAAAAGCCTGCGGCCTCATTCACCCCCTGGCTCGGTTCACTGACCTGGACCCCGGCTATGAAGCCGCGGCCTCCGGCAGTCTGTCGAGCGCTGGAATCGAGCTTGCAGTGGAGCGGGCTCGACTGGGCGATCTCAGGGCACGAGGGCGGCTGCAGGTGCAGGAGGGAGAGAATAACCAGCCTCGCGTTACCGGAGAGATCCGCAGCCCGCGGCTCGACCTTGCCCATATCCTTGCCGGGGCCCCGGAGGCTGCACCCCCAGTCTCAGCAGGCCGGCAACTCCAGCTCTCTGACACAGACCAGGACGAGTACGAGCAGAGTATGGCTCTGCTCTCTCAGATCCTGGCCATGGAAACAATGGGGTTAAAGCGATTTCTATCCACCGATGTACAGCTGAAAATCGGGGTTGAGGAGATCGTCACCGGTCTCATCGATGTCGCTGACGTCGAGCTTACCATCGAAGCGGAGGAGGGGAAACTAAGACATTCGCCCTTCCAGGCCCGGATAGGCGGAAGTCTCTTCTACGGCAGCGCCGCCCTCGACCTGAGAAGTGAAGTTCCCTCCGCCTATCTGGACCTGGAAACACATCATTTCAGCGTAGCGCAACTTCTCGAGGAACTGCAAATCGACGACCTTCCCGAGCTCAGTGCGGCCCGTGTCGGTCTCGAAATGAACTTCGAGGGCTCAACCGTCAAGGAAATGCTGCTGGGAGCCCATTACCGCGCCCAGCTCCTGGAAGGCAGAATAAAGATCGATCGGCAGCCCCTGACTCCTTTAATAATGGATATCGAGACTGCCGAATATGTCGCTTTTCCTTACCAGCCGGCGATGATGTCGCTCAACGGCATGGTCAACTCACTGCCGCTGCACCTCGAATCAACCAGCAGCGGGTTTTTCGCCAGAGGAACAGACAAGCCGGTGATCCTTTCTCTGCAGGGAAATATCAGCGACTGCAGATTTGAGGGCCTCTATGATATGGGCGTGCGGATCGGGGATTCATCGCTCTGGGGTGAATTGATTCTGACCCTGTTTCCCGGTGAAGGAGAACAGGAGGCGACACAAATCGGCCTGCAGTCCAGACTCGAGGCCCGCACCATCCAGCTGAACGACTTTAAGTTCGGTCAATGGTCGCCCCTGTATGGGAAAAAGGACCAGAGACAGGACCGCGAGGCGGCTGTTCCGGTGCAGAAAGCATCTTCTGCGGCTGCCTATGATCTGCTCAGCGAAGAGGTTGCGGGGAAAGTAGACGCCGCTCTGGAAATAGTTGTCCAGGAGGTGCTTTCAGGCCAGGACGAGCTTGGCCGCGGATATCTCAAAGCGAAACTGGAGCAGGGGACCTTCACACTGAACGAGCTGCAGCTCAATATACCGGGGGGCACCGTGCAGATCAGCGGCAAGCTCCGGCCCCAAAAAAAGAAGATCGCGGCTGAGCTGCTGATGAATATTGAGGACTTCGATTATGGGATCCTGATCAGGAGGAATCAGCCTGACAGCAGGCTGAAAGGCCGGATGAACCTGCTGCTTGATTTGAACTCCGAGGTGGATCGGGCCGCTCGACTTTCCAAGAACCTGAATGGCAGGTTTCGCTTCGGGGTTATCCCGGAAGAGTTCAAGGCGGGGGCGCTCGATCTCTGGGCTGTCAATATCCTCACCGCAGCGCTGCCCGTCATGATGAAGGGGAGCAGTTCGGTGGTAAATTGCCTGGCGGGAGATTTTGTCCTCGAACAAAGCTTGATGCAGCCCGAGCTGTTCGTGCTCGATACCAGCAATATGCGAGTCAACGGGAAGGGCCTGATAAACTTCAGAACCAACGAGATCGATTTCGTTCTGAACCCGAAACCAAAGTCGGCCCAGTTCTTCAGCCTCGCGACCCCGGTTGCGGTGACCGGTTCAATTCTGCACCCGGACATCGGGGTAACGACGGCAGGGATAATCGGCACCCTTTTCCGTCAGCCTCTCAGTATTCTCACTGTTCCTTTGCAATGGCTGTTTACCGATAATCTCGACAGGGACGGCGGCAAGGTGTGTGCAGCCGCGATGCAATGGGTTAAGGATGCCGGGGAAGAAGAAGAGCCTTAGAGCAGTTGCCAGCCATGAAATTTTTCCGCAACGCCTCTGTCATGCTGCCGTTCCTGATGATCTGTTCCGCTCAGGCCCAGGCCCGGGATTGTGTCGTGCTGCTTCCCGCCCCCTGCTCAAGAGCGCTGGCCGCTCCGGTCGTCTGCCAGAAGGTGAGCAGCGGCCGTTTCCGGCGTTCGATCCCCGATGCGGGTCTTAATGTATTCCAGCAGCAGGATGCGGATGATTTCATCACTGCTCATCTGCTGCAGATACTCTCCTGAAGCCACACTGCTGATAAAAGAGGAGGGGCAGCTTCCGGCATCTTTGCCGTTGCCGATGAGCTCGAGATAGGGGGTGACCAGGCGGCGCAGTTCCTCTTCAGTTTTTTCCCGCAGTTCCTGGTATTTGTCGACTATCTCGGTAACCTCGGGCAAAGCGGGAGATTCAAGCACGCTCTTGAGACCGCCGGCAAAGCGTTTGATGCCGCCCAGGATATGGTGCGATTTGACCATATTCAGTTTCTGCCAGCCGGCGTTGAGCCACTTGAACGTTGCCGTCTTGATCGTCTCGGACGCAGGATCGGCAATATAGAGCATTACGGAATAGGCCTCATACATATAGCTGTGCACCCAGCCGAGCCCCATGGTGTTCAACCCTGTTTTATCAGAAAAGAGGTAGTCCCAGTTGCCGTCGTCACCGACGATGCACCCCCTTCTGCCGACATCTGAGATCTGGTCCTGCAGGGTTGCCGACAGCATTACCGGGCCGGAAACTCCGGGCAGCAGAGCGACCAATCTGCCCTGACTGTAAGAGTAGTAGCTTCCGGTATTAGTGTCGGGAGTGATGGTCTGGTTTTCTTCTCCGCGCAGGACAACGGCCGAATGGGGAGACGACGCCTCATCGATCAGACGACGAAGTTCTTTGGCGAACTCCGGGGTGAGCGAATGATGACTCTGCAGCGACGAGGGCATGGTAATGTAGGACGGAATATCAGGGTTGTAGACGTAACTCAGCAGGTGCTCGAAGGAACTGTCGATCTGAAAGGAATGAAACGCACCTGCCATGCTGTTTCTTTCTTTCAGGTCCAGGCTGGTGTCGGCCGGTGTGGACTCGACAAACTCGATCAGCGCAGCCAACTTCGTCGGATCAAGTTCTTTCTCCGGGTTAAACAGGGAAGCGAGGTAGTCCAGCTCCCGATACACCTGGTCGGATATCTGCTGCTGCTCCTGGCTGAAAGAGGGAAGGGCCGATACCTTTAGAAGGGCGATAACGGTGATGACCATCACCCACCATTTAACTGCCATATATGACACCTAATGAACCATCAATGTGTGTTTTTGAACAAAGCGCAAAGATTGTCGCTCAAGCTTCAACCACATTAATCCCTATCTCCCATGTGGCAATCCATAAATTTAAAAACAGCATTAGTTTACATTCGGGAAAAATGTCTGACAAGGCAATAATTATATCAGAGGCGCTGGCCAACGATTGCCTCACTGGACGAAGCAGTGAGAAAGCCTTAAAACCGGGCTGAGGCCCTCAGTCCTCCCTGATCTGGATCATAAGCAAACGCCCCCGGGCATGCACGGTCCCATCGGTGGACACGGTGACATTGACGGTTACTTTACGGCCCGAAATCTCTTCTACCTTGGCCCGAAGTTCCAGTTCTTTACCCACGGGGGTGGGGGACAGGTAATCGACTTTCAGAGAGGCGGTGACAAAGCGGGGCATGGCGCCCGGCTTCATCTCGATTTTGAGTTCTCTGGCCTTTGCCGCGGCGGCGGTCCCGGCACCGTGGCAATCCACCAGCGAGGCGATCAGGCCGCCATAGAGGATGTCCTTCATGCCCCCGGAATAATGGTGCTCGGGAACGATACGGCAGACGCCCTCGTCACCCTCCCAGACACTTTTCAGCTGGTAGCCCTTGTCGTTGAGACGACCACAACCGAAACAGTGGGAATAGTCGTCCGGGTAGTAATCTTGAAATGGTATCTGATTCATTGTTCACCTTTCTGGGTAGGTATGGATTGTCTGTCACATTTGAGGATACATTTTCAGCTCTACCTGAAGAGGCCTTACTATTCTTTCTTTACCTGGTAAAAGTCAATCAAGATATTGCCCGATTCCGGTAGCCGACTGCGGGGCCTCTCGCACGATCATCTTGTTCACCAGGAAGGCAAAGGTGTTGTCACCTTCGGCCCGGAGCGCCACCGTTGATTTGACTTTGTGTGATTTTGTTGAGACAATAAGAGTTAACCCGAACGTTGCCCTAACAGCCAAATAGGGAGTAAGGTTATGAAAATTTGGTCGCCTTTGCCTGATTCGCTGCACTGTTCTTCACCCCTTCTCGTCATCTTCCTGGTAGCCTCCGCCATCTACATGCTGACTGCGTCAGAGGACACAATTATCCATCGTATCGCCATAGGCTGTTTGATGTGGGCTGTCTGGATCGCAATGGTATCGATCAATAAGGAAGTGCGGAAAAATAACACCCAACCCACAGCCTGAGTACATCCGTGAACCAGATACTCCATCATTCCTGGCTGCTTTGCTTGGCGGAGCTGCTGTCCTGATGGAATTTTAAGACCGACGGGAATCTTAATCGGATGAGCCTTTTGCATAACTAAGATTGTCGTTCAAAATCAAACCATGCGAGAAATTTCACCACAGGCATATGATTGATATTTAACGGATAAAATTTTGAGCATAACGCAGAGTTTGGGCGAAAAGACCGTTTTGCAAATGGCTCGGATGTGCAATTCGGGTACCGTGCGATTACCAGATGATCTCGTAAAAAACTAGACCAGATATGCTGTACGGGTGATGCAATTTAGACGAAAATGGTCTAATTGTATGACAATAAATAAGTTTTTAATAAAATAATTTATTTGTTGCGTAGGTGTACTGCTCTGTGGTAGTATTAATAATGAATCCCATCTGGGAACAATTCATGAAGGTTATGGTTGCCGTTGGAGGCCATAGGGGAGGTACCATCATGAAAACATCCTATCGCACAGCCTATCTCTCGCCGTTCTTTGCGGCTCTCAATCCCGCTTTGACGTTAAATTTTGTCGGTGATGGGTCGGTGATCAAAATCCCATATTTAAGGTTCGGCGGGTGAAAATCAGTGGTCGCCGCCGAACTTGTTTAGGTCAACTAGAGAAAAATTCTGATACTGCCATATCAACCTTTTTTCTAGTTCGTGGAGAGGGTTGACTCCCTTCAACCCTCTCCCAATTTATCGTTAATCAAGACGATACGAGGGGTTTAAGATGCTCGGATTTGATCAAATTATCGTGGCGCTGTGGTTTCTTCCTGTGGTTCTTTTTATAATCATACCGCTGACCATGACCTGCATATGGGTGGTAGTCTCGCCAATTATTGCCCTATTCAGGCCTGTTGCTGGTCAGTCAAAAGAGCAGCAGTCTATAAAGTCAGCGGCCACAGCCTAAGTTAATTTACACTCCAGCTGGCCTGTATCGGGTTGGGCTGTGGGCTTTTAGCAGACGAGTCCGGATGACCAACCCGATTGCCGGGTTCGGATGTAAATATCCACCGGGTGAATCATACTACATGATCACGGGAAAGCAGATTAGAGTACCTTCCTGTCAACTCTGAGTGTGAACGTCCCGTGTTCTCCGGGCATCAAAGGATGCCCGTGTCGCCCATGAATAAGGGCAGCCGCTGAAACGTTCTCTTTGAATTTCCTGAAATCAGATCAAGTGCCGCACTTGACCTAGGCTCGATCACCATACTCTGTGATATGCTGTGGCAGCCGTTCATCGGTTCCATACATGAAATGTTTTTCCATGTTTTCCCTGTATCTGCTTGCCATAGGCGTCTTCCCCACAGCTTCAGCCACTTCTCGAATATGAATCGGGGCGGCACCGCAACAGACGCCTAAATACTTGACACCAATGCGATACGCCTCTTCGGCAAACTTACGGATCTCATAACGGTTGCAATACAGGGGATCAAGGGCGGTGGGAAAAGTCCGGCCATGAGGCGAGGGGCAGGTGCACTGATTGTTGTCATCGAGGTTAAAGAAGGTGGGTTGTGCGGAATTGGTTCGGTAGGGAACCGGCAGACCCGCGACATGACAACGCACATTTTCTCTTATCTCTTTGAGATACGGCAACATGGTGGATGGGCCCCGAAAGCAATTAAGGCCGACAACGTCTGCCCCTCGCTGTTCAAGCTCCTTACACGAGTCGACAACAGACCAGTTGTCTCTCAAGATATTCTCGCCCATTGGGGCAATTGTGAGGACTGCGGTAAGGCCTGCAGATTTTATTGTCTCCAGAGCGCAAAATGCTTCCTCGGCATAATAAAAAGTTTCGCCGATAAAAAAATCCACACCTTCCTCAACACCCCAGCCGACCATTTCTTCAAACATACTTCTCACCTCTTTCTGAGAGGCAGGATCTGCGGGATTCCAGATGTTCGAGTTGGAGATGTTTCCGGCCACCAAATTTTTTTCGGTATTCTCCGGCACATCCTCTGCAACACGGCGGGCAATTCGCAAGGCAGCTCGATTCAATTCCTCGAGGCTATCCTCACGACCGATAATCTTCATCTTTTCTTTATGACCGTTATAGGTGAAGGCCTGCATAATGTCCGAACCGGCATGCTGGAAATCTTTGTGCAACCGTTCGAGGCATTCAGGGTGGTCAAGAGCTACTTCCGGGACGAATTCACCCGCAGTCAAGTAGCCCCTTCTCTCCATCTCGAATAGATATCCTTCTGCACAAATTACACATTCAGATTCTAATCTTTCCAGTAATGTTCTTTTCATTGTCTCGATCTCTTATTGAGAGTTTGTCTAGAAGATTGATTTGTCGCCAGCTGCCTGAACTGTCACTGAGGTACGTAGAAAATAGTGTGTCTAACAGTAAAACTGATTTGAAAATTAACAAGAATAACCCGCCGCTTTTCTAAAAGGCTGATTTCTGAAACAAGAAAATACCCAAAAGGAGCTCGCCGCCGGAACAACCAGAGGAATTATTTTGCTCGAAGATTTTGTTAAACGGGACCGCTGCCACATGGTTCCATTGACTTGGTTTCGCTTCTCATACTACAATTTAACCAGGAACAAGGTGAAATAAGACAAAGCCAAACTTGTTGAGAGACAGGGACGGAAAGCCACGGATCTGAGGAGACAGCCGGGTTGCCTGGAAAAGGTAACCCGGTTTGGTAATTTCAGGGAATACCTATAGGAGCCGTC
>JARRLH010000173.1:0-11139 GCA_037387205.1 Desulfofustis sp.
GGTGTTCCCACCTGGCATGGTTTGACAACGGCAGGCTGGTGAGTTCCGGTCTGAGGGCTGAAATGGGAGCCCGCATCGATGACAGCAGCGCCGGCGATGACTGGAGGCAGATCCTGGATACGCTGGGCAGCAGGGAGGCAGACGGCGGCGTTGAGGACCTGGTGAGATTGGTAAATGGTCAGGCGCGCTATGGCGATCGCCTTATATTTTCCAACTTCGATTTCAGTGTTACCCGCGGGCAGCACACCTTGATAAGCGGTCCCAACGGCGCTGGCAAATCGACGCTGCTGGGTCTGATAACCGGCGATCACCCCGACTGCTACACCAACGAGCTCTATCTGTTCGGCAGACGCCGCGGAACCGGCGAGTCGATCTGGCAGATCAAGCAGGAGATGGGTATTGTCAGCCCCGCTTTGCATCGGGAGCATTATATCCCCGGCAACGCCCTGCAGATTGTGGTGTCAGGCTTTTTCGATTCAATCGGTTTGTACTGCAGACCTGCAGAGCACCAGTGGGAGCTTGCCAGGTCCTGGCTGGGGGTAATCGGCTTGAGCGGTCTGCAGTCGAAGCCGTTTCGCAGTCTGGGCTATGGTGAGCAGCGGCTCGTACTGATTGCCAGGGCGCTGATCAAGATGCCCAAAATGCTCGTCCTCGATGAACCCAGCCACGGTCTCGATGACGCCAACCGGTCCCATCTTCTCGATTTTCTCGAACTGGTGGTAGAAAAGCGGATCAGCACCATCCTCTACGTCAGCCATCGCCGTGATGAGTTTCGCCAGTTTTTCCGGCAGCATATTCGCTTCGATCGATCTGAGGATCTCTGCTCCCCTGCATCCAGTTAGATTTTACCACTCTCACCTCCAGGTGTGCCTCTCTTGGGAAAAGGCGGCCTGAAAAAGAGCACCTGGGCAACGGCGCATTTTTTAAACATCGCTTGCGGTGATATAATAAAGTGATAGACGAATGTGCCGGTGCTCTGGTGCCGTCGGCCTTCACGCCTGAACCCATCTGCTTCGCGCTCGGTGGATGGCAACTCTCAAATCTGGAGGATTATGTTATGTCAGATTCCGGCCTGATCAGACGCTACCCGGATTTTTTCGTTTCCGAAGTCCACCAGGAGGTGCTGTGGCTGAGATTTTCCGGCAACTTTTTTCACAACATCACCAGCTTCGACAAACGTGATTTTCTGGGGGACTACTTCCAGCGAGTGAAAAAGAACGAGGACTTGAAGGCGGTGGTTTTTGAAACAAACTACCGTGAATCAGGGGTCGACGAGTATGTGGATTTTTTTCTCTCCCACACCGATGAGGCAAGCCTGTTTGGCGGCACGAGATTGCTGGAGATTAACAAACTGAGCAATATCATCAACCAGACGATCATCAATATGATCGAGCTGAATAAATTCACCATTCAGATCTGCCAGGGAGCGATCCTGAGCATCTTCATGAATATCGGCTTCGCCTGCGATTACCGGATTATCAGCGACAATACGGTATTTTATAATGCTTTCAAGAAAATAGGCGGCTTGCCGCTTGGCGGCGGCGCCTTCTTCCTGACCAAGCTGCTGGGCCGAAGCAGGGCAAACCAACTCCTGCTTCTGGAAGATGAAATTCCGGCCGGCCACGCCCTGGAGTTAGGTATAGTCGATAAGGTTGTGCCCCAGGCGGCACTTGAGTCCACCGCCTTGCAAGCGACGCAAAAAATCAGTACGGTCCAGCCCCGCACTTTGAGTGGAATAAAACGCCTGACCAATTATTCCCTGCAGGAGCTGAAGGTCTACCTGGCTCGGGAAACCGAGGAACTGCAGAGGGTTTGTGTGCAGATGGGGCAGCAGAAGGTCTATGCCTGAGGGAGGCAATTCTTAAGAGATCCCGGTCAGGATGAGGCGCAGATAACAAGGGTGGCCGCAAGTACTCTGCTCTCTGCGCCTTAAGGGACGCCCCTGAAATGAGGGTACCGTCTCCGGGGGCCTATGCAGCTCAGGAAAAGCTTTCCTCGAACAGCGTTTCGATTGCCGTTCTGCCGGCATCATTGAGATATCTGGTGCCGGAACCGACGAACGTGTCATACTGAATGCGGGGAGAGTCTTCCTGCCAGCCTTCCTTCCAGGTAAACCACTTTTCCGAAGGCTGGTCGAATACGTGCAGGGGGCGGTTGAACATTTTCGCTAGTTGAACCGCCCAGCCGGTTCCGCCCTTTACCGAGCCGTCTTCCTGGATCGAGCCGATCACGAATACCTGGTAGCCGCTGTTGACCATATGGAAGATGGTCTGCAGAACCTTACGAATCTTTTCAGTCTCGTAATAGGTGCGGTTCAGCATTTTTGAAGCCAGCTCCATACTTATATCGCCGCGTACGAGCTCTTCCTTGGACAGAATCCGGACATTCTTGTCGCGCGAAAGTTTGTGACCCTCAAAAGTGAAAATCACTTCATTTACCGAATATTTTTCGGCAGTTTCTCCAAACACGGTTTCGGCTCCCTTGAGACCGCCGCTGAACAGGGTGCATTGTGTTGCTTCCATTTTATTCCTCATAATAATTGCCTTAATTGGTGAAAATCACGAATGTCACGAACAAATAATACAGTTCGGGCGAAAGGCAACCACGATTGCTGCTGGGGAAAAATTTAATCAAGGCACCCTATGGTTTTACTGCCGATAAAAAGACCCGCCAGGGGGCGGGGTAACCCTCCACGGTCAGGGCAGGATCATGGGGGGAGATATAGTCCTCGTAGGATTCGAACTCCATCCACTCGGTGCGCCGCTGTTCCGCGGAGCTCATGGGGTGCGCGCAGAACAGTTCGACCTTGGTGAAAGCGGCGCGCAGCAACCAGTTCTCAAGCGCTTTGCCGGTGGGTACGAAATAGGTACCCGGCACTTTGGCATAGGTCCGCTCAGGAAAGAGGGAGAGCGGCTCGTTGCCGGGGATGGCCTGGGATTCTATGAGCAGGGTTCCTCCTGGTTTGAGGGCAGTAAATATATCCCTGAGAATCTCGATCGGAGAACTCTGGTGGTAAATAATGCCCATCAGGAAAATCACGTCGAAGCTTTGCGGAAACAAGGAGACGTGCTCGACCCCGAGCAGATCGATGTCGAGATTGTCAAAGCCGGCCATGGCGTTGAGGGACTTGAAGCAGTAATAGTGCTGCACCGACGGTTCGAAACCGAGCACCAAGCGGGGTTCGTGAGGCACCATGCGAAACATGTAATAGCCGTTGTTGCAGCCGATATCGGCGACGATTTTTCCGCTGAGATCGGGGAGTCGGACCCGCAGGCGGTCCCATTTGCGTTCGCTGCGCCACTCGGCGTCTACCTCGATGCCGAAAATGGAGAAGGGGCCTTTGCGCCAGGGCATGAAGCATCTGAGCAGCTCCCTGATTTCCTGCCGGCTTTCCGAGGAAAGCTCATCGTACCCGCCAATGGTTACTGTGTCGGCAGTGCAGTCAGTGAGGCTGGCCCGATAGGCGCGGAGCCGTTCAAAGGGGGTGCGATACCTGAGAAACCCTTTTTTATTCTGGTTTACCCAGCGCTGCCGCTGCTCGTGGATCTCGGTGATAGCATGATGATCGATCCCCGGTTGAAGATGGTTAAGATAATGCATTTTAAAAAGAGGCTGTCAGCTTGGTTTGAGCGCCACGAAGGAAGAAAAGTTAAACCATTGGAGAAAGGTGGTAATCGGCTTAAAACCAGCGCCGGCGAGCATTTCCATATTCTCCTCGAGAGTAAAAGGTATGAGGATATTTTCCAGGGCTTCGCGCTTGCGGGCGATTTCCAGATCCGAATACCCCTGCGCACGTTTGAAGTCATGGTGGATATCTATGAAGGTGCGGTTCAGCCTTTTGTCCTCGAGAATCGTTTTCTCACTCAGAATGAGCAGGCCTCCGGGGCGCAGGTTGTCATAGAGTTGGGTAATCAATGACGGCCGCAGCACCGGCCTGATAAACTGCAGGGTGTAATTGAGGATGAAGGCCCCGGTTCCCTCCATGTTGATTTTTGTGATATCGGCCTTTTGGAAAGAGACGGCATAGTCTTTCGCGTAGAACTCGGCTTTAAGACGCACTTTGGCAAGCATGGCCGGAGAACTGTCTAGGCCGACGAAGCGCAATCGCTGGTCCTCCAGTTCCCTGGCGAAATAGAACAGTGCGGTGCCGGTGGCGCAGCCCAGATCGCAGACCAGGTCGCCCGGGTTCAAATGGGCGGCCAGCAGCCTGCCGGTCTCCCTGATCACTTTTTTGTAGCAGGGAATGGAGCGGTCGAGCATGTCGTCGAACACCTCAACGACCCGCTCGTTGAAATCAAAATCTTCAGGAACGGTATCAACCTGGTACAGCCTGTCTTTCATGGGGCTATTTTTTATGCCAGGTCCCGTCAGGTTTCTGGAACCAGTGTCCTTTACTGCCTATGTCGCTTATCTGTTTGGCCCGACGCTGGCCGACGAGGGCTATATCCACCTGCTGTTTTTGGGCGATGGCGCCATAGACGCTCTTGCGGTCCTTGTTCTCTTCCGTGATCAGCTTTTGGGCAGATTTGTCAGAGGTACGGAACTCCAGATAGCCCTGATTGTTCTCGCCGATAGTGCCCTTGTCCTTGAGCGCGTTGATGGCCGGAATCCTGGCCAGCATCCGCTCCTTGATCGAAGCGGCCTGGCTGTTAAGGACGGCGCCCAACAGAGCCGTCATCACAACAGCTATGATAAAAAAGAATCTACGGTTATACATGCCGAACCTCCCCGAATTGTCATGTGCAGAATCATTCATTCTGGGCCGCCTCGTCGATGTCGCCGAAAAAGTCATCCAGGGCACGGTCCACTTTGACGTTGACGTCGATGGTGATATGGATGGGTTTTATCTCAACCGGTTTGACATCCACTTCATGTTTGGTGCAGGCCGCGCTGATCCCCAGCAGCAGCGCCAGACAGAAAAGACGGGCCGATAATTGCAGTTTCATTGTCCACTCCCCATGATCGTATTGATGGACTGGCCGACCTGAAAAAGCTCGACCAGCGGTACCCTGAAATTCACATCCAGGCGGATTGGATACTGCAGTCCCGGGCCCTGATCCGACTCGCTGAGCATGCCTTTTTTATCAAACTTGAAGGGCAGGGCAGTGCTGGGCTTGCCGTCAAGTTCCAGAGTCAGCAGCAGGTCGTCCCCGGCGCTGTTAAAACTCAGTTTCGTCCAGTTATAGGAGAAGTCCTCGAGGGCCTGAAGCGCATAGTTAAGAAAACCCGCCTCGCTGACCCCGCCCACGCCCTGCCGGAGCAGATCCGTGTCGCTGAAGCGCACTATACCACCTGCACCCGGCGTCGAAAACAGAAATCCATCATCAAAGTCGAGCCGTTTGCTGGAGAGTTTAATCGGCAGTTTGCCGTTCAGTGAACCCTCGCCTTCGGTGCCTTTGAAGCCGAACTGATCGAGCAGTTCAGCCAGTCCGATTCGGCTGCAGAAAAGGGTGGTGTCGATTTCAGATGTCTGGGTAGACAGGCGCAGGCTGCCGGATTCAAGGGTGCCGCCGCACCATCTGAGTTTGCTTTTTTCGATGAACAGCGACTGGGGGCTTTCCACCCGGAAGGTAAACGAACCGTCACTGAAATGCAGCCTGGAAATATCAATTGCAGCCACCGAGCAGCGCTGGCTGGGGCTCGATTGCAGCCGCGGCAGTTCGGGAAACTCGATGGCGCAGTCCAGACCCTCCAGGCTGATGTTTTTGTCGGGCAGACTGATTTTTACATCGCCGATGGCAGCCTGCGCTCGGGCGGTGATTCCTCCATCGTAGGCGATTCTGCCCCGGGCCTCGAGATTGCCTGAGAAATCGAGATCTGCCGGCAGAGAGAGAAACGCAGGAAAAAACGCTGGCTCGAGCGCGTCCGTGGTAAGTTCCCAGGACACCGAACCCGATCTGGAGGGCCAAGCCAGCTGGCCGTTGAACGGTAGGGAAAGGTCGGGGGTGTGCCGCAGCTCAAGCGCACCTCGGGCAGTGTACTCTGAGCCTTGTTGGGCAAGAGTTGCGGCCAGGGAAAAAAGATGCTCACCCTCGATCTCCACCGCCTCAATAGAGAAGGAACCGGGGGCCGTTGCAGTGGTCGAAACTAAGCGGGTAAACGGCAGCTCGAGGGCAAGATTCTTGGCGGCCAGATTTTTCCCGGGAATACTGATTTCCGCCAGGGCCGCGTTAATTCTGGCTTCAAGCTGGTCGCTGGAGCGGTCCAGGCTGGCCTTAAGCTCGATGGGTGAAGTCGTCACACGAAAGAAGTCGCGGTGCAGATCCAGGGGGCCGCTCTCCAGTTTCAAGGCCGCCCGCATGTGCTGGTCCATCGACTCGAGGGAGGAAGATATACGCAGGCCCGCGAGTCCGGAAACTGACCAGCCGTCGACCAGTTGAAGTGGCCGCTCGGAGTGGTATTCGCCGGTCAGAAAAAGGTGCGCCCCGCCGGAACCGGACCAGCCGCCGTCGAAGGCAAGAGAGAGGGGCTTTGTCGCCGTTCTCGGGTCATCCTCAGCAGGCCAGGAGACGGTTGCCGTTCCAGAAGTTTTCGCTTCTCCGTCCCGGTAACTCGCCTCTCCATCAATTTCAACCAGAGCCTGGGCGGGACTGTCGAGGGCAAGCGGGTGCAGCTGGAAGCGGTGGGTATGGGCATCGCCGGAGAGAACAAAATTCAGCGTATTGTTCTCCTCTGCCCCTCGATCGTCAGTTTGGCAGCCAGTTTGTCATTGTCGAGCGTTGCTGAAGCAGATATCGCGGCGGAAACATCATCCGAGAAGAAGAATGCCCCGTCAATTGCCTCGAGGCGCTGGCGGGTACCGGTCGAATTGAAGGTTGGTGCCAGTTGAGCGTTCACACCGATGAAAAGTGATGGCCGGCGCGCATCGTGGATCACGATGCGGCACTGATCGAGGATTAGAGATTCGACCCCCAGCGGCAGCAGAAACAGCGTCTCTTCAGTTCCGGTGCTCTTGGCGCCGATCTGCGGGTTGAAAGCGGGCAGCGCCAGCCGGCCGTCTGCTTTTTGGAAATGCAGGGTGGCGTGATCCACTACCAGGCTGCCGATCTTTTTCTGCAGCAGCATCTGGGGGGTAAAGCGAATCTGAAATCGGGGGATGGAGAGCACCGGGGTGGTGCCGTCCTTTATCTCGACACTGCCTTCGATAAGATACGGCGTGATTCTGCTCAGGCGCGCCCGGCTGAAGGAGAAAGGGGTTTGGGCAAGTAATGAGGGAAGCACTACCCGGTCAATGATGTGGGGCAGGGACAGGAACCCGACCAGCCCTATGATAATACCCGTCAGCAGGATAAGTGTTAATTTCTTCAGCAACGATCCGGCCATGATACTAATTCCTTATTCTGCCGCTATCTTAGGTGCGGTTTGGGTTTCGGGTAAAGGTAAATGAATCGGGGGTAAATTTATAGGAAAATCTTTGCCCCGCCTAAGCGGCTGCACCACCTCTTTCCATCCCAACTCAGACACCAAAGTATAACCATGCGTCTAGAAAATTCTGTTGCCTTAGGGTAGATATGACAGTATAAACCATCCTTTCCCAAGAAGGTCGAATCATCGATCAACAGGTGGATCAGTCATGTCACAAGAAATCGATTTTGATGAGATTCTGGCAAAATATCGTTCGGACCCTTACAACTATGTCGACATAACCGCCCCGCACACCGGCGTGGTTGATTTTCTGGTGGAAAAAGGCAACGGTGTCGATGCCCCGTCCGGTGAATGGAACCATATTCCCGGCACCCCTCTGTTCCAGATCAGCCGAGAGAGAAACGAGAAAACAATCAGCGCCCCCTTCAACGGTATTGTCTCCGAAATCCGCATCGAGTTTCAGGACCAGTTCGTGGAGGCTGGAGAAAAGCTGCTTACCATCAGGCATCCCCTGAAGAAAAAGGAAATTATCGAATCGATCCTCAAGGAAGTGCTCTATCTCTTTACGGCGCCGGAAACGGCAAAGTTCTTCTTTGCCATGGACATCCAGTCGAGAATCGACCAGAAAGGGGCCGGAGGAGTAACCATCAGACCGGGAGATGAAGCCTTCACCATGTCGCTGATGAAGCGTGATACGCCAATCTATTATTCGGGCGAAGAGGGCGTCATCCATTCCATCTACTTCAAACCGGGAGTCTCCGTTCCCCAGGGTGAGCCTCTCATTGGCGTCTGCCGGGCCGATAAACTGCCTTTGATCCAGAAGGTCATCACCCGGGTCAAGGCTGAATGGGATGCAATCTAAGCCTCTCTTGCCAGCGGTTCCGCCGCGCAGGGGATGAACAGCTTTGCCATGGCCTCTTATCACACCTCGGCGCAGCTCAGAACCCATATTGAACTGGTGGAAATGGCTGAAAGGTTGGAGCGCTGGCAGGAGGACCAGGCCCGGCGCATACTCCTCTACGGATCCTTCGTTGGTTCGATCATTGACCACCATTTCTCCCTGGATCGAACCATGCCTCATGCGCGCGCCCATATCGAAAGCCTTGAAGAAAAGGGCGTCTCAATCGCCAACGGCACGGTCTTCCTCGCCGACACACTGAGCGGTTCCAAAGGGCGTTTTACCAGGACCTGGCATGCCCCTGCTGGCGGTCTCTGGGGGTCCATGATCTACATCAGCACGCTCCTGCCCAGATACAGAATGCTGGCCCCTTTGGCTGTGGGCATAGCCTGCTGCGAGGCGATGCGGGCTTACGGAGCAGCCGACGCCGTTATCCGCTGGATCAACGATGTGCTCATTGACGGGCGCAAGGCGGGTGGGTTTCTGGCTGAAAATTTTACCGGACACAATTCCGGCGAAGAATACTGTCTGCTGGGTTTTGGCATAAATGTCAATAATCGGGAGTTCCCTGCAGCACTTGACCACAGTGCCACCTCCCTGGCGAGCAAAACGGGGGAGCCGGTCGATCTGCAAGGGTTCACCACCTGTTTTCTGGCCAAACTGAGCTGGAACCTTGGCTTGCTTTACTGGTGGGAAGCAGAGGAACTGCACCGATTTTCCGCTGCACCCGACGAACTCGAACACCCGCTGATCAGCAGGTGGAAAGATCTATCCAATGCGCTTGGTCGACGAGTCGTGTTCGGTTTCGATGTGCAGACCGATCCTCAATACGAGGCAATTGTGCAGTCTATTACCGGCGATGGCGGTCTCAGGCTGCGGCTCGATGATGGTACGGAAGTTGTCGAGCATAGCGGTGAGATCCGCTACCTTGACTAGGTTCCATATGGCAACATCCCTTTTGTCCGCTGTCTTTGCCGGGCTCATAATTCCATGGCCTGCGCAGCCAGACGTCGGTGAAAAAAATTTTCGCCGGCCGTGATCTTGAAGCACTATTGCTTGTTTTGGGAGGGAAGCCATTAATAATGACGGGTCTGGACGTCGAACCCTTTCCAGGAGTGAATGTCGCGCTGGAAGAGATATCGACTGTAGCGATGGGAGCAGTCAAGGATCTGTTCGAGCACCGCGCCGCTTGGTTTGAAACGGTTTAATCTGGAGACGGGCTGCTCCTGCACGGCTCTGATCATCTTGGCAGTGCCAGCGGCCAGCCGGCGTCCACCTTGGTGACCGATGCTGCAGTTCCTGCAGGCAATGGTGCCGGCCTGGACATTGAAGAGCACTTCCTGGCCATCAGCCGGTCTGGCCCCGCAGCCCTGGCAGACGGAAAAATCGGGACGATACCCAAGTAGGTCAAAGAGCTTGATCATGAACAGCGCCAGTGTCTGTTTCTGATCGATGCCGACGTTCAGGGAGTGCAGCGCCCAGAGAGCGAGTTGGAAAAGCAGGTCGTCGCCCGAGGTTTCCCTGGTTGTCAGGAGCATGTACTCTCTTATGATCGAGGCAACCCGATAACTGGTCAGATCGGTTCTCAGGGTAATAAAACTGTTCACCAGCTCAGCCTCATTGAGCATGAAGAGGCTGCCCGCAGATGATTTTGAATAGGAGATCTGCACAAAGGTGAAGATCTCGAGCTTGTTGACAAATCGTTTTTTGCTGCGGTGCGCTCCCCTGGCCAATGCGCTTATCCTGCCGACGTCCTGGCAGAAGAACACGACGATCTTGTCAGATTCACCATAATCAATACTGTCGAGGACAAGGGCGGGCAGGTCGGAACGGATGACGGGCATCAGGGACTGCGGCTATTGACTGTCCGGATTCGATGTGGTCTGTTCGATGATTTCTATTTCCGGTTCCTGGAAGCTTCTCAGCCATTGACTCACGTGGTTGGCCGGATTGTAGCCGGCATACCAGCAGATCCCGGCACCGATCAGAATGACTGCCAGCACGGTGATGCCAATGGCCGTCCGCAGAAAATGGGTGGGTCTTTCAGCCATGCTGCCGATCTGTTTGCCCTTGAGAGTGGGGGAGGCTGCATCTGCTTTGGCGGAGAAATCACCACTCTTGTATTCGGAGAGAAATCGTTCGACTATTTCCTCCTGATCGAGGTTGAGCAAATCACTGTAGATCGCGTAGAATCCCCTGGCAAAAGCCAAAGCCGGAAGGGAGCGGTAATCGTCGTCCTCCATGGCTCTAATCGTCGCCGGCGGTATTTTGGTCTCCTCGGCAACATCGCTGATATCAAGGGAGCGCTCCAGCCGCAATTTTCTGAGCAGCATGCCCAAAGATTCGTTGTCCGGTGTGCTCATTTCCATGATTATTTTCTGGTCAGATTTTTTCTGACGAAGCGGGCTCAATCCTTCCCATCGGGAGGCCTTGCCTGCCGCGGGGGCTCAGATGCTCCGCCGGCTCTTTGCTCACCTCGGGCCTGGCCCTGCGGCTTACACCCCTGTTGCTATGTTATAACAGGCCATTGCCGGGCAAGGCGAGTTGAATTGGCCGGTTACAGGGAGGTGCGAATGTAGGCCTCGCTCCTGATTTCCTCAATCCACTCTTCAAATTCTTTTCTCAGCTCCTGGTTGTAAAGCGTCTCCCTTATTTCTTCCTTGACCTGAGCGTAAGGAGCCAGGGTCACGATACCGCCCTCTTTGCTGGAAAGCAGCTTGAAAAACTGAAAACCGACGGGTGTCTCAATTATTGCGCTCACCTCGCCGGGATTCAAAGAGGTGACCGCACTCCGCATATAGCTTGCCATTTCGCTCTCTTCGAACACCCCGATGTCACCACCTTCGGCGGCGGAAGGCAGATCCGAGAATTTTCGA
>JARRLH010000174.1:0-14601 GCA_037387205.1 Desulfofustis sp.
AGATTCCGCTGCCCTCTTTCTGGGGTGGGTACCGGGTCGTCCCCACTGAGATCGAGTTCTGGCAGGGAAGGGAAAACCGGCTGCACGACCGGTTCATGTATAAGCTGGGTGCAGACCGTACCTGGTCCATAGAGCGGCTGGCTCCTTGAGCACCGGCTTCGCTACCCCTTGATGACAGCCAGCGGTTTCAGGACATCGATGATATCGACCAGGTCCCGCTGTCGCTGCATCACCGTTTCGATGTTTTTATAGGCACCGGGAGCCTCGTCCAGATCCTTTTTGTGGCGCAGGCTGTGCAGGATCCTCTTGTTCTCCAATTGCGCTCTCTCCCGGCCCAGATCAAGCTGTCGCTGAGCCTGTTTCCTGCCCATTTTCCTGCCTGCGCCGTGGGAGCAGGAGTTGAAGCTTTCGGGGTTGGATTTGCCGCCGACTATAAAGCTCTGATTACCCTGCGACCCTGGTATTATCCCGGTATCTTCGGTCATCGCCCGGGTCGCCCCCTTGCGGTGGACATACACCTTCTTGCCGAAATGACTCTCCAGGGCGGCGGAGTTATGGGCAATATTGATCGGCTCGGCAAATTCGATGTCGGCCGAGACTTCCTGCCCGAGAGCTTCCTGAACGCGGGTTCTCATCATTGCCCGGTTGGCGTGGGCGAAATCGACGCAGTAGCGCATCTCCCGATAATAAATGTGTCCCGGTTTGTCGTCCATGGGCAGGTAGGCGAGTTGCCAGGAAGGGGGAATTGGCGCTTTCCAGCGCTTGTTCAGACTGACGGCGAGCTTGTTGTAATGGTTGGCAACCCGAAATCCGAGATTGCGGCTCCCGGAGTGGATCATGAACCAGATTGCCCCGTCTGTTCCCCTCTGTATTTCGATGAAATGATTGCCTCCCCCGAGAGTGCCCACCTGGGCTCTGGCATTTTCGTATTCGGAGCGCACGATCGGCAGATCATCGATTGACTCTGTTTCCGGCATGCAGTGGTGAGGTTGGACCTTTTTGTGATGTTTGAACCCCAGAGGCACGGTCTGCCGAATGGCTCGCATGACTTTTTTGAGCCGGGGCTCTTCGATGTCCGTCAGCGATGTTTTAACGGCACACATGCCGCAGCCGATATCGACCCCGACCGCATTGGGGACGATTACCCCGTCAGCGGCCAGTATCCCTCCGATGGGCATGCCGAAGCCGAAATGGGCATCGGGCATGATGGCGATATGGTGAAAGGCAAAGGGCAGATTGGCGAGGTTTCTGGCCTGCTGCAGAGCACCTTCTTCCATGTCGTCAAGCCACAGTTTGATAGGTATCTTTTCGCTGTCCAGAGTTTTCATCATGGCTTGTCCGGAAGAGTCGAGAGCTTACTTGATATATTAAGCAGAACGATCTGCAGAGCAAGCACGTTCAGAACCGCGCTTCTGAGCGGAATTCAACGATACGGCCGTCATCGGGATGGGTCAACGAGAGAAAAGAGGCACGCAGCAGCATGGGATCATCCTCTTTGCCGGATCCGTAGAGACGGTCGCCGATGATCGGCGCGTCAAGACCGAGAGGGTGGGCGCTGTGAACTCTGAGCTGGTGGGTTCTGCCGGTCAGGGGAGTGTAGCTGAGGCGGGTACCGCGGGGATCGTGGCCAATTCTTTGCCACCGCGTGAGTGCTTCCCTGCCGTTGACTGGATCATAGATCTGATAAGGGCGGTTGTCCGGCCCCCGGCCGGGCACCGCCAGAAGGTCGCCCGGCTTGTCGACGACCAGGATGGAGCGGTCGCAGCAAAGTAGGTGCAAATCTGCGTGCCTTGCTAGATCGAGGCTGCACCGCACAGTAGAAAGCCCGCCAGCGGCCTGCATTTATCGCCGCAGGTCCGACAGAATCCGCCGCAGCCTTCACTTTCTGGTGGTGTATTAGCCATGGGGTGAGTAGGTTATAAATGATTTGATCTCGCGCCACAAGAATCAACATCTACAGGATTTCAAGATGACCGAATCTCCTTTTTCCAGGCTCGATCCCGAGGCCATTCTGAGCTCCATTGAGCGGGCCACAGGACGTCGTCTCCTCAATGTCTGCCGGCCCCATGCGAGTTACATAAACCGGGTCTACGAGGTGCAGGACGAGGAGGGGAACTTTCTGGTGGCCAAGTTCTACCGGCCCGGCAGGTGGAGCCGGGAGGCCCTGGAGGATGAACACAAATTCGTGGCCGACTGCGCTGAGCGCGAGCTGCCGGTCATCTCTCCGCTGCCGCTTGCCGGCGGCACCTCGCTGTCCTCCTGCGAGAGTATCCTGTTTGCCGTCTACCCCCGCTGCGGCGGCAGGCTCGTGGACGAGTATACCGACGAGCAGTGGCTCGAGCTAGGCCGGCTGCTGGGCCGCCTGCACGCCGTCGGCGGTCTTGGCCAGGCACCCGGCAGAAACAGGCTGCACCCCCAGCAGACAAGCCGCACGCAGGTCGACTACCTGCGTGCCAACGACCTGATTCCCGCCCATCTGCTCCCCGAATTCATCGATGTGGTCGACGAACTGTTGGAAACGATCACCCCGCTTTTCGAGGGAGTCGACGTTATTCGCCTGCACGGCGACTGCCACACCTCGAACCTGATTCACCGGCCTGGGGAGTCATTCTTCATTATCGATTTCGACGATATGGTGGTCGGCCCTCCGATCCAGGATTTGTGGATGCTCCTGCCCGGCTACCTGGAAGACTCGCGGCTCGAACTGGCCCTGCTGCTCGAAGGCTACGAGCTGTTTCACAGTTTTGAGCGCTCCACCTTGACGCTGGTCGAACCGCTCAGGGCCATGCGCTTTATCCACTACATGTCCTGGTGCGCCAAACAATATATCGAGGACGGCGCCACCCTGGTTAATGACGATTTCGGCTCTTCTGCCTACTGGCAGCAGGAGATCGCCGACCTCAAGGATCAGGCGCGGGTGATAGGCGAAAGTCTGGGAAACGCACTCAGCTGAAGAGCCGGGAGATCCGCTGGAACACGCTGAGATTGTATTTTCTGCAGACCCGCACCATTTCCCTGAAATTGAGTTCGAAGCGGTCCTGCAGGAAGGCAAGCTCGCCACTGTCGAGATCGACAACAGCTGACAAGACGTCACCACGGCCGGCCAGGCAGATTACGTTGCCGCGCTGAGGAACCGGGAGTTCGAGGGTGGAGTCGAAACGCATCCCGATTTCCATGGCCACCTCCTCCATTCGCGACTGATCGCCGCTCCACAGGTTCAGACAGACGATACCTGACAAGGCGAGATGATCCTGGCAGAGGTCGAAGAATGGGCCTGAATAGATCTGGCTGGACATGCCCGCGGTATCAAATGCATCGATGAGGATGAGATCGTAGTTGTGCTCGTCCTCTCTTTCGGCGAGGAACTGGAAGCCGCTGCAGCAGTGGATTGCCACCTTGGGACTGACGGGGAGATGGAAATGGCTGCGGGCCAGATCGATGACCTCGCTGGAATAGTCGATGCCGTCAATCTGGGCGTCGGGGAAGTGATGGTGGAAAAATCGAACCAGGGAGCCGGCGCCTACCCCGATTATCAGAATGCGCTCGGGCTCGTCATCGATCAGCAGGGGGGCCGCCATGAAGCGGGTGTAGGAGAGTGCCAGCTTCTGCGGGGCGGCAAGATACATGCTCGACTGCAGGACATGCCCCCCGAAATAGAGAGAACGGGTGGTGCCTTCATCAACCACTTCGATGAGCTGGTTCTGCCAGTGACTGCGATGAACGGTTTTTCTCTCCATCAGGTTCCCGGTAAAAGCGTTGAACTCTGATTTATACCTGATTGCCGTTGTGCTTGTCAAAACCGGCAGCAGGAGGTGTTGACGCGCAGACGCTTTTCCGGCATATTCCAGACATCTAATTGTGTATCGTGAGTTATCAACCACCGAGGCAGGATGAAAATAGCACTTGAAAAAATCATCTCCGGGGGACAGACCGGGGCCGATCAGGCAGCCCTGGACGGAGCCATAGCCTCTGGCGTTTCCCATGGCGGCTGCATACCTGCAGGCAGGAAAACAGAGGCCGGCATGTTGCCGCTTTCCTACGATATGACGGTCCTGGATTCCGAGCGCTACAACGAGAGAACCGAGCGCAACGTCATAGATGGGGACGGTACCCTGATTCTCTCCCATGGTCCGCTCACCGGCGGCTCGGCGCTGACCGAAAAAATCGCCATGCGGCTCGGCAAACCCTGCCTGCACATCGATTTCAAGCGCACCGATAAGGCGCAGGCACACTCCAGGGTTGCCGCCTGGATCGACAAGGCGGACATAAAGGTACTTAATGTGGCAGGACCGAGGGCGAGCTCTGACCCCAAGATCTACGGGGTGACCAGGAAGCTCATCCAGCTCCTGCTTGAAGGCACCGTGGATTGATCATCATGGCCCAACAGGTACCGCTGATAAATCAGGAACGCTGCATTGGCTGCGGCGCCTGCCGGTCGATCTGCCCGGACCGCATAATCGCTGCCGATACCTCGGATAAGGCCTACATCACTGCTGATTCATGTATGCAATGCGGTCACTGCTATGCGGTCTGTCCGGCTGAAGCTGTTGCTGTCCCTTTCTTGGAGCCGCCGGCCGAACTCCGTTCGGTCGATACCGGAGGTGTTGTCTCATGGGTGGATCCGCTCCCCTCACAAATGCTCATGGAGATCATGAGACAGCGGAGATCGTGCCGGCTCTACAAGGATCAGCCAGTTGACCGTGCCATAATTGACGATCTGCTGCAAGCGGCGGTCACAGCCCCTTCCGGGACCAACAGTCAGGGCTGGAAATTTCTGGTTCTGCCCAATCGTGAGGATGTTGTCAGACTGGGAGAGGTGACTGGCGATTTTTATCGACGGCTCAACCGTAAAGCGGCCAACCCGATAGTGCGGGGAGTGCTGAAGCTTCTGGGCTGTCCGGCCCTGCACAATTATTACAATGGCTACTACCAGAAGGTGCAGGATGCCCTGGAGGGGTGGGATGTGTCGCGCGAGGATCGGCTCTTCCATGGCGCTCCGGCCGCCCTCCTCGTGGCCGCCGACCGCAATTCGAGCTGTCCCGCGGAGGACGCGCTGTTGGCCAGCCAGAACATTCTACTGATGGCCGAAGCATTGGACTTGGGTACCTGTCTGATAGGCTATGTGGTCGAAGCCGCCCGGCGGGATCCATCGATCAGCCGGCTGCTGGGTCTTGATAAGAACTACCGGATCTATAGTGTGGTGGCAGTAGGGCACCCGGCCGTGAAATGGATGCGGCCGGTCGGGCGAAAACATCTAGAACCGGAGATTTTAACTTCAATCTGAATCGTCTGCATGGACAGTGAAAGCAATGCCAGCCAAACGGAATCCAGAGCTTTGAGAATTTTCCTTTTTTCCTTTGGCTTCAAACACGGGGTGCCGGTGGATGCCAACCTGCTGTTCGATATCCGGTTTCTGCCGAACCCGTATTGGCAAGAGGATTTACGTCCCAAGTCAGGCCTGGAAAAGGTGGTATCCACCTATGTGGTTGACAGCGCTCAGGGCAGTAAGTTTCTGCAACTGCTCGTGCCGCTGCTGTTTTCAGTGGCCGAGGGGATGGCCCAAACCGGAAGGGAGCTGCGTATCGGCATCGGCTGCACTGGCGGCCGCCACCGCTCGGTGGCGGTGGTCGAGGCCCTGGCCGAAAAACTCGGCACAGACAACCGGTTTAAGGTCCAGCCCTTTCACCGCGACATAGATAAAAACGGCCGATGACCAGGTGCTTAATCAGGATTTTTTATTCTGTTTCTTGAGGAGCCGGTGGGCCTCGGTGAGCAGCTCTTTGAGCCGGTCAGCTGACCAACCTTCAGGGTGCATCGTTGCGGAAAAGTCGAGATCAGCGGCCCGGGCCCCGTCGTTTCCCTGCACCCAGGATGAGCCTTTATTGAGCATGGCGTAGCGCTCCCTGGCAAAACTCTTCATGTCCCAGCCTCGATAGAGGTTGGCAAGCCAGAGCGTCATTTTGATATTGATGTTGCCGGGCGCCTGATCCCAACCGGGAAAACTGTGCCAGAAGTGGTCAGGACGCTGGTGGCCGGTGGTTTCCATCATGGTGTTACGCAGCCTTGCCTCGACCTGGTGCAAAGCGGCCCGGTCTGCGCGCTCGAGCAAAGGGAGCGCCTTGAGGTGTTCGTCGAAGTGATGGGGTTCCGAGGCCCCAACGCTGATCGTGCACACCCCTTTTTTGTCGAGGCAGTAGAGATCGTTGAACAGCATGGGGGAAAGCGGGGCGCAGAGCTCCCGCAGTCTGGGAGTGGGGGAATGCAGGTGTCCGCCCTTGTCGGACGGGCTGATGATGAAAATGCCGATCTCCCGGTCGGCGGCGTAATCGATCGCCTCCCGGTTGGCATCGAAGATGTAGTACCAGTGGATATTGCAGAAATCAAAGCCGCCGTCCTCCTTATGGCCCAGCGCCTGCAGTATGACGTCGGTGGGGGCGTGGCCCGAGAAGCCGACATGACCGATGAGCCCGTCATCCTGCAGTTTTCTGGCGGCGGCCAGACAGCCGTTTGGTCTGCAGCACTGCCAGAGAGAGCGGTGATCATTGAGGCCATGCAGAGCCAGGAGATCGAGCCGGCCGACACCCAGCCGGGTCATCGACAGTCTGACTTTTTCGACAAACTCCTGCGGGTCATCGCTGGGTACGGCCTTTGACTGAAGTATGAAATCGTTGGCAGTTTTCACGATTTTTTCCAGCTTGGTTTGCGCACCGCCTGGAATATCTGAATCTTTCACTGTCTGCCAGCTGTGCATGCTGCGCATGCAGCCGAAGCTCAGAACCGGCATGTCAATCCCGGTTCTGCCGAACCGCCTGTATATCATAGTAAGTTGATCATCTTGATGAGGTAAAAAATTAGGGGGCAAACTCCGTGGACTGCTTATACTGTTTCATTAATAAAACAGGAAGTGAAATTGTCATTGGTTAATCTCCTTCAGCGAGGTGAAAATCATGGAAATCGTGGTCATTCCCTGCCTGTATGATAACTACTCCTATCTGGTCGTACATGGAAACGAGGCCGCCGTTGTCGATCCCTCCGAAGCCTGGCCGGTGATGAAAGTGGTGGATGACCGCGGGCTCGAACTTTCGGCGGTGCTCTGCACCCATCACCACCACGACCACATCGGTGGCCTGCCCGATCTGCTCGATGAATACGGAACTCTGGAGGTGTACGGATTTTTCCAGGATCGCAAGAGGATCCCGCTGATGACCCGACCGCTGGAAGACAACGAACGATTTTCCGTGTGCGGATTGGATGTCGATGTACACCACACGCCCGGTCATACCTCGACCCATGTGGTCTTTCACATCGACGACCACCTCTTTGTCGGGGACACTTTGTTCGGTGGTGGCTGCGGCAGGCTGTTCGAGGGAACCGCCGAGCAAATGGTACATTCCCTCGATCGAATCCTCACCTGCGGCACGCAGAACCGTATCTACTTTGGTCATGAGTATACCGAGTTGAATCTCCGTTTCGCCGCCCAGGTCGATCCCAGCAACCGGGCAATTAGCGAGCGGGCCTCCAGGGTAAGGGAGATGCGCCGGAAAGACATGCCCTCAGCACCGTCGCTGCTTGAGGAAGAACTGGCCACCAATCCCTTCCTGCGCATTGAAGACAGCTCCATCATCGACCAGCTTGAAAAGGAACAGCGCCTGCAGTCCGCCGACAGGGTGGCGGTTTTTGCTGCCTTGCGGGAACAGAGGAACCATTTTTCCTGAGCCCCAACGGCTGTTTTAAATCACTAGACAGTGAGGCTGGGATCGACTGCGGCGGCCCCTTGCACTGCTCTATAATCGTGTTGACCTGTATGGACAAATGGACTAGAAGTCGTGCTCAGCCTCTGTGTCGGCACATCTGTGATGGTACTGTAATGAATCTTTGATCTAGGAGAGATGCCATGAAAAAACTACTTATTATCCTGTCTGCTTCAGTCGTCCTGCTGGCCAGCGGAGCCCTGGCCGCTGGACCGGTGATCTCGGTCAATCAGTTCGTTGAACATCCGGCCCTGGACGCGGTATTGAAAGGATTTCAGGATTATTTGAAGGACAACGGGGTAAGTGCTGAGTTCAAGGTTCACAATGCCCAGGCCAACATGGGTACCGCAACCCAGATCGGCCAGCAGATGATTGGAGAAAAAAGTGATCTCCTGGTCGCCATCGCCACCCCGTCCGCCCAGGCGACTGTCCAGGCCTTGAGCAAGGCACCGGCCGGCCTGAAGAGGCCCATGCTGTTCACTGCGGTAACCGACCCCGTTGCTGCCGGGCTGGTAGAGGCCATCGACAAGCCTTCCGAATTCGTCACCGGCGTGTCCGATCTGCTGCCGACCGAGAAGCACCTGGAAATGATCACCACCTACAAGCCGGACATCAAAAAGCTGGCAATCCTCTACAACGCCGGGGAGGCTAACTCCAAGGCCATTGTCGCTGCAGTCAAGGAACTGAGCTCCCAATTCGGTTTCACCGTGGTCGAAGCCACTGCTCCGAAAACTGCCGATGTCTATGCCGCGGCCAAAAGCCTGGTGGGCCGCTGCGATGCGGTATTCATTCCCACCGATAACACCATCGTCGCCGCTCTCGAGTCGGTGATCAAAGTGGGCACTCAGAACAAACTGCCGATTTTCGCCGCCGATGTCGACTCGGTGGCCCGCGGAGCGGTCGCGGCCATGGGCTTTGATTATTACAAGCACGGCTACCAGACCGGCGCCATGGCTAAAAAAATTCTTGAGGGCGCCGCACCGAGTTCGCTGCCGGTGGAATTTCAGCAAGAGCTGCAGTTGCAGATCAACCTGAAAGCGGCTGCGGCGATGGGGGCCCCTCCACCGGAGGAACTGGTCAAGCAGGCTGCCAAGATCTACGAGTAGCGGTCCCACTTCGGGTACACTGCAGTAATGACGATCTACGCGGCCATCGGCGCCCTGGAGCAGGGGCTGGTATATGGAATCATGGTAATCGGGGTCTATCTGACCTTCAGGATCCTCGATTTTCCCGATCTCACCGTGGATGGCAGCCTCCCTCTGGGAGCTGCCATCTCCGCCGTGGCCATTACCTCCGGGCTCAACCCCTATCTGTCTCTGCTATGTGCCGCTTTCGGCGGGTTTGCTGCCGGGGCGGTAACCGCGGTGTTGAATACCAAGTTCAAGATTCTCCACCTGCTGGCCTCGATCCTGACCATGATCGCCCTCTATTCGATCAATATCCGCATTATGGGGGGCCCCAATACTGCCCTGATCGGCTCGGCCACCGTGTTTGATCCGCTCATCGCCCTGGGGATACCTCCCCATCTCGCCAGCCTGGCGGTTTTCAGTCTCATCAGCCTGGTTATCATGGGGGGAATGATCTGGTTTTTGAAAACCGAATTCGGCCAGGCGGTTCTGGCCACCGGCGACAATGCCCAGATGATCATCAGTCAGGGGGTAAATACCCACCTCATTATCATCGTCGGAGTAGGGCTCTCCAACGCCCTGGTGGCTCTGAGCGGGGCGCTGATCGCCCAGAACCAGGGAGCGGCAGACGTGGGCATGGGCATCGGTACGATCATTGCCGGACTGGCCTCGGTTATCGTCGGTGAAACCGTGTTCGGCTCCAGCTCGATTGCCCGGGCTATAGTCGCCGCGGTTCTCGGCTCGGTGGTGTACCGGCTGGCTATTGCCCTGGCCCTCGGGCTTGATTTGGGCGGATTCACCTTCAGTCCGAGCGATCTCAACCTGATTACCGCGCTGCTGGTGATCGGTGCCCTGATCGCTCCGAACATCAAGAAGAAACTGTTGGCCCAATGATTGCCATCGAGCACTGCACCAAGTATTTTCACCGCGGCAGCGTCAACGAGGTACTGGCGTTGAACGATATCGGTCTGCAGGTTGCCAGCGGCGATTTTATCACGGTGATCGGCTCCAACGGGGCCGGCAAGTCTACCCTGCTCAATGCCCTGGCGGGATCGTTTCTGCTTGATTCGGGCACGATCACCATTGGCAACCTGAACATCACTCGGTGGCCGGAATACAAGCGGGCCAAATTGATCGCCAGGGTTTTCCAGGATCCCCTGCTGGGAACCTGTCCGTCAGCGACCATTGAGCAGAATGTCGGTCTGCTCTCCGGCGGCCAGCGCCAGGCCCTGACCATGCTGATGGCAACCCTGGTGAGGCCAGAAGTACTGCTGCTCGATGAACATATTGCCGCCTTAGATCCGAAAACCGCGGGGCAGATCCTCTCCCTCACAAGGGAGATCGTTGCCGAACAGGGACTGACCACCCTGATGATCACCCACAACATGAAGCATGCCATCGAATTCGGCAACCGCCTCATCATGCTGCATCAGGGAAGGATCATCCTCGATGTCAGCGGCGAGAAGAAACGCAGCCTCAGCGTTGACGATCTCCTCCACCAGTTCTACAAGGTGCAAGGGGAGGAACTGGCCAACGACTCCATGCTCCTTACCTGATCGTCTTGGTCACTCCCGTTAGCTTTCGAGCAGCCCCTAATTCCGCCTCAGGAGATGGCCCCAGTCCAGTTCCTGAAAAGTGCGGTGCAGCAGATGATCATCGTCGACGATGCTGATCTGCAGATCAGCAAAGGTGGCCTCAGCCGCGGGTACGACAATCTCGGGGGGCGTCACCAGGTCGTCGTTGCCGATGACGAGAACGGCTTCGGTCTCAAATTTTCGTTCCGGCACCTGAAATTCATGAAAGTTCAGAGCCGGAGCCAGCATGATCAGCCGGTGCACTCGTTCCGGCTGGTCCATCGCCAGACAGGCACCCATCAGCCCGCCGAAGCTGGAACCAACGATGATGAATTGACCGCCATCGCCCAGCAGTTTGCGGAGATGGGTCATCCGCTCCTGGAGCGTTCCGTTAAAATCGGGGCGCATCATGTCAGGATACCGGGTAGAGAAAAAACGGCCTTTGGTGCCGCTCCCCGAAGAATCGAGGCCGTGCAGAAAAATACGCTTTATCATAGCTCTTTTTACCTTGATTGATTGGCCATGAGGGTAACAAGAATCATTCGGTTGTGTAAATAAAATAGTGGGTTAGGCAGGGAAGAAGGGGCAGATGGCTCATTTCTGTAAAACAGTTCAGGTCTTCCATTTACTCGACATTTTCAACCTACTTTTCTTCCCATGAGTTTCGACGGACTGTCCAACCCTTAAAAGTATGAAGCCACCACATTGTATCGTTTATTAGTTAGAAAAAAGATGTTAGATTACCACATTCACCCCTCAACCCCCCGCGACCCTGTGCAGTTCGTTCAGGTCAGTAGGACGTTGCAATTGTTTGTCAACAATGCTTGTCTTGAGTGTGAGGTTTCAGTGCTGAAAACAAAAGAATTTAGGGTATATGACAACCGTCTGCTCTTTAAGTGTCCGGCATGCGGCAAAAGAAGAAATTACAATTTTCCCCGTGTCAGAAGCAAGACCATAAGGTGTGATGGGTGCGGTGCAAAGACTAAGTGCCTGTTCAATCGCAGGCCACAGCTGAGACAACCTCAAAGTGGATTCCTCACACTTAAGACGAGGGACGGTAAGGAAATACAGGTCATGATGCGGGATATATCATCTGGAGGAATCGGATTTGAAGTAACCAAGGGTAAAGATTTACGCTCTATAAAAAGGGGGCAAGAGATATCACTCACCTCCAGCTGGAATCCCAGATTGATCCCCAAATCACGGTTCAAAGTTCAAAATATCCATGGTTTTCGAGTTGGCGTTATGATCAAAAGGTAATCAAGATAGCTTCAAAGGTTTACTGCAAGTAATTCCGACTTGTAAACCGCACTGATACCGTTGAAGATCACTTTGTATTCTTGGCCTTCTGCTGAACCACTTATTTTTATGCTGTTCCTTTCCATTGGTATTACAGACAGACCGGCAAAATGAGGCGTGAAACCCTGCTCTTCCGACTCTCCAATAAGCGTTTCCAAAGCAGAAGAATCAATTGTTCCCACAGCAGGATGACAGGCTGTGCGCACAACAATTGACAGATATTTGTTATTTATTCTTGCTAATAGCTGAAAAGGATGGTGCGGCTCGGTATTTACTTCCAGTATGGTAAATCCGACACGATCCAGAAAATTGCCGAGATAACTCACCCCGAGTGAGTGAATATTTTGCGTGGAATCCACATTGTTGTAATCCATCATCGTACCACCCAATTAGATTTCTTTTAAGCCACCGCGGAGAAAGTGGCATCTGAATGCCGAACAAAATCACTAAATGCAATAGTAGTTGTATGAGATGCAGGTCTAACAGGCGTTAGATGGAACATCAATAGTAGGAAATTAACTCAACCCAACCTAAATTTGGGAAGTTTTCTATTGCCTTGGAAAACTACCTTAAATACTGCGGTGTGGGTGTCAAGACACTCGCTTTCTTTCTTGCAGATCCCTTGCAATAAAACGAGGGAATCTACTCAGCGCTCAAAGAGAGTGCTTCACTGTCATATGACGACTGGCGTTGGTCCGGGAGACGGGGAATTGCTGCCGCTTGCGTCACATATCTACGTAGTGCGTCTTTTGCTCCCCTGCCATTCTGGAACCAACACGGGTCTTTAGCATGCCCGCATTAGACCACATCATGCGAACGACGATGATCCAAGTTCCATAACCCAGGCACGCGCACGCGAAGATTGTGGCGATTGCCGAGCTTGTGACTACCAGCAGAATTGCTCCAGAGAGCATTAAAAGAAGGGGCTTCACGCGGTAGAGCGAATCCGGTAACCATATTTTCATAACCTTACTCCCTATTTTGTCAGGTAGGGCAACGTTCGGGCTACCTCCATCGTCTCTAAAAAATTAATGAATGTCAAACAAATACTACACAGTGGTAATACGCACCAGGGCGGTCACAATGGTGACGGCATGAACCGGAAGATCTGCGAGGGGCTGCGGGAACTGGCAAAAGGCCAAGGTTAAAGGTGGTACGGCCTGATAACCACAGTAACAGCCAGGCCCGCGAAATGGGGAATAGCATTAAGTTGATTGGATTCTTTGATCAGCTGTTTTTGAGTGGCGTTATCAATAGTTCCGGTATCAGGATGATATGCAGTTCTCACAGCAACTAGAATAAATGTGTTGTCCGCCTTGGCGAAAATTTGAAAATGGTGATTTGGGTCAGTATTAACTTCATATATGGTATATCCTGCCCGGCTTAAATACCTGTAGATATAGCTCAACCCCAGTGCGTGAATATTTGGATTGGATTCTAATTCTTTTTTAGCCATTGGGTTCTGAAATTACAAATTGCTCTTTCTCTTAGCCCACCCAGTCACCGTTTCACCATCACCCCAACCCTAAAACCGTTAATACTTTGAACTTTAAAACGAGATTTGGGGATCATGGCAGGACTCCAGTTGGAAGTGAGTGCTATCTCGTGTCCTTTTTTGATTAAGCGCAGGTCTTTGCCCTTTAGTACTTCAAAACCGATTCCCCTGGATGATATATCCCGCATCATGACCTGCATTTCCTTACCTTCTCTCGTTCTGAGCGTCAGCATTCCACTTTGTCTCTCTCTCATCTCCGGTCTGCGGTTAAACAGACATCTGGTCATTTCCCGGCAGCCATCACATTTTATGGTCTTTCTTCTGACATTGAGTAGGGTGTAGTTTCTTCTCCTGCCACAATAGGGGCATTTGAACAGCAAACGATTACCCTGCAATCTAAATTCCTTGGTTTTCATACCTGGGTCTTCGCTAATACGGCTCAATAAAGATAGAAGAGTTGATCACCAAAAATGGCGCAACCTCACCCTTAACCCAGCAATATCGATGCCAACAGATATGAATCACTATTTTTCAAAAAGAATGTTTTATATCAAAATGATAGAATACCAATGGAGTGTTCGGACTATAGCTGGACAGAACAAGTTTACAGAAATTCAGAATATTAATTCCATGATGATATATTTTGTTTCCGGGTTTTTTGACTTCACGTTCCGCAATGCGGATGCTTACTTTCAGTGCTTTTATCGACAAAATGGAGGGAGATAATGCAGAGGCATTGGTTTCACTGCTCTTGGAACCTGTTACCCGGCACCATGGGCTTTGCTGATTCAACCGCAATTCATCTCTTCAGTTCATCACGCTGTAGAGCGAACAGAGACCAGTTGAAGAGACAAAGGGAAACCATTTTTTTGTTTACCGACCATAGTTTATATCTTTCCAGTGATTATCTGTTTCAGCATGACAAATGGCTGTGATGCCCTCCTGTTGAATAGATTCTATATCGTATAGTCGCTCTTTTCGCTGCAGGTGCTTGCCGGGGAAATTTCAAGTTGCCCCGCAGACCCTGTCTCTTATGCCGTTATTACATGAGGAATCCACCCGTATGGAAAAGCAGAGCTTGGAAACGTTTATAAATGATTGTCAGGTGGTGCTCAATGATGTCTTAACTACCTATCCGGAGATCGAAACCACCAATTATCTGCAGGGATTGCCGAGAGAACTGCTGGAAAAAATCTTTAGACTGCTACCACTCTCACTCTTCATTCCAGAAGATTATGGGGGGAGAGGCGGCGGGACTTGTCATCGTCTTGCACTGTTGGAAGCGGTTTCGTATGAGTCCATTGCTGTTGGCTTGATGATGGGTATCAATGGTTCCCTTTTTCTGGAGCCCGTAG
>JARRLH010000175.1:0-8736 GCA_037387205.1 Desulfofustis sp.
ACGGCGCCAGACGACTCAGCGGGTAAGGGGAACAGTGGGCCGGCGGCCGAACATTTTCACCTTTATATTTATTAGTCATCTTCCTATAATCGGTCTGGCAGCGGACAAGTCGTTCGTCTCTTCAGATCAGTGTTAGTTATCCAGCGGCAAAAGGTCAAGGCGCCCAGCCAGGCGAGGTGCGCACGAAGAGCCGGCGGTGACGGTGCCTGAGGGGCTGGGTTGGACTTTTGTCGTTATGTATAGTAACGATTATTACCCAAATCTCACCTGGTTTTTTTACGGCTCTAGTGGATGACGGACAGAATTCTCATACGCGGCTGCACCCTCTTAAGGGCAGCCGCAACCCACCTGCTCTACGACCATTTCGTGGTGGTCGAGGGAGCCTGGGTGACCGCGCTGGGCCCGATGAACGAGTGTCCTGACCCGAATGACTTTCAGGTCATCGAAGCCGGGGAGAAACTGCTCATGCCCGGCCTGGTCAACGGCCATAATCACTGTGCCATGACGCTCTTCCGCGGCTTTGCCGACGACCTGAGCCTGCACAGCTGGCTGCATGACCATATCTTTCCGGCCGAAGCCGCCCACGTCAATCCGGAAATGGTCTACTGGTCCACCAAACTGGCGGCCGCGGAAATGATCAGTTCCGGCACCACCTGCGTGGCCGACGGCTATTTCTACTCGGGCCACGCTGCCCGCGCTTTTGGTGATGCCGGCATACGGGCGGTGGTGGGGCACGGCATCGTCGACTTCTCGGTCCCCAGCGTCCCCGATCCGGCCAAGAACATCGAAACCGTCGAACGCTTTATCGACCAGTGGCAGGAAACCAATTCACTGGTCAGTCCTGCGGTCTTCGCCCACAGCCCCTACACCTGTTCCCCGGCAACCCTGGTCAAGGCCAAGAAACTGGCCGATGCCAGAGGAGTGCGTTTTTTTATTCACCTGGCCGAGTCGCAGACCGAAATGCAGCAGATCATCGAGCCCCGATCCGATACCCCTGCCGGCCATCTCGCGGCTCTAGGGCTGCTCGATTCGAACTGCACCTGCATCCACGCGGTCTGGCTGGAGAAAAGCGATATAACCACCCTGGCCGCCCAGGGCGCCGGCCTCGTTACCTGTCCCCAAAGCAATGCCAAGCTCGCTTCCGGTGTCGCGCCAGTTGCCGACCTGCTTGACCAGGGGGCACCCGTCGGGCTGGGCACCGACGGGTGCGCCTCAAACAACAGTCTGGATATGTTCAGGGAAATGGATATGCTGGCCAAATTGCAGAAACTCTCCCGCGGCGAGGCCACCGCAATGAGTGCCAGGCAGGTGCTGGACTGCGCCACCGCCTCGGGAGCCCGCGCCGTAGGGGTCGACTCGACCGGCAGCATTGGGCCGGGCAGACGCGCGGATCTCATCCTGGTCGATATCCATCAGCCCCACCTGGTGCCCTTTTACAACCAGGATCTTCTGGTGTACGGGGCCTCCGGAGCCGATGTCGACACTGTCATCATCGACGGCCTACTGGTCATGCAGGAGAAACGGATTCTCACCTTCTCCGTCGATGAAGTTATTGAAAGAGTTAACCATCTCGCTGAAGGCCTCGCGCCACTACCTTGAAACAGTCATAGCCAATGACTCGCGACTGGAGCGTCAAACCATGAGCACACAGATGATCATTTCGGTCATGTCCAAGGACCGCACCGGCATTGTGGCCGACATCACCGGAGCCGTGTACGAGCTCGGCGGTGATCTGGCCGATCTCAACCAATCCACCCTGGGCGGCTATTTGACCATGATCCTTTTCGCCACCTTCGACGAGGATGTCTCCCCGGACATGCTGATGAAAAAAATCGACGCCATCGACAGCCCTACCACTCTGGACGTGGTGGCCCGCACGATCACCACGGCTCCCGACCCGGCACTATCCGAACTGCCCCCCAAAACCTACATCATGACCACCCAGGGACCAAACCGCAAAGGCCTGGTGTACGGCGTCAGTTCATTTTGTTTCGAGCACGATATCAACATTCTCGATCTGGCCACCACCATCAAGGAAGACATCTACACCATGGTGCTCCAGCTCGATTTGAGCAGAGTGAAATCCATAGTCGAAGTGCGCGACGCATTGGCTGACTATGCCCGGGACCAGGGTCTTCAGATCGTCCTGCAGCACCACGACCTGTTCAAGGTAACCAATGAAATCCCTTTTTAAATCACACGCACTTACCAAAGCTTTATCAAGGAGTTAGCATGCTGCGCTCAGATCAGATTCTGGCAACCGTCGAGATGATCCAGAAGGAAAATCTCGATGTCCGCACCGTCACCATGGGAGCCGTGATGACTTCGTCGCCCTGGCGATTTCTCTGGACCGGGCGGCCGCCGCTGTGGGGGTCGACATTCTGGGCGGATTTTCGGCCCAGGTGGAGAAGGGGTTGACCAAGACCGACCGGGAATACATTCACAGTCTCCCCGAGGCGCTGCGGGTCTCGGAAACGGTGTGCGCCTCGATCAATATCGCCTCTTCCCAGAAAGGCATCAACATGGACGCCCTGGCCATGCTCGGGCCTACCATTAAGGAGATCGCCGAGCGCACTGCGGACCAGGGCGGGTTCGGGGCCGCCAAATTCGTGGTATTCTGCAATCAGCCCGGCGACAACCCTTTCATGGCGGGGGCCATTCACGGTGTCGAGGAAGCGGACACGGTACTCAATGTCGGCGTCTCCGGACCGGGGGTAATCGCCCGGTCCCTGGAGAAGCTGATCAGCGCCAGAGAGGCTGATGAGAACGGCCTCAAACTTGACGAAATCGCCGAGGAGATAAAGCAGACGACCTTTCGCGTGACCCGCTGCGGGGAACTGGTTGGCAGGCAGGTATCCGATATCCTGGGGGTCAGCTTCGGCGTTGTCGATCTCTCCCTGGCGCCGACCCCTAAGGTAGGCGACAGCGTCGGTGAGATCCTGCACATCCTCGGAGTGGACGCCATTGGCGCTCCCGGCTCGACGGCAATCCTGGCAATGCTTAACGACGCGGTGAAGAAGGGCGGGATCTTTGCCTCAAAGACCGTGGGCGGGCTCAGCGGGGCCTTCATTCCGGTGATGGAAGATGCGGTACTGGCTGAAGCAGTGGGCAACGGGGATCTTTGCCTGGAAAAACTTGAAGCCATGACCTGTGTCTGTTCGGTCGGCATCGATATGGTTGCCATTCCGGGCTCGGTGGACGGGGACACCATTTCCGCCATCATAGCCGATGAAATGGCGCTGGGAATGGTCAACAACAAGACCACCGCGGTAAGGATCATTCCGGTCCCCGGCAAGGAGGTCGGCGAGTCGGTCAGTTTCGGCGGCCTGTTCGGGGCCAGTCCGATCATGGCGGTTCGCAACGTCGGCAAATCGTCGCGCTTTATCGGCTGGGGCGGGCGCATTCCAGCACCGGTGCACAGTTTCAAGAATTAAAGGGAGGGGGCTGTACCGGTCTGTGCAGATGTTGCCGCTTACCATTGATCAGGATCCATTTCCGGCGGCAGCTCCGCGCAAAAACTCAGCGGTTTGCCGCTGAGCGGATGACGCAGCTCCAGGCGGTGGGAATGAAGAAAATGACGGGAAAACGAGTGCTCGCCCAGACGATCGGCGCCGCCGTAGCGGATGTCGCCCAGCAGCGGATGGCCTGCCTCTGAAAGGTGAGCCCGCAGCTGATGGGTTCTGCCGGTGATCAATTCCAGTTCGACCATGCTGATCTGCGCGGGCGCCTGGAGTGTTTTCACCACCCGGTAGCGGGTCACCGCCTCTTTTCCTCCACCTGCGGTCGACTTTACCCTGTTTGAAAACCGATCCCTGATCAGGCGTGAGGTGTAACTTCCCGCGGTCGGCTCGGGCCGGCCCTCGACCAGCGCCAGATAGATTTTCTGCGCTGCGCGGGACTGTATCTGAGCGGTCAGTGACTTATGAGCCTGCGGGTGGATGGAAAAGGCGATCACCCCGCTGGTCTCACGGTCCAGCCTCTGGGCCATGCCGATCTCCAGCCGGCGCCCGAATCGACGGTCTCGTTTCAGCCACACCTGCAGGGCCTCATAGAGGGTCCCCTTGTAGCGGGCGGGGGTCGGCTGAGTCTCTATCCCGGCAGGCTTATCCAAGACGATCAGGTAGTCATCCTGGAAGAGCACCTGAGACTCGGCAATCCTGTAGGGCTCGAGTGCACCGCGGTCGCGGTGCACTTCGATGCGCCGGCCGGCACTGAGGACCAGGCCGGCCTTGCGGACCCGGCGGCCGTCGATATGGACACCGCCGATATCGATGATCTTTCTGATCAGAGTGCGGGAGAGATCCGGGCTTTGTTCGGCGAGATAGTGATCGAGCCGGCGGCCCTCATGGATAGAAGTGGTCTTGTAGCGAATAACCATAATAATCCGTCGATACCAAATGCGGTAAAGCACATTCCATGAATTGGTGAATCTGCTTTCATCTGGTATGGTGCTCAGAGCTGATGTAGGATTCTGTTCCCTTGCAGGTAACTTAAATGGCCGCCCCCGTCGAGAGCTTTTACATGATCACTCCCCCCAGGTCACCGGTTCCAGAAAACATACGAAACGAGTATGACTCCCTGGTTGCAGAACTTGACCGCCTCATTTTCAGCTTGACCCGGAAGCTGCAGGGCTTCATCAACTGCAATCCCGGCTGCTCATCCTGTTGCCGAAGGTTTTCCGTGCTGCCTCTGGAGGCGGCACTTATCGCCGCTTCGCCCGCCACCACTCTGCGGCGGCTCGGCAGCGAGGATCTCTGTTCTTTTCTGACTAATGGCCTCTGCTCTATCTATGCGCAGCGACCGCTCATCTGCCGTACCCAGGGGCTGCCGATCGGTTATATCGACGAGGAGAATGAACGGATCGAGGTATCGGCCTGTTCCCTCAATTTCCCGGAAGACCACCCGTTCGAGTATGGCGATCTGCTCCTGCTCGACACCTTCAACTCCCGTCTGGCCGCACTGAACCGCTCTTACTGCCGGGCAGCGGAGATCGCCACCGACCTGAGGCTGCCGCTGGGATAGCGCTCCCCTCCTTCAGCTGTCTGCGTTAAAAAGCCCCTCCCCGTAACATTTCAGGGCCGCATAAATCAGCAGCGGCGCGGAAGCGATGGAGAAGACGATCATCCCCGGCCAGCGGTCGTGCAAAAAATGTTTGCCCCCCAGGAACAGGCCGACCAAGGCGAGGCAAAAAAGACTCAGATACCAGCAGATTCTGATCCCCCTGAAAGGAGGCGGGGGCGAGAGTTCGGTATGCCCGCAGGCGAGGCCCGCACTCCCCCCCGAAACCCTGAGACCGTAAAAAAAGAGGACATGGATCAACACCCAGCCGCCGAAAATCGAAAATGTCACATCGCTGGGCCAGTGGGCTCGGGTCATAATGCGGGCGGTGGCCATGGCCAGGGTGAAGAGGATGGTGAACATGAACAGCGCGGTGCCCAGATGTCGGTGACGGTTGTCCTGATAACTGAACCAGAGCACGTAGACCAGCCCCATCATGGTTATGGCCGAGGCCGTATGGCCGCTTGGGAAACTGGCCCGATAGGTTCCCTCGTCGAGAAAATAGGGCCCCACCTCCCACCACTCGTAAAATGGTCTTGTCCCCCAGAAATACTTTTTGGGACGGGGCCGGGCCATGGTCCATTTCAGCAGCTTGACCATCAGCGTCGAACAGCAGAAGGTCGAGACCACCAGAAACTCGAGCCGAAGCCGGTTGCGGCGCAGCCAATCCGCCCAGCCGGAACTGGCCAGCAGGCTTTGCTGCAGCATGTTGAGGACCCGTCGACCGGCGCAGTCCGCATCGATCAGACTGGAACACAGATAAAGCAGCAGGCAGACGGCACTGTAGCAGACGATGAGATCTCCGCCGCCAAACCTCTCGAGTTCAAATATCGATTCGGACATCAGGTCGACGAATCCCTGACTCTTAGTGCCGTAGAGCCATGAGGTGAGCTCAATATCATGAGGGCTGACAAGCGCCATGCTGAGCGCACCGGCAGCAAGCACAGCAAAGAGAAGTAGCAATCGGGCCATTGAAATCCCATGGATGTTCTGGACCGCCGGTAGCAGTCGGGTTTTTGCGGATCAGGCGGAGACAAACTGATTTCCCCTAGCGTATTCTGGGGCTCACTGCAACTAAAAAGATGATTTGCTCGGCCGCCTCGTCATCTTCGGGGGACGAGTGAACACAGGAACGAAAAACGCAGGCGCCGTTAATGACTTGCGCTTCAATTCGTATTTTAATATTTTCTGTGCATTGCACCATTCACCCTTCTTGAGTTTCGTCCGCCAACCGAAAAGGAGCCCTTTGGTCACCATAGTTATCCCCTGTTTCAATGAGGCGCACCGCTTGAGCCCCGGTCCGTTCGTCTCCTTTCTTGGTGAGAACGCTGATCTTTTCTTCATCCTCGTGGATGACGGCTCAACTGATCAGACCGCTGAAAAGCTTGAGCAGATAAGCCTTCTAACGGGCTCGAAAAGCACAGTTTTAAGGCTCGGTGAGAACCATGGCAAAGCCGAGGCGGTACGCCAGGGCATCCTTCAGGCTCTCAAAGCCGGACCCAGTCATGTCGGCTATTGGGACGGAGACCTGGCCACTCCACTGGCGGAGATTCGGACCTTCATCGACTACGGCGGCGATTCGACCAGGAAAATGATTTTCGGCTCCCGGATCCAGCGCCTCGGTGCCGATATAGAACGTCACTGGTACCGGCACTACCCCGGCCGGCTGATCGCCTTCTGGATCAACCTCATTATCAGGCTCCCGGTCCATGATACCCAGTGCGGAGCCAAATTGATTGAAGCGGAACTGGCCGGCAAGATATTCGCTGAGCCGTTTATTTCTTCCTGGCTTTTCGATGTTGAGCTGTTCACCAGGATAATAGCCCTGCACGGCAGGCGGCAGGCCGCCCGGATGATCTATGAAGTGCCGCTGCAGCGCTGGACCGATGTGGGCGATTCCAAGATATCGCCGGGGTATCTGCCCAAAATTCCGGTCGAACTTTTCAGAATTTATTCCAAATACAGAAAAGACATGCACTGAAATAATCATGAACAGAATACTTTCGATTCTTTACCCGGCAGCGCTGCTGCTCGTCTTTTCGCTGCTCTATTTTACGGGGCTGCACAAGCCTGCGGTCATCGACTATGACGAAGGTGTCTACGCCGAAGTTTCGCGGGCCATGTTCGAGCGCCAGGAACTTGTTATTCCGGAGCTCAACGGCGAGGGATTTTTCGAAAAGCCCCCCCTGCTCTATTGGGCTCAGATGCTCGGCTACAAGTGGTTCGGCGTCACCCCCCTGGGAGCAAGGTTCATCAACGGGGTCGCCGCACTTGCCACGCTGCTGGTGTTCTACTTCGGCTCTGTGACCCCGCTGGGGAGGCGGACCGCCTTTCAGGCGACGCTGCTGCTGGGCAGCTCAATAATTTTTCTCTACCTGGCCCGGGTGGCAATGACCGATATGCTCCTCACCTTCTTTCTGGTGAGTTGTCTAATCGTCTCCTGGCACGGCGTTGAACGATTTCTGGCCCACGGCAGCGGTGCCCCTCTGTTCTGGCTCGGCTGCCTGGCTGCGGGCCTGGCCATGTTGAGCAAAGGGGCAATCGGTGCACTGTTTCCCGTGGTGACTGCGCTCATCTATCTGATCTCCATCGGAAAACCGACACTCCTCTTGAAAAGAAACTGGTTTTTCCCAGGAACGCTCATTCTGGTGCTGACCGGATTTTCCTGGTATCTGCTGCTCGGCCTGTTTCACCCTGATGGCTTCGCCTTTATGAAGGAGCTATTCCTCAAACACCATCTGGGCCGATTCTCCTCCGCCATGGAGGGTCATGGCGGCCCGTTTTTTTATTACCTGGTCGTACTTTTCATAGGTTTTATGCCCTGGTTCGGGTATCTGCTGCTCGGCTTGCTTCGCCTGCCGCTGACCACCAAGGGCGATCCTGCGCTGCGCTATCTGAGGTTGTTCACCATCTTTTCACTTCTGGTTCTGGTCTTTTTTTCGGCTGCAGCCACCAAGCTCCCCAACTACATCCTGCCCGCGCTGCCCGGCTTCGCGCTTCTGGTCACCCGGCTGTTTGACGGTCACCTCGACCTTGAGCGTGCCGGCACATCCCCGGGACCGGGCTGGCGCCTGGCCGCCTGGCTCGGAGCCCTGCCCGCCGGGCTGCTCGGTATCATCTGCCTGGCTCTGCCGCTGCTCTACCCCTATCTTGCAGAACTCCTCGGAGAGGATGCCTACAAGGCACCGGTCCTGTTCGAACCGGTAGACTTGGGGTTTGTCCCCTATCTGGCCGGGCTGCTTTTCATGGTTACCGCTTTTATTGTTGTCCGTGCCGGCCGATATGTTCCCGCCAGACAATTCGAAACCCTCCTGCTCTGTTCCTTCATCAACGGCGCCGCACTTTTCTTCCTGATCATCCCCCTCTACGATCGGTTGATGGACGTCCCGCTGACTCGGCTGGCCCGGGAGGCCTCGACCCACACCCCGGCACAGGGCAGAATCGTTATGTATGAGATCGACGATCGCCCGAGCGTCAATTTCGTTTCGGGGCGGCCGACCATTGCGCATGACGAACGCGACTGGGAGAAATTGGCCGACATCTTTGCCCGACCGGAGATCGAGGTGGGGCTGACCACCGTATTCTACTTCGAAAGACTGCAGAATCTCGGTCTTGATCCTCTGGAACTGGCGCGCGACGGCGGTTTTGTCCTATTTCGCCTGCCCCCCGGGGACCCCC
>JARRLH010000176.1:0-939 GCA_037387205.1 Desulfofustis sp.
AGTGGATGAATTGCGTGACAACCCGGATGAATGCTCCCTGGTCGTCTTTACACTTGTCACAAATAGATTCTGCCTGATCACGGTACATGATGATTTTAGATGCCGGTTCTCCATCCACAGAGACAGCGGCCATTTTTCTGCAGCCGCAGTCTAGCCTGATGACAACAACACCGACACCATCCGGGCTGCCTTCGAGGATGCCTTCGACCATGGCCCGTTCACGCATTTCCAGTTCAAGCTCTTTTTCGTTCTTCTTTTTCTCTTTCTTTTTAACCATTTGATCCCCGATGAAAGAATTACCACGTAGCATCTGTGTGGCTAAACAAAGTAAGAATGAATGGCGGAAGCGCAATGTTCGCTGGTGCTGGAGACTTCCCTGGGCAGCGCCTCACTAACCGCTCTATAAGCCCGGAAATATGAACAATTTATTGCTCAACAGGAAAACGATTCGGGCAAATAAAATTGATTTACACTGACACAGTGTGGTATGGTGTTTTTGCTTGACAAAAATATAGGCGTACATTAATTGGATATTTACACAAAACAGAGGTCTTTAAAGATTCGTTTTGAGGCTTGCTAAGCATTTGTAATGTTTAGTTTATTTAATTTCCATATGGAGGTGTGTAATGTTTGAAGTTGTCGTAGACAAAGACAAGTGTACTGGCGATGAAGAATGTGTAGCAGCATGTCCTGCTCAGGTGTTTGAGATGGTAGACGGTAAAGCTGACCCGGTTGAAGCCGACGAGTGTCTCGGCTGCGAAACCTGTGTTGAAGTATGTCCCGAAGGTGCAATCACAGTTACTGAGATGTAATCTGATCTCGAGACGATTTTGTTCCTAAGCCCATCACCCTTCTGGGTGATGGGCTTAACTTTTTTTACAGCCGTGGTCAGCGCCGTGTCTCACTGGTCAAGCAGATTCAAACCGGGAGTATCTCAAA
>JARRLH010000176.1:982-7581 GCA_037387205.1 Desulfofustis sp.
TGCCTCTGGCACTCCTGGGTATTATTCTCGGCAGTTTGAAATCATCTTTTATACTTAATAAATCGGCGGCGCGTGGCGTGGAGAGAATCAGGCGCTTCGGCGACAACACCTGCATCGGTGCGGTCTATTCCTGGCAGACCTGGGTGCTGGTGGCGGTTATGATGGTGCTTGGCGTCATCATCAGGATGAGTACTGTGCCCTCTCCTGTTGTAGGAACTGTCTGCGTGGCAATAGGGTGGGCTCTGCTCTATTCCAGCCGTTACGGGTGGCAGCAATGGTTTTTCTGGCATAAATGATAAAGGACCATGACTTGTTACAACCGGGTAATCATCGATTCCGCAGCCCTGGCCCATAATTACCACTATCTGATGAGCAGATGCGCACCTGGAGTGCGGCTCATGGCAATGGTAAAAAGCGATGCCTACGGCCACTCAATGACTCGGGTTGCCAGGCTGCTGGGCGACAACGGCTGCGAGCTCTTCGGGGTGGCGGAAATGGCCGAGGGGGTGGCGCTTCGCGAGGCCGGCTGTGAGGGGGAGATTTTTATTTTTCTGGGGTTCGATCCGGGCGATATAGACTACCTGTTTACGCACAACCTCACACCGGTGGTTTTCACCAGCGAGGATCTCGAGAGGATTGCAGCGGCGCAGCGCAGAAGAGGCGTCACCATCGACGTATACCTGAAGTTCGACTGCGGCATGAGCCGGCTCGGTTTTTCACCGTCGGCAGCGGCCGGGGTTTTCGCCCACTGCAAAAGTCTGGCAATCGAGCCTGTGGGGATCATGAGCCATTTTCCCTGCAGCGATAACCGACGCTCGACTAATTCAACACTGGTTTCCGAGGTGTTCTACCAAATAGATCACCACGATCCTGCTGGGCGACCGCTGGTCAAATCGATTTGCAACTCGGGCGGACTTTTATATCAACCGGCCTCCCATGGCGACATGGTCAGGATCGGCATTTCACTCTACGGCTATTACCCGGATGGCGGCACAGGCCGGGAGAGTGACGATGGTCGGGGGTTGCGGCCGGCAATGCGTTGTCTGAGCCGCATCATCCAGGTCAAGACGATTGCTGCCGGCAGCGGCATCAGTTATGGCCACACCTATGTTGCCAACCGGGAAATGAGGCTCGCGGTGTTGCCTTTTGGCTATAGTGACGGGTATTTCAGATCCATGTCGAATCGTGCTGAAGTTCTAATTCGTGGTCAGCGGGCACCTCTCAGAGGAAGGATCTGTATGAATATGTGTATGGCTGATATCAGCGCAATCGAGGATGCCGAGGTGGGTGACGAGGTCGTTTTGCTGGGTTGCCAGGGCAGCGCATGCATCGATGCCGATGAACTAGGAGAGTGGAGCGGCACCATCAGCTATGAAGTGCTGTGTGCGCTTGGCAATTATAATCACAGAGAATTTTTAAGATGATTCGTACTCGTTTCAAACAGATAGTGGACGACTGCTTCGTTACCGGCGTTCAGGCCGGTCAGTGGTCGACCGCGGCGGCAGAAAAATACACGGTGGAAGTCCCAAAACACGAACATCAGGGTGACTTTTCCACCAATATCGCCCTGGTGCTGGCCGGTATCGAGAATAAAAATCCCCGGCAGATTGCTCCCCTGGTTGCAGATCGACTGGCTCAGCAGGAGGAACTCATCGACAGGGTAGAGATTGCCGGACCAGGTTTTGTCAATGTAGTCATCAAGGAATCGGTCTGGCAGCAACTGCTTATCGAGATTGAGCGCCGGCACAAATCGTTCGGTTTATCGGAGGTTGGCGGCCACCGCCGTGTCATGGTCGAGTTCGTCAGCGCCAATCCCACCGGCCCGCTGTCCATCGGGCATGGCCGCCAGGCGATTCTGGGGGACGGGATTGCCCGGCTTCTGGAAGCCACGGGCCACGATGTCTACCGGGAATACTATTACAACGATGCCGGCCGGCAGATGCGGGTGCTGGGAGAATCTGCCCGGGCACGCTACCTGGAACTGCTGGGTAAAGAGCATGAGTTTCCCGAAGACGGCTACCAGGGTGAATATATTTATGACATCGCCAGAAAATTGATCGGCAGCCGCGGTCAGTCGCTGATCGACTGCGACTCTGTCGAGCCATTCCAGAAGGCTGCAGAGAAGACGATTTTCGAGGATATCTCGGCAACCCTGGCCCGCATGGGAATTATTTTCGACAACTATTACAACGAACAGTCCCTGTACGAGCAAGGGCACGTGGATTCAGTGGTCAAAGAACTCACCGACAGAGGATTGGTCTATGAGAAGGACGGCGCCACCTGGTTCAAGACCACCGAACTCGGCCAGGAAAAAGATAGGGTCATCATCAAGAGCAGTGGCGAGCCTACCTACCGCTTGCCCGATATCGCCTATCACCGTGAGAAGTTCAAACGGGATTTTGACTGGCTGATCGATATTTTCGGCTCAGATCATATCGCCACCGTCCCCGATGTCAAAGCCGGTGTTGAAGCCCTGGGCTACGATGCTTCGAAAATTACGGTGATTCTGCATCAATTCGTTACCCTGATGCGGGATGGAAAACAGGTGAAGATGTCGACCCGCAAAGCCAATTTCATTACCGTCGACGAACTGCTGGACGAAGTGGGGGTGGACGCGGCCCGTTTCTTTTTCATGATGCGCAAACCGGACAGTCAGCTTGAATTTGATCTGGATCTGGCCACCAAAGAGAGTCAGGAGAACCCGGTTTATTACGTTCAGTATGGTCATGCCCGGGCCTGTTCAATTCTGCGCCAGGCCGCGGACAAGGGTGTCGAGGTGGCGGCTGCCGCTGACGCCGACCTGTCGCTTTTGGCGGAACCGGAAGAAATCGGCCTGCTCAAGCTGATGGGCTCATTTCCTACCCTGATAGAAACTTGTGCCCTGGAGCTGGAGCCCTACCGGGTGATTTTTTATCTGATGGAGCTTGCCGGCCAGTTCCACAGCTATTATAACAAACACAAAGTTATATCCGACGATGCCGCGCTCAGCAGAAGTCGGCTCTGTCTGGTGACCGGACTGCGAACCGTGTTCGGCAACGGGCTGGAAATACTGGGGTTGAGCGCACCGGAACAAATGTGAGATGGCAACCCGGAAGAAGCGGCAACAAGCCAAGATAAAATTCGAGTTGACCCGGACCGGGATCGGCTCGATTGCTATCGTCTGCTTCTGCATCTTCCTGTGGATGTTCATCTTCGGGGTCTGGGCCGGACAGAGTCTGTTGAAACCATCCGCGCCAGTGATCACCGGCTTCAAGGCCGGAACCGTGCAGCAGGAGCAGCCGGTCATTCACCTGGACGAGACGAAAAAGATAAAGCCGTAGGTCCGGTCAACGGTTGTCAGCGCAGACGTGAGCTAACAACGATGATACGAAAAGCGCGAATGGATGATGTCCGCCAGGTTCACACCCTTCTGCAGAAGTACGCCGATCAGAAGTTGCTCCTGGGGCGGTCGATAAGTTCCCTCTATGACCATTTACGGGATTTTGTCGTCTGGGACGAAGGCGACCGGAATATCAGCGGTGTCTGCTCGCTGCATATTTGCTGGGAAAACCTGGCCGAAATTCGCTCGCTGGCGGTAAAGGAAACCGGCCAGGGACAGGGCATCGGCACCGGGCTCGTGCAAACTTGTTTAAGAGAAGCTGTCGAGTACGGCATCACCAGGATCTTCACCTTAACCTACCAGCCTGGATTTTTTAGAAAGCTCGGCTTCGCAGACATTGACAAAAAGGAGCTTCCCCACAAGATCTGGGCCGACTGCATCCACTGTGCGATGTTTCCCGACTGCGACGAAGAAGCACTCATGTATCAGGTTCAGGACACCACCTTGTAAGGTCTCTTGCTCTGGTCGCTGATCTGCTAGTGATCATTGCGAAAAAGACGGATCGTGTTTACTATGCCGGTCGTCACGGCCCCATTTTTCAATTTTCAACCATCCGGTTACGATGATAGCAAATATACTCACCAAAGTTTTCGGCAGTAAGAATGAGCGCGTCCTCAAACAGATCCAGCCGCTGTTAGATCGCATCAACGAGCTGGAATCCCAGGTTGAGCACCTTGATGACTCGGCCCTGGCAGCCAAGACCGTTGAATTTCGTCAGCGCGTTGACCAGGGAGAATCTCTTGACGACCTGCTGCCGGAGGCATTCGCCGTAATCCGGGAGGCCTCGAAACGGATTCTCGGCGAGCGCCACTTCGACGTACAGCTTCTCGGTGGTGTGGTACTCCACCAGGGCTGTATTGCAGAGATGAAGACGGGCGAAGGTAAAACCCTGACCTCAACCTTGGCGGTCTATCTGAACAGTCTGACCGGCAAGGGGGTACACGTGGTAACGGTAAACGACTACCTGGCCACCCGTGATGCCGAGTGGATGGGACAGGTGTATCGATTTTTAAAAATGAACGTCGGTCGCATTGTCCATGACATGGACGATGCCGAGCGGCGGGAAGCCTATCGCGCCGATGTAACCTACGGGACCAACAACGAGTTTGGTTTCGATTACCTGCGCGACAATATGAAGTTCGCCCTGGAGGACTTCTGCCAGCGGGGATTCAATTACGCCATTGTCGACGAGGTCGATTCCATCCTCATTGACGAAGCGAGAACGCCGCTGATTATCTCTGGCCCGGCTGACATCTCCACTGACCTATATAAAAATGTCAACCGCATCATGAGGAAATTCAAGCGCGACGAACATTACCTGGTCGATGAAAAAGGCCGTCAGGTGTCGCTCAACGAAGAAGGCATTGCCCTGGGAGAGGAGCTGCTCAAAATTGACAATCTTTACGACCCCCGCAACATCGAGTACCTCCACCATCTGAACCAGACGCTCAAAGCCCATGTCCTGTTCAAAAAGGATGTCGATTACATCGTCAAAAACGGTCAGGTGGTGATTGTCGATGAGTTCACCGGCCGGACGATGGAGGGGCGGCGCTACAGCGACGGTCTGCACCAGGCGCTCGAAGCCAAGGAGAATGTAAAGATAGAGCGGGAAAATCAGACCCTGGCTTCGATCACTTTTCAGAACTATTTCCGTATGTACGACAAGCTGGCCGGGATGACCGGTACGGCCGACACGGAAGCCCCTGAGTTCAAGAAAATATACGATCTCGACGTGGTCGTCCTGCCGACCCACATGGAAATGATTCGCAAGGATTTCGCCGACGTCATCTACAAAAATGAGAAAGCCAAATACCAGGCGGTCATCAAGGAGATCATCGACAAGCATGAGCATGGTCAGCCAGTACTGGTGGGCACCATCTCGATAGATGTCTCGGAAAAAATTTCCCGGATGCTGAAAAAACAGAAAATCCCCCATGAGGTGCTCAATGCCAAGCACCATGAAAGGGAAGCTGAAATCATCGCCGATGCAGGACAGGCGGGCAAGGTCACCATTGCCACCAACATGGCCGGCCGGGGTACCGACATAAAGCTCGGCGAGGGCGTCATAGAGGCCGGCGGTCTTCACATTCTGGGCACCTCACGCCACGAATCGCGGCGCATCGACAACCAGTTGAGAGGCCGCTCAGGACGCCAGGGGGATCCCGGCTCGTCTCGCTTTTATCTGTCTCTGGAAGATGATCTGCTGCGTATTTTCGGCTCCGGGAGAATTTCGGGTATCATGGACAAGCTCGGCATGGAAGAGGACGAACCCATCGAACATAACATGATTACCCGGGCCATCGAGAACGCACAGCGCAAGGTCGAGGGGCACCATTTCGACATCCGCAAGCATCTGCTCGAATATGACGATGTGATGAACAAGCAGCGCGAGGTCATCTACCAGCAGCGGCGCGAGGTGCTGGAAGGGGACAATCTGCAGCAGGTACTCGAGGATATGACCGAGGATCTCATCGGCACCATTGTCGATGAAGTTGCCCAGGAAAAAATAGATGCCAAGGAGTGGGATTGGGACTACTGCGAACAGCAGGTGAATGACATTTTCGGTCGTCGGCCCGAGTGGAGCGACGAGCGGAAAAGTGAATTTAACGGCGAAACCTTGCACCAGGCCGTAGCTGAGATAGCCGAACAGGCACGCCTGGCCCAGGAGGAGGCCAACGGAGCCGAAAACCAGCGCCAGATCGAGCGCATTATCCTGCTGCAGATCGTCGACAGCCACTGGAAAGAGCACCTGCTCAGCATGGATCATCTCAAAGAAGGCATCGGACTGAGAGGCTACGGCCAGAAAAATCCGCTGAATGAATACAAGAAAGAAGCGTTCGATCTGTTTATGACTATGATCGAAACAGTCAAACTGCAGACCATTAAAACCCTGATGCATGTGCGCCTGGTCCAGGAAGAGGAGGTCGAGCGGCTGGAGGAGGAAAGACGCCAGCGCCAGGAGCAGGAAATGCGGCTCAATAAAGGGGCTGCCGGAGATGAGGGTAAAGCGCGGGAACCGGTCAAGAGAGAGGGCGACAAAATTGGCCGCAACGCACCCTGTCCCTGCGGTTCGGGGAAAAAATACAAGAAGTGCTGTGGTAAATTGACTTGAACAGAAGTACGACAGCGAGGGCGGTATACCAACTCCTGAGCGCAGTCGTGGGAAGGCTTCGCGACTCGGTCATGGATCTGCTGCCGATTGTTGTGGTGATTGTTTTTT
>JARRLH010000177.1:0-7384 GCA_037387205.1 Desulfofustis sp.
CGTGGGCCTCAATGTCTATGTGGTCTATGGGGTGGCGAACAACGTTATGGAGGACATAACCCTAGAGTCGATCTTCAAGGGCATAGTCCCATTTATGCTTGCGGTGGTGGCCGGCATTATCATCCTGATGATTTTCCCGCAGATCGTTCTCTTCCTGCCGCATCTCATGTACTGAGACCGGCCTGTGTTTTACCGTTTGCTCCTCTAAAGAAGATTACAGCGAGTAGACGGAGAGCAGCCTCAGGTGATGGTGATTACCTTGCACGGAGCCTCGAGCAGCACGTACTGGGTGTTGGACCCGTAGAAAATCTTGCCCAGCCGGGAACGTTTCTGGATGCTCATGATGATCGTATCGATGCTGTTGGCTTCCGCATACTTCACCAGTTCCTCCCCGGAGGTAAAGGCGGAGACAATAACCTTGGTGGTACAGGGTATGGAGGCGGGAGCAAAGACCTCCTCGACGTAGTCCTGAAGTTATTTTTCGGCTTTCTCCATGACCTCCAGCGGAATTTTGTCTTTTTCAGAAACACAGCTCACCAGGTCAACCGAGGCGCCGAAGGCTTTGGCCTGTTCAAGGGCGATGTCAAGAGCCCGCTTGTGCGCCTCGGTGTTTTTACAATAAAGTAGGATTTTCAATTCCGACACTCCTCTGTGCATTCTTTTCTGAACAAATTACATGCAATGTTCAAAGTAATTACCTTCGAGAGACAGGTCAACAAGACAATACGAAACCGCTCACTTTTTAGAGTGAAATGATTATACTGATCCACTGGTATAGACACATGCAGCAGCCTGAGCAGCTGAATTGGTTGTTATCCATCGAGCATGCGAGAAATTTTACCACAGGCATATGATTGATATTCCGAGGATAAAATTTTGAGCATAACGCAGAGTTTGGGCGAAAAGATCGTTTTGCAAATGGCTCCATCAACATATGAAATCTGGAGACGTGCATGAAACTGGCAAGCTTTGTCCGCAACGGCGAAGAGCGTATCGGCGCTGCGCTTGGGGAAACAGCGCTAATTGATCTGCAGTCGCACTGGCCGGCAGATCGCCGGGCACCGGGATCGATGATCGAACTCATCGAATTAGGACAGGAGGGACTGCGGCTGGCCTCCGCGGTCCTTGCCCAGGCAAGAGATGCTGAGCTGATCGACACAACCGCGGTCGACTGGCTGCCGCCCGTGGTCAGACCCGCCAAAATCTGCGGCATCGCCATGAACAACTCGGCCAGCAATGCCAGAAAAATCGCCGCCCCGGACCACCCGGCCTTTTTTATCAAACCTTCGTCCTGTCTGGCCGCCCACCAGCAGCCGCTGGTGATGCGCACCTACTACGGCAGCATGCACCCGGAACCGGAGCTGGCGGTGATCATCGGCAGAACAACCCGCGACGTTGACGCCGTAGATGCCCTTGCCCACGTCTACGGCTACTCCATTTTCAACGATATTACCGGCAACCACATGAGATCCGAGGATATGTTCCACTATTATGCGCTCTACGGTTCGAAAGACAACCCCGACCAGCTTGAGCGACGCGAACAGCATCTCTCCTATGCCGGCAGGTATAAAGGGGCTGACAATTTCGGGGTATTGGGTCCCTGGCTGGTCACTGCCGATGAAGTCGACAACCCCGACGACCTTGAGGTGAGCTGCTCGGTGGCAGGGGAAGTTGTCGCCGAAGACAGCACGCGCTACTACAATTATAAGGTTGCCGAACTGATCAGCTTCATAAGCCAGTTTCACACCCTGCACCCCGGAGATATCATCTCCTGCGGCACCGCCTTCAAACCTTCGGAAACCAGAAAATCGATCCACCATGCCAATTTTCTGGTGACCGGCGGACCGGTGGAGATAACCATTGAAAAGCTTGGTACCCAGCATAATCCGGTACTCATTGAAAAGAGGGAGATCGGCACATGGAAATTGACTTGAAGCCGGCGGATCTGCAGGCGGCCCACCAGGCGATTACCGACTTGAACAACGATTTCTGCCACTATCTCGATCACGGCCTGGTCGATGAACTTGTTGATCTGTTCTGCGAAGAGGCGCTGTATACCCATGGTCAGCGAACCAGCAACGGTCGGGAAGAGGTAAGGCGGTTGTTCGAACCTCGCCGGGGAGCGAAAAATCGCACCTCGCGCCATATCCAGTCCGGATTGAGAATCGAAATTGCTGATGCAAGCCGGGCGTCCGGCCGGAGCGTCTGCCTCACCTTCGCTGCCGACGCACCGCCTCCGGTCAGCCCGGCGACCCCCTACCTGGTTGCCGATTTCATCGATGAATACAGGCGCTGCAACGATGGTCGCTGGCGCATAAAAAGACGCCATATCGAAAGGATTTTCGTGGCCGAATCAAATACAGGCCCGGAAGGAACAAAGTGATACGTTTCTGACGCATCTTCTGAACAAAGGATGAGAAAATGAACACAAGACTCGTGTGTGCCTCGCACAGCCCGCTAATGTATTGTTACAAGAAAGAGCCGGAACAGTGGGAAGCACTGCAGGCGGCCTTTCAGGAACAGGCCCGGGCGGTGGCTGAATTCGACCCGGAACTGGTAATCGCCTTTGGCTCCGATCACTTCAACGGTTTCTTTCTCAAACTGATGCCCGCCTTCTGTGTCGGCCTCCAGGCCGAAGCGGTCGAGGACATCGGCGGCTTTCCCGGAACGTTGTCGGTCCCTTCCGATCTTGCCGAACAGCTTGCCGCCAGTTTACGCACCAGCATGGACCCTGCCGTTTCCCGCCAGATGACCGTGGACCACGCCTTTTCCCAAACTATCCAGCTGATGCTCGGAGGGCTGGACAAGCGGCCGCTGATCCCGATATTCATCAACTGCATCAACAAGCCCTTTGTCCCTTTCCACCGTTCACGCCTGCTTGGCGAAGGGGTTGCTGAATACGTGCAAAGGCTTGACAAGCGGGTTCTCTTTCTCGCCTCCGGAGGTCTGTCGCACCATCCGACCAGATACTACCCGGCCTGGGGCGAAGGTGAAAAAGCGGTGGCAGCCTGGCAGCTGAGCGGCGGCGGCCACCCCGATTCACTGACCCGGGAACAGTGGCTGAAAAGGCTCTACGACATGCACCACGAAGGGGCGGAAATGATAGCCCAGGGGACACGCACCGCCAAGGACATGTTTCTCAACCCCGAAGCTGACCAGCGCTTCCTGGACGTGCTGACCGGGGGAAACTTCGAGGAATTCGATCACTGGGACCAGGACGACATGGTCGGAGAGGCCGGCATCGGCTCAATGGAGCAGCACACCTGGATTGCTGCTGCGGCAGCTCACCGGGCCTGCGGTGGACAGAACCCGCAGGTAACGCATTACGGCGTGGCCCTTGAAATCGGCATAGCTGCCGGGGTTGCGGGTGCGGGATAACGCTGCGGCGCTGAATGAATCCTAAGTGGTTGCAGCCGCAATGAATGGTTGCCCTGGCGGCCGGATATGACCGCATACCTGCAGGCAGAGCACGGGCACAGTCCCCGCCTGATAGAGAACGAGATCTTTTCAGGTGACATCGCCGGGCACCCTCTCCCCGGGCCTGGTTTTGGCTGGTCGGCCTTCATGGTAGATGAGCAGAAGATTGGAACCGATGATGATGAGCGAGCCCAGAATTGTATAGCGATCAGGAATCTCACCGAACAAGTAGAACCCGAAAATTGCGGCAAATACCAGCCTGACGTAATTGGCTGGGGAAACCACGGTCGCCTCTCCCCGGCGAAACCCCTGAATCAGGCACCACTGGCCGATGACCCCGACCAGCGACATCAGGACAAGCAGTCCCATCTCGCTGATGGTGGGTGCCACCCAGACCATTGAGGCCGGCAGCGAGGTCGCAAGCGTAATGGCAATGGCTGGATAGAGCATCATGACAAAATTTGAATCGGCTGCCGTCAGTTTTCGTATCAAGGTCATCATCACGGCACCGAGGCAGGCTCCCAGCAGTGCCACGCCGGCAGAAGCCTCAAAGATGCCAGAACCGGGGCGGACCACAATCAGAATACCCAGGAAACCTGCCAGCAAGGCCAGCATTCGAGGAGTGTTCAACCGTTCCCCGAGGACCAGCACGGCAAGCACCGCCAGAAACAGGTTGCGAGAAAATCCGATGGCCGTGACATCGGCCAGCGGCAGCTGGGTAAAGGCATAATAATTACAATTTATCAGGGCCACCGCCAGCAGAGATCTTACGCCCTGCAGCCAGGGCCTGTTCGGTTTCAGCGAATCGAACCCCGTCCTCCAGAAAATGAAAAAGAGCACCACGAGCTGAACCAGGGAGCGGAAAAGTACAATCTCAACACTGGGAAAGCGTGCACCGAGCAGCTTTACCAGAGCCACCATCAGTGAAAAAAAGAGCCCTGCGGTGAGCATCCAGAAGATGCCGTACACATTGGGACTAAGGCCGATATCCAAGGAGGGTTTATTCATGGCCGGGCCGGCCTAAATGATAGATCCAGCCATCGACTTCCGAGTAGCAAATGGAGTCCAGCTGAGAAAATCCTGAAAGGCCGTCAGACTCGACGATCAGGGAGGCGTGGTCGGCTATTTCCAGCGCTCTGGGCTTGATTTCGATATGGGCGGCCTTGATGAGAACCAACAGCCCGGGCCTGACATATTTCCACAGGCTGCTGGACTCGCAGATGACCGGGGCGGCAGCAGGTATCATACGCTGAAACTCCTGAAATCCGGCTCCAATCTGTTCGCCCTCCCCTTGCAGGTAGAACACTTTCCTGGCGCCGGCCCGCAACATTCGGGAGGTGTCCTTTTCCTGGTCGTAGCTGGTCTCTTCGTAAAGGCTGGTGGAGAACTTCTGGGTCGAATGATCGCCATGGAAAAGGGTCTCGTCCGGATGCATGGCCGAAACTTTCAAGCCGTAGATCTCGTGCCGGATGGAGCATTGTTCGATGAGACGGCAGACAAATTCGGTTTTTCCAACATTTCTGCCGCCCCCGGCGACGATGAGCAGATCTTTCAGCTTTTCCATAACGCTGTCGACTGGATTCCCTCGGCCTGCGATGAAATTGTCCTTAAAGGAGCCAACTTGATTCAAGTCTGGATAGACAAGCAGAAATTCCTCTCAAAATCAAGGCGCAGGCAGAAAATTTGCCGCTCTCGTCAAGAAACTGCATAACGCAGCAGATTTTCATGGGCCACGAAGAAATTCAGCGAAAATACAATTTTCCAGGATTTCCTTTAGTATTATACTGATTGTTATTCTCCACCAACTATTCTAATAAGGATGGGAGTGACGTCTTTTACCTATCACCACACCAGGTCAGGCATCGTCATTTGGTTAGTCAGCAACAGACGCAGAACTCAACAGAAACGGAAATCTGAAAACCATGATATCAGTAATTGAAGCCCAACGGATTCTGCATGATAATCTGCCCTCGCCCGAGCGGATCACGGTCCCCATAGAGGAGGCCTTCGGTCTTTATCTGTTCGAGGACATCAAAGCACCCGATTCTTCGCCTCGCTACACCAACTCGGCCATGGACGGCTATGCGGTAAGATGGGTCGACTGTGCCAAGGCCGGCACCGACGCTCCTGTCCAACTGAAGATCATAGGCGAAAGCCAGGCCGGCATCCCGTTTGACGGGGAGGTTCCCTCCAACGGCGCGGTGAGAATCAGCACCGGGGCCATGGTGCCCGCTGGGGCGGACACGATTATCCGGGTGGAGGATACTGAAGAAGTGGGAGAGCATGTGAAGATTTTCACTGTCAATAAGCAGGGCCAGGACGTCAGACATAAAGGGGAGGAGTTCGCCGCAGGGCAATTGCTTTTCTTCAAGGGCGACTGTCTCGGGTCTCGGGAGTTGGCCCTCATGGCGGCAGTCGGTCTCCACAATGTCCCTGTCTATGCGAAGCCGGAGGTCACCCTGCTGGTGACCGGAACGGAGCTGGTCTGCCATGATGAGGCAACCATCAAACCGCACCAGATAAGGGATTCCAATACAATCATGCTGGCCTCCGCAATTCGGGAAAGCGGGGGGGTGTTGACCTCCACCCGCCATGTACAGGACAGTCTTGAACACACGGTGGAAGCGCTCGAGGGCGGGGTCTCTTCAGGAGCCAAGCTCATTGTCTGCAGCGGGGGCGTGTCGGTAGGACGGCATGATCACGTAAGAGAAGCAGCTGTAAAGGCCGGCTTTGAAGAACTGTTCTGGCAGATTCGCCAGAAGCCGGGGAAACCGCTTTATGTCGGGCGCAAGGAGGAGACGCTTATCTTTGGACTGCCGGGCAACCCGGTGTCTGCCTACATGTGCTTCCGGAACTTCGTCAGGCCGGTCCTGGCGGAACTGCAGGGCACCACCTGTCTTGATAACACCCTGACGGCAATTGTTTCGGAACAATTGAGCAACAGAGGAAAGCGCACCCTGTTTGTCAGGGTCATGATTGAAAACCGGCCGAATCAGCTGGCCCTCGTCAAAGAGGTAGGCCATCAGGGATCTCACATGCTCAGCTCCATCGCCCATGCGGACGGGTATGTGGTGCTGCAGCCGGGTGAAGTGCTGCAGCCGGGAAGCCTGAAAGAGGTCTCTCTGTTCTGATGCTGTTCACCCCGCTCCCACCCTGACATTCGGTTATGTAACCTCAGGAAGAAATATTGGCAGGGGATCGAGACTCAGTAGTTGAAAAGCAAGGATGTGTCGAAAAATCGGCAGTCTCCGGATTTTTTCGCTGGACTTAAAGATATCCAGGAGGAATAAGGTGGATATATATATAGGTGTTGCGTCTGCAGTGTTAATAAAATCTGTAGTTTGCTCCTGCACAAATGCAACGGCAGCCAGAACAACTATCACACGGTTTGAGGTTCACCATGGATCCCTACACCGAAGCTCATCTCTTCGTCGCCGCCATCAGGCTTCTTCATCATCAGAAGCAGTCGCCCCCCGCCATCGAAGACGTCTGCACGACCCTTGATCTATCTGTCGAGGCCGGACTCGCCGTCTGCAGAAAACTGGCAAAACGCTCCATAGTAACAATTTCCGAGGATCCGTTCTCGATCAAGCTGGGTATCGACAACCATCTGGAAATCGAGAATCTGCCGAGGGTACAGGAGGCTGGGGACAGCCTCTCCAAAGATCTGGAAAAGTTCATGGCCAAAAAGAAGGACATGGATAAAAAGGTTGAAGCAATTCAGGCTGATCTGCGGAAAAAGAAACAGGATCTGCACAGCGACATCGAGTCCAAGCTGCGCCAAGAATTGAATAAAATGAAGAAAGGCTGAAATTGGCGAACAGCCTCTCGCTGCTATTGTACAGCTCTGGGCCCCTTTCTGCTGAGCCGCATCGAAACCACAGCGGCAATGGTAGTCAGTGCCGCACAGATTAAAAACGCCGTGTCGAACAGGCCTGTTGACTCCGCCAGAAATCCTGCCAGGGCT
>JARRLH010000177.1:7410-14715 GCA_037387205.1 Desulfofustis sp.
GCCCTCGCCGGACCAACCAGGTCGCCGACAGTCGCCGCCATAACGCTTGGAATTCCCCACAGTGACAAACCAAAGGCGAGGATTGACAGATATAGACAGGCGCCTGGAAGTGTGGTCAAGGCAAGCAGATGGGCAACGCTGAACTGCGCAAATATGATTGCCAGGGCGGGAAAGCGTCCAAGACGGTCGGCAATATATCCGGCATACGGCCCTGAGATCAAACTTATTACTCCCACTATCGACCAGAACCAGCCTGCGGCATTGGTGCTGAATCCCCGTTCGTTGACCAGCGAAGTCACGATAAATGTGGCATACACGGCATAAGTGGCTCCGAACATCGAGTAGACAAGCCCCAGCTGAATCAGTTTAGAGCGCTCGCTCTTACCTGGTTTTGAGACACGAGGATGACTCGTGCCTGCGAAATTCGCCGCCGCCAGCGAACGGTCTGTTCCCAGAGGCTGCAGAGCAGCCTGAGCAGGGCTGTTTCTCAGGAAAAGAGCAGCCAGAATCACCCAGGCAATCCGCCACCCTTGCCCCGTCATTTCGGTGATCAGGAAGGGACCGATAATACCACTGAAGACAATGCCCAGGCCGTTTCCCACCATCATGAACCCGGCCGCCCGGCCGCGCCAGCGCTTTACAAACCAGCCGGCAACGAGGCCCAGCATCGGAATATTGGCCAGGCCGCTGCCCACGCCGGTAAAAAAATACAACACCAGGATCGTCTTCAGTCCACCAGCATGCCAGATCAGCGCCATGGAGATGCCGACAATCAGCAGACCACTGCTAATGGTCGCTCGAGGACCGAACTTATTGGATAACCGACCGGCGAATATCACCGAACCCATATAACCGATGAAATTGGCGGTACTGATCAACCCCATCTGCCCATAATCAAGATGCAGCGCCTCACCCATTGGCGGCAGAAGCATGCCCAGGGCGAAGCGGCCAAGCCCAAGGCAGGCGAACATGACACCAAGGCCCGTGGCGAGAATTATCCAGCCATAGTGTATACCACCGTGCGGAGGGGAGCGGTTGGCTTCAGTCATTTTTTCCGGCTGGAAATGGTTTTGATGCTGATTTTACGACTTTAAGATTCGGGAGATCAACCCGGATCATCTCCTAATTACTTGGAAAAGTAAACCCTTGTTGATTCTGATACTGCAGCCGACTCATCCCCCATGTTCGAACAGCGGACAGGCAGTTTCGCGAGACCAAGCCAACAAACCACCACTTTGTGGCGTTGTTCACCTTGATATTGTTCATATTTTTTAATTAGCTGCAATCCGCTTGCCGTTCTGATCGATACATCTGCATGATGTGTCGCTGACCACTAATTTGTTGAAAGGAGGAGGTGGCTATGTACAGAAAGATCATGGTTCCTCTTGATGGCTCAGCGCTTGCCGAGTGTGTGCTGCCGCACGTGGAAGCAATAGCCGACGGCTGTCCGGTTCGGGAGCTTGTTCTGCTGCGTATTGTCGAGCCTGAGCGAGTCTACTCGGTTTCCAATTCGCCGATTGATCCGAATTTAGCTGCCGGCCGGGAATCCGAGCGCAAGAAAGAGGCCGAGGATTACCTGCGCAGTGTGGCCGTTCGTCTCGATGCGCCTGGCCTGGTGTGTGAGATTAAATCTATCGTGGGGAGGGTTGCCGAAAGCCTCGTCGACTATTGTGTCGATAATGAGGTTGATCTCATCATAATAGCAACCCACGGTCATTCCGGCGTTACCCGATGGGTGCGGGGCAGTGTGGCGGACAAGATACTGAGATCATCGAAGATTCCGGTACTGATGATCAGGGCTCCCGGTACTGAAAAAGGTGTGTAAGGGGCTGGATAAAGGCTCTGGCGCAAGAGCGCCAGATTTCAGGGCAGAAGCTCCACCAGGCGGGTGAAATACGCATAAAGCCCCTCATCACTTGCGTTTTTTATAGAAAAATGGAGGCAGGACCAGGACCGCCCGACATCCCCTGTCAATGGCATGGCGGCAAAGCTCAACCGTATCCTCGAGATTGCAGAGACCGGTCCCGGGCATTAACACCGCAGGGTCAATCCCGTCGTTAATCAGTACATCCACCGCGGTGATTCACTCAGCTTTGGTCATACTGAGCGCTTCCGTGGTGGTGCCAAATGGCGACAGGAAATGAATGTCCTGATCACGCAGCCATGGTGATTTCATTTCTTGTTTACATCTTCCTCCCTCAAGCCCCAATGGCACCTGACCTGCTGGCCGTGATGAAACGCATGCAGTAGTCGTCGTTTCCGGCAAGCATATCAGAGGTGAGAACCACCTGCATGGCCTCCCGGTCAAGGGGATCCATGATTGCCGAGTCAAATCCGTGGGCCACCATCAACGCCAGAAAGCTGCGGTTGATGACCCTTCTCTGCGGCAGTCCATAAGAGATGTTGGACAGCCCGCCGGTGGTGTGAACACCTTCGATCTCGGTCATTATGGCCTGCACGGCGCTCATCACCATCCGACCGTTGCCGGTATCGACACTGATCGGCTGAATGAGCGGATCAATAAAAATGTCGTCACGCCCGAAACCGATGTTCTCCAGTTCCGACACCAGCGTGCGGGCCCTTGAAATTATATCTCCGGCTGTCTTCGGCATACCCGAATCATCCATACAGAGGGCGACGATTCTGCAGTCCTTGCCTTTGAGATAGTCGATCATCGGTTCGAACCGATCCTTTTCGAGACTGATGGAATTGACCAGCGGCTTTTTATTTACCAGTCCATACGCCATCTCGAGGATGACCGGGTCCGGGCTGTCGAGGCAAAGCGGCAGGTCGGTGGCCCCCTGCACCACCTCGAGGAGCCATCTCATATCCTCTTCTTCGTGACCGATCCTGGCACCCGCATTGACATCGATATAGGTCGCCCCGGCCTCAGCCTGCCTGTTCACCTCATCTCTGATGTAGTCAGCATCACGATCGGCAGCAGCGGCTTGTACTTTTTTCAGGGTCGTGTTGATACGTTCGCCAATAACAGTAAACATAGTCCACCATGTTCTTGAGATTAATCTGTTTCGGTCTCCAAACCAGTATTGCCTTCGCCACTTACTGGCCGACCCCGCGTCGCGGACATAACCGTCGGTCCCAATCCCATCGGCTAAGTTCTGACTCACCGGGGCGCCGCCTCTGGTTTATTGCAGGCGTATCCTCACCTTACGATATTATACAAATTGTTCATTACTTTACTCGACTCGGGCGCACTCAGGGATTTAAGGCTGTGCCCGAATAGAGGAAGCCGCCCGGTCTCCCATGTATTCCGGCCCGATTTCAGCTTTTCGCTCTTCTCATATACTTTCTAGAGGATTGCAAAGGAAGATTGTCGGGCACCACCTCAGTTATGAATGACAGGCTGAAACACCTCCGATGGCTCAGTTCAAAAGCCTTACTGAGAATCTGATTGTGATCATGGACCGGCTCAGATATGGTTGACTGAAATGGAAATTCTGCCCGATAAGGATGCCGATCATCCTGATGAGGATGTAGCGATGGGTCTTCCTCCTCACCAACAGCCCTACCGATGGGTCCTCCTCCTGCTCCTCTGGCTGTTGTATTTCTCTTTCGGGGTCGTCATCAGATCTCCCTCCCCTCTGGTAACGCCTATCATCCGTGATCTCCAGATGACCTATTCTCAGATGGGGTTTGTCCTGGGCTCGTGGCAGATGACGTATATTGTTTTTGCAATTGCTGCCGGTATCATCATGGATCGCTGGGGCATACGACGGTCCATTCTATTCGGGGCCCTGGTAATCGGTTTATCAGCTTTGCTTCGTGCCTCCGCAGGCGGATTTTTCTCCTTTCTTTTCTTTGTCGCCCTCTTTGGGGTTGGCGGGCCGATGATTTCCATAGGCTGCCCCAAAGCCATCGCCACCTGGTTCAAAGGGCAGGAGCGGGGCACTGCCATCGGTATCTACACCACCGGTCCGTGGATTGGCGGAATGGTCTCACTTGCGGCAACCAACGGGGTCGTCATGCCCCTGACCGGCTACAGCTGGAGAATGACCTTTGTCTCGTATGGGGTCATGACCCTCATTTTCGCGGGGCTCTGGTGGCTGGGGGCCAGGGAGGTTGATGCCGAGGCCGGCACCGACCGTTTCAATGTCCCGCGCGTGCTGGCGGAGCTGTTCAGCGTGCGCCGAGTAAGGCTGATATTGCTCTCGGGGCTTCTGTCGTTCGGCATCATGCATGGCTATTTTGCCTGGCTCCCCGCTATATTGGAAAATGCAGGAATGTCGCCGGTCAGAGCAGGGGTTGCATCCGCCCTTCCCTTTCTGACCAGTATCCCCGCGGTGCTGATTATTCCCAGGTACGTCCAGGCTGATTATCGCGGCTGGCTGATCGGCCTTCTGGCACTGCTGGCGGGATTATCCGTAGTGTGGGTCGTGGTTCTCGACTGGTCGGTCGTTCCCGGCCTCCTGCTCTTTGGAATCTCCGGCCCCTGCCTGATGCCGCTGCTGGTTCTGACCCTGATGGAAACACCCGAGGTGGCCTCGAAATATCTGGGGTCGGCCACCGGCGTGTTTTTCTGCGTGGCTGAAATAGGCGGCTTCCTGGGACCCTTTTTCTTGGGCTACCTGGTCGATATGTCTGGTACTTATGTCACGGGGGGGATACTTCTCCTTGGTTTCGGGGTCATCATCTTCTGGTTCATGGCCCTTCTGCAGACTTCTTCCTGAGCCACAGTTCCGCATCCATCCCCCCGAATACTATGTTAAAGGGTTCTCGGTGGCGGCCGAAAACCCTCTATCCGATTGAGATGCAACCCGGGTCCACCAGAGGCGATGAAAAAACGGTCTGTGCCAGTTAGCCTTTCACCGCTCCCGCCGTCATGCCGGTTATGATCTGCTTGGAGGCAACGAAAGTGAAGATTATCGGCGGTATGGCGATCAGCATTCCCATGGCCATAATCTGCCCCCAATCGATATTATGTTCGGTCAGAAACAGAGAGATATGGACCGGCGTGGTCCTCGTTGCCCGATTGGTCAGCACCAGTGCCAGGATGAATTCATTCCAGGCGATGCGAAAGGTGAAAATAGCCGCCGCCGCCAGTCCCGGTTTGATAACAGGCAGGACGACCAGAAAGAAGACCTGAAAGGGATTGGCCCCGTCGACCCGGGCAGCCTCCTCCAGCTGAATCGGCACCTGTTCAATGAAGCTTTGCAGGATCCAGATGACAAAAGGAAGATTGATGGCCACGTAGACCAGAATCAGGCCATGCAGGTTATTGCCCAACTGGTACTGGAACGTCCAGATGGCAAACACCGGTACCGTAAGGACCGCCGGCGGAATCATTCTCATGAGCAGGGTGGTCAGGGAAACCGTATCCCTTCCCATGAACCGGAAGCGAACGATGGCATAGGCAGCCATACATCCCATCACCAGGGTGAGTAGCGTCGAAATCAACCCGACGTACAGAGAATTACCCAGATAGCGCATCAAGGAGGGATCATGCAAAACCGAACTGTAATTCTTCAGAGTCGGCATAAAAATAAAGGTCGAAACCTCGTTAAATATGTCCACTTTCAATTTTAACGAGGTAAGCAGCATGAGAACTATGGGCCCCAGCGACATCAAACTCAGACAGATGAGAATGAGATAGAAGATCGCAGTATTGGTTTTGGAGTATTCTTTCATTGGTATCTCCTCAATACTGTTCAGCAGCTGCTTGGATCCGGGCCATCCGGGCGTCTCTGGCCTTGGTATACAAGAACATGGTCAGGGTGATCACCAGGACTATAGCCAGCAGTATATTGGAAAGCGCAGCGGCCCTGCCGAGCTCCCAGCTGACGAATGCCGTCTTGTAAATCTGCAGGGACATGATTTCCGTCGATAGTCCCGGGCCGCCGTTGGTCATGATGAAAATAACTTCCAGCACCTTGAAGGCATCAATCATCCGCAGCAGCGCAGCAACCACCAGAACCGGCATCATCAGCGGTATCTTGATATAGATGATCTGCTGCCACTCGGATGCCCCGTCGATGCGGGCCGCTTCCAGAGAAGACCGGGGCAGGGACTGGAGTGCGGCCAGGGAAAGGATGAAAATAAAGGGCGTCCACTGCCAGATATCGGCAATGATGACCGAGGGCAAGGCCCAGTCTGGCGAGGAAAGCCAGGGAATCGGCTCAAACCCCCATTTTTTTAAGGTCTTGTTGAAAATGCCGAACTGCGGGTTGTACATGTAGCGCCAGACCAGGCCGACGACGATCGGAGCGATCATCATCGGCAGGATAAAAATGGTCCGAAACACCGACATCCCGCGAATGGGACGCTCAAGCATCAGAGCCAGACCCACGCCGATGACCATTTCCAGAACTACCACGGTAAAGGCGAAAGTGATGGTCACCATGAAGGATTCACGGAAATTGGGATCCTTCAGGATCCAGGCATAGTTCTTGAAACCATAAAATACCGCATCGGAGAAAGGTGTCCCCATACGCCAGTCGAAAAAACTGGCCATCGTGAGATAGCCGATGGGATAGAGCAGTGCAAAGATGAGAATGATACCGGCAGGTGCCAGAAAGAGGTACGGTGTGGCCCTGTTCAAGATTCTTGTCGGTTTCATCTGCAACACTCCTTTACGCCAACCTCATCGCTGTCTGAGACGCTGCCGGGCGCCGTATCTCCGACTCCCGGCAGTCATGCGAATAGCCCTGTCGGCCTGAACTACTGCTGCCAGGTATAGTAGCCGGCCTTCTCCTGGATTGCCTGAGCCCGCTCGGCAACTATATCCAATGCCTCTTTGACGCTCATATCACCCGTCAGTGCCTTGGAAAGCGTGGTGCCGAGCTCATTGTTGAGCTCGCCCCAGGTCGGGATGATGGGGCGCCAGTCCGGATCGGCATACTTCAACGCTTCGGCAAAAATTTTCATATGAGGAAATTTTGCATTTACGTCAGCTGGGGATGCCTATACCGAACCCGCCTGTCTGGGAGCCGCGGCGCACGCCCTCGGGGTGCAACGCCCAGCCGACCTTGCCGACGATTTTCGATTTTTCAGGATCATCAACCTCTCCGGCAACAACGGTAGAGTCCAAGAACATGGCAGCATTGCCCTGCAGGAAGGCGTTTTTCATTTCGGCAAAACCAAACGAGGTTCCACCCTCCGGACCGCACTCCAGGATCTTTTTCAGAGCCTCACCTGCATTAACCCCGGCCTCGTTGTTGACGATCGGGTTCCACTGGTCGTCATAGACCCTCCCGCCGAGAGGCGCCAGGTGAAGCAGAAAGGCGTGAGACACCTGATGGCCGGAGGCACCGCGTGAAGTCAGACCGCCCATCCCGGGCTCGAGTTCCG
>JARRLH010000178.1:0-6554 GCA_037387205.1 Desulfofustis sp.
GCTTTTCAATATCAATGTCGACCTTGACGGCAAGGGGAAGTCAGTAGCGGATATCATGGGCAGCCTGAACGGCCATTTTGCCGCCGATTTGAAGGATGTGGAATTGGAAAAATCGTTCATGAGCCAGTTCGGGGCCGGGTTACTGTCCAATCTGAACCCCCTGGACAGCGACAAGACGACACTGGAATGCGCCGTAATCCGCTTGGATATCGAGGACGGAATTGCCGACTTCCACAGGAAGATTGCCGCCCAGACCAGCGAAGTAACCTGGATGGGGGGAGGGGAGATCAACCTGAAGACCGAGGAGCTGGACGTGGGGATCGCGCCCAAAGCCAGGGGACCGATAAGCGGGCTCACCAACATAGGTCTGGCCTCGCTGGTCCACGTCGGCGGCACCCTTGGCGAACCGAAGATAGGCATCGATGTGGCTGATGTCGCCAAGAAGTATGCGAGCTACACCGCCTTCGTTGCCACCGGTGGACTTTCGTTTCTGGCCCAGAAACTGGTGGATACGGCCCAGGCCAATATGGATCAGTGCAAGAGGATACTGGGCGACCTGGAAGAAACCGTGGACGAAGAGGTGAAGACCGAGACGGAAAAGTAGATTTTACGCTCAGACTGGCCGCACTACCCCGCGATGACGCTGTCGTTCTGTCTAATTCGCGTGTGCAACTCTCGGGGCTTCGAGCCGGACCCAGGCTTGCGGATGGCTGCGGATCGGTGGGATGATTAGCGCTGAAAATCGTTTAAATCAAAGTGACAATGTAGTACTCTTGATCTTTTACAGAAAGGGTTAAAGGAAACGATAAAGATTTTCAGCGGAGGGATCAGTTTTGGTCAAATTTACACAAATCATCAGGGCTTTCATAAACGGTATCGCCAGGAGCAAGCTGTCGCTGGTCGGGGCGACCATGACTACGGCATCATTCCCGATTCTGCTGGGGGGGATTCTGCTCGAATTGTTCGGCTTCATCCACAATCAGTATTTCGGCTTCGTGCTTTACATGTTTGTTGCCCCGGCCTTCATCATCGGGCTCGTGCTGATTTTTCTGGGACTTTTTTTCTTCAAGGGCAAAGAAGATGTCGGCCTGTTTACCCATGAATATCTCAGCGACAAGCTGTCGGTACCGGAAAACTTCATCAAGCTCAGGAAGATCATATTCCTGGCCACCAGTTTGACCTTCGTCAATGTGTTCGTGATCATTCTGCTGGCCTATACCGGCTACCACTACACCGAGTCAAACGAGTTCTGCGGCCAGCTCTGCCACTCGGTCATGGAGCCTGAGTATGCCACCTATATGAAATCCCCCCACAGCAGGGTCAAGTGTGTCGAATGCCATATTGGCTCGGGCGCCCAGTGGTTTGTCAAATCGAAGTTGTCGGGAACCAGGCAGCTGGTTGCGGTGGTGGCGAAATCGTATGCCACACCGATCGAAACCCCCGTGCACGGCCTGCGCCCGGCCCGCGATACCTGCGAGGAGTGCCACCGGCCCGAATTGTTTCATGGAGACAAGCTCTACATCAAGGATAAGTTTCTCTCCGACGAGAACAATACCCATGTGCAGACGGTCATGCTGCTCAAGGTGGGGTCCGGCGGTTACCAGGGATCGGAGGCCCACGGCATCCACTGGCATGTTGCCGAGGAAAACAGGATCACCTACACGCACAGCGACTGGGAACGCGAGGAGATAAGCCAGGTCACGCTCATCAAGCCGGACGGCACCACGGTGGTCTTCGACAAGCACGGCGGCAATGTACCGCCTGAACAGCAGACCTATACCAGGGAAATGGACTGCATAGACTGCCACAATCGGCCAACCCATGTCTATAAAACGCCGGAAGACGCGATCGACGAGAAGCTCCTGCTGGGAGCCATCCCCACCGAACTGCCCTATATCCGGAAAATCGGCTACGAGCTGATCACCAGGGATTACCAAAGCCACGAGGAGGCGAAAAACAAGATTGCCACCGAACTGCGCGCCTGGTATCGGCTCAAATACCCCAATGTGGTCAACAACAATATGCCGATGCTGGAGAAAGCGGTTTCAGGCGTGCAGGCGGCATACCTGGAAAATGTCTGGCCCTCCATGAAGATCGGCTGGAACACCTACCGAAGTCTGCGGGGCCACCAGGGTAATTCGGGCTGCTTCCGCTGCCATGACGACGAGCATGAAACCAGCGCGGGCGAGACCATCTCGATGGACTGCGAGGCCTGCCACATCATTCTGGCCGAAGACGAAGCCAATCCTCAGATCCTGGAGACTATCCAGGGAATTTAACCGGTACTACCCAGCACAAGAAAAAGGCCGACCGGATTGTCCGGCCGGCCTTTGTGCATTGGCCTAAAAATTCTTGAGGTTCCGGATCAGTCTTCCCAGTTGATCCAGGATTCGTCGTGCAGCTTCACGTCCGGGTACCCCAGATAACGCAGCATGAACATCGCAGCGGCTGCCCAGTTGCCGGTATTGCAGGAGACGACGATGGTTTGATTGGGTCTGATGTTTCTTTCGCGCAGCACCCAGAGAAGCTCCTCGGCGCTCTTCAGATAGGAGTCGTCCATGAACAGGCCGGGCAGAGGGAACTTCACCGAGCCGGGGATGCTGCCCGGGCGGTCGGCGAGGCCATGACCCATCAGGCCGGTGGACTGCTGCATGACCCTGACATCGACGATTTTCATATTGGGATTGTCGAGATTTTCCTTCAGGTACTCGCTATCCACGATAAGGTTTTTCCTGGATTTGATGGCAAAGGTCTTTTCTTCCCAGTCGGGTTCTTCGTCGGAGATCTCATAATCGGCCAGCTCCCAGGCCATAATCCCGCCGTCGAGAATGGCAATGTTTTCAGCTCCGGCATAATCGAGGATGCCCAGCAGGAAGCCGGCATCCATGCCCCGCTTGGCGTAAACAACGATATGATCGTCAATGGCGATCCCATATTCCCCGAGTGTCTCGGCCAGGGTCTCGTCCTCTTCGATGGTCAGGGCGGCATCGGCATAGGGGTCGGTCCTCAAGCCCTCGGTTGCATTCGGATCCAGACTGATGGCGCCGGGAATGTGACCATGCTCGTAGTCGCTCTCGCTTCTGGCATCGAGGATGACAAGATTGTCGTCATCGAGGTGCTCATTGAGCCATTCGACGGTCACAACCCGTGACGCATTGACCCTCGAGCTGTCGATATTGAGCGGCATGACCCGGGCCCGCTTGGGTGGGATTTGATCGTCGGCCACGGTGACCCCGATGTTTGCCTTTATCTCGTAGTCGAGCAGATCGCTCTCGTCGAGGAATAAATCGCGCTGGCCATGGCAATTGTTGCAGTTCGCATTCTGCCAGGTACGGCGCTGAATATTGTGAGGTGAGGCCCGTTTCCAGGTAGAGGCGACATCAAAACGGGGGAAGCCGTCCTTGATATAGTAATCGAACAGCTTGTGATCGACCGGCACATGCCTGAGGATGACATATTTGTAGTTGTTGCTGGGAATGCGGTCGGGGTTGAAGCCGATTTTCATGCCCTCGAATTCATGATTGTTGATGAAATAGGCGATGCCCTCCTCATCGGTACCGGTGTGGCAACTGTAACAGTTGACATAGGTCTGTGAATGGCAGACCTGGCACTGAACCTTGTTGTTGTGAATACGGTGGTCACGCACCGATCCATATTGCAGGTCCTGGTGGCAGTCCTTGCAGTTGGCCGCCTCTTCGAGGTGATAACGGTTCTCCAGGCCTTCCGGGGCGGCGGCATGCATCTCTTCGGCAGAGTGACAGTCTTCACAGCTCATGTTGTATTCCCGGAGATGGACGTCACCCTGGCCGCGGGCACCGAAGAACTCATTGCCCACCCTGCTGCCGTGACAGGCAGTACACTGGTTAACCGGATCCGGCTTGGCGCTGAAGATATGGCCGTTGACGAATCCTTTGCCGGAATATTTCGGTCTGCTGACGTGGCAGCCGCCGCAGCTTGTGTGACAGGCGGCGCAGTGTCGCTCCCTGCCGTGATCGACTTTTTCCCAGGTGTCCTCGCTGGCCCGCTTTTCCAGGTAGCCTGGAAAGGTCGACAGGGTCATGTGCAAAGACTGCGGCACGGTTTCAGCCTCTTCATGACATTCACCGCAGGTCTCCTGGGGATTGTTGATGGATGGTTGGGGATCGAACCCTTCGTGGGCGCTTTCTTTGTCGTCGGCGGTGTCGTCGCCGCCGTGACAATCCACACAGGCCAGTTCGCCGTGGGTGGAATCGAGGAATTCCTCAGAGACCAGTACTTTTTCCTGCGGCTCCAACGGAGCCACGGCGCCGCCTCAGCCGCTGCCGGCCTGCATTGCCGAGGTCTTGGTCTGGGCCTCAGCCAGATTTTCCTCGAGCAGATCTTCGTCGGTGTGGCAGGTGATACAGGTATCACCGTAGACGGTGCCGCCCAGCAGCAGAGAGAAAAGCGCAGCGCAGAGGATCGGTGTTACAGTGCGTCTGAGGGATACATGGTGCGTTTCGTGCTTCATTACAGCTCCTCGCTAGTGTGGTAAATCCATGATGGTCGTTTAAATAGACGAATGTAGTACCATTGCAATCCTGATTTTTCAAGTGATTTTAGCGGGTAACGACCACCACAGAGTGGTATTTGCAATGGGGTTTAAGGGGTGCCGGCCAGCTTGCAAATTTACCAAAAGCAAGTATAGTCCAACAGCTTTCACGCAGGGCTCTGCTCATTCCGCCCGACCACAGAAGACCTATTATTTCGTAGAAGAGTATGAACAGATTGCAGGCCAATGGGCTGCTGCTGCTCGCCGCACTCATCTGGGGCTCCACCTTTGTGGTCCAGCAGGTGGGAACAGGCGGCCTAAAAACCATGAGCTTTACCGGCATCAGGATGCTGGTCGGCGCCTGCTTCGTGCTGCCTTTTGCCCTGCGTCAATATCGACAGCTCGTCCAGACAGAGAAGTCCTTGCCTGCTTCCGGCTGGTTCGGTATTTTCTGCACCGGGGTGGTTTTGTTCACGGCCGCAGCCCTCCAGCAGTACGGTATTTTCCATACCACGGTGACCAATGCCGGCTTCCTGACGGCGATCTATGTCCCTCTGGTGCCAATAATTTCTCTTCTGGTGCTGAAAAGAAATATTCACTGGTCCGCCTGGCCGGCGTCGGTCCTCTGCCTGCTGGGAACCTACATCATGAGCGGCGCCCAGGCATTGGATCTCAAAGTGGGCGACATCTGGGTTATTGCTTCCAGCTTGTTCTGGGCCTGCCATGTCATCCTGGTGGGAACCATGGCAGTGAGGACGAGAGCCCCGCTGGTGGTCGCCTGCGGACAGTTTTTTGTCTGCGGGATGTGCGGCACCGTTCTCGGCATCGCCGTCGAGCAGCCCAGCCTCATCGACCTGCAGTCCGGTCTGTTTGGTATTCTTTATGCGGGTATGCTGTCGACGGGTATTGGTTTTACTCTGCAGGTTGTCGCCCAGCGCTTTACCCATGAGGCAGATGCGGCGATCATTCTGAGCTCGGAAACCGTATTTGCGGCCCTGGCCGGATTTGTTTTTCTGGGAGAGCGCCTCACCGCACTTGAATTAGCCGGCGCCTCGCTGATTTTCATCGGTATCATAGCAGTCCAGCTGCTGCCCATGTTGAGAAACAGAGCCCGGCGGCTGTCCCCTGGAAAAGGCGCTTAAATTGCTTGCTTTTTACCCCTGATTCTTTCTATAAAAGAGGGGCGATTTCTCTGTTCTCCCAACTCACACAAATACGTTATTCCGCCCTATGATCAACCTGCGTCCGCCTCGCCCTAACCAGCAAGCAGCGCGCGACGTTTCTTTTTTTGTCCATACATTACAGATAGCTACAGGCTTCGGTTCCGGTCTGACCAGGAGGCTGCCATGACGGTACATGTTGCTGATCACCCCCTCATCAACCACAAGCTCGGTCTGCTGCGCGAGAAAGACATCCACACCAAGGATTTTCGGGATCTGTCCTCGGAGGTTGCCCGTCTGTTGACCTATGAAGCGACCAAGGACCTGGAGACCCAGACCAAAATCATCGAAGGGTGGGCGGGGGAGGTCGAAGTAGAGGAAATAAAGGGCAAGAAGATTACCATCGTACCGATTCTCAGGGCCGGCCTGGGGATGATGGACGGGGTGCTGGACATGATTCCCACCGCCAAGGTCAGTGTGGTTGGATTCTATCGTAACGAAGAAACCCTGCAGCCGGTGGAATATTATGTGAAAACAACCAGTGAGATGGACAAGCGCATTGCCCTGATCCTCGATCCCATGCTGGCCACCGGGGGGACGCTGATTGCCACCATCGACACGCTCAAGCGGGTGGGCTGCAAGACCATCAAGGGGCTTTTTCTGGTGGCGGCGCCGGAAGGCATAAAAAGGGTGACCGACACCCACCCGGATGTGGAAATCTACGTGGCAGCGGTGGATGAGCGGCTCAACGAAGTCGGCTATATCCTGCCGGGGCTCGGAGATGCGGGCGACAAGATTTTTGGCACCAAGTAGCACATTGTCTGTAGCTGCAAGAGCTGAATTGGGGATGCATGGCGTGAAAATCGGCCCGCAGCCTAGGCCCG